>JAZBLS010000050.1:0-19569 GCA_037033365.1 Actinomycetota bacterium | reverse complement strand
CGTGATCGAGGAGATCGGCAAGTACCACCCCACCGAGGAGCCCTCGTTCATCGAGGTCGACTCCGAGCGTGCGCAGTACTGGCTCTCCGTCGGCGCGCAGCCGACCGAGCAGGTCGCCGCGATCCTCAAGATCACGGGTGACTGGGGCAAGTTCAAGGGCGACAAGGACGCGAAGTCCACCCTCAAGGTCGCTGAGCCCAAGGCTCCCTTCGAGGTCGACGCCGCCAAGAAGTCGGTCGTCAAGCCCAAGGCGGAGAAGAAGGCCGAGGCGCCCGCCGAGGACGCTCCCGCCGCTGCCGACGCGGATGCCGCTGAGGCTTCCGCCGCAGACTCGGAGTAAGTCGTCGTGCTCGCCGCCGCGCTCGAACACATCGTCAAGGGGATCGTCGATCACCCCGAGGATGTGCGTATCAATGAGTCCACGTCGCCGCGAGGCGATCTCCTCGAGGTGCGTGTGCACCCCGATGACCGTGGGCGCGTGATCGGGCGCGGCGGTCGCACCGCGAAGGCACTGCGTACGCTCATCTCCGCCCTGGCGGATGGGCGTCGTGTCCGCGTCGATGTCGCGGACGACTGACGTGGTCGCGAAAGACCGCAACCAGGGCAAGAACCAGCTGCGCGTGGGGCGCCTCGTCAAGCCGCACGGCTTGAAGGGCGCCCTCAAGCTGGAGCTCTACACCGACAACCCCGAGCGCCGCTTCACTCCCGGAGCCGAGTTCACGCTCCAGGTGCCCGAGGCATCGCCGTGGCACGGCAAGACCGTCACCGTGCGGGAGTACCGCGTGATGAACGGCAACCCGGTCGTGTTCCTCGAGGACGTCGACGACCGATCGGCCGCCGAGAGCATCGTCCGCGCGATCCTCTGGATCGATCAGGACAACGACGAGGTCGAGGACAACGCCTGGTTCGACCACCAGCTCGTGGGTCTCGACGTCGTCCGCGACGACGTGGTCATCGGCAAGGTCGCGCGCGTCGAGCACATGCCCGCGCAGGACCTCCTCATCGTGCGCGCCGGCGACCAGGACGTCATGGTGCCGTTCGTCGAGGCGATCGTCCCGACCGTCGATGTCGCAGCGGGCCGTGTGATCGTGACTCCGCCGGCAGGGCTCTTCGAAGAGCTGCCCGAGTCGCCGGAGGGCTCCGACGCCGAGGAGCGCTCGGACTCCGACACGACCGAGTGAGCGCGGGGTTCTCCCGATGCGCATAGACGTCGTCTCGATCTTCCCGTCGTACTTCGACGGGCTGGCGCTGTCGCTGCTCGGCAAGGCGCGCAGCGCCGGCATCCTCGACCTGAACGTGCGCGATCTGCGCGACTGGGCGTTCGACCGTCACAACAAGGTGGACGACACACCCTACGGCGGTGGCGCCGGCATGGTCATGAAGCCCGAGCCATGGGCTGCGGCCCTCGACGAGCTTGCGCCCGCTGTCGATGAGGCCAGCGAGCGACCCACCATCATCTTCCCTTCGCCGGCGGGTGAGGTGTTCACGCAGGCCACCGCCCGTGAACTCAGCGGCCGCGATCACCTCATCTTCGGCTGCGGTCGGTACGAGGGCATCGACGAGCGCGTCTTCGAGTACGCGGCGTCCCTCGGCGAGGTGCGACTCGTCAGCCTCGGCGACTACGTGCTCAACGGCGGCGAGGTCGCGACGATGGCGATGATCGAGGCGATCGGTCGACTGATCCCCGGCGTCGTCGGCAATCCCGAGAGCCTGGTCGAGGAGTCGCACGAGGACGGGCTCCTCGAGTACCCGTCGTACACCAAGCCGTCCGTGTGGCGGGACCGCGCGGTGCCCGACGTGCTGTTGAGCGGCAACCATGCCGCGATCGCGGCCTGGCGCCGCGAACAGCAGTTCGAGCGCACGCGTCGTCGCCGGCCCGACCTCCTTCCGGAGGACGGCTCCTAGAGCATTCGCTCGTCGCGGCCGTCGATCTCGAAGACGACGCCGTGCGGATGCCGGAGGGCGAGCGCCGTGGCGGCATCGAGACCACGGAGCTCGGCGCGCAGCATCCGTCCGAACATCTCGTGGCTCACCACGAGTGGGACGCCGTCGGTCGCCCATCCGCACGCCGACAGCGCCCGCCGGGCGCGGCCCCTGGCCTGCGCGTAGCTCTCGCCGCCCGGGAAGGCCCAGCCGTACCGGTTCTCGGCGCGTTCCGCCCGGGCTGTGGGGAAGCGCTCGTCGATCTCGTCCCATGTGAGGCCGGCCATGACGCCGTGATGCACCTCGGCGAGCTCAGGGACGACCACGGTCTCCACGCCGAGGTGCGCGGCGATGATCTCTGCCGACTCCCGTGCGCGTCCGAGCGGGCTCGAGAAGACGGTGGAGATGCCGCGACCGGCGAGGTGCGCGGCGACCGTGTGCGATTGGCGGATGCCCTCGGCCGTGAGGGGCGAGTCCAGCTGTCCCTGCAGACGGCGATCGAGATTCCACTCGGTCTGGCCGTGCCGGGCGAGGAAGAGCCGCTGCGGCACGTGGCGGTCCTCCGGCATCATGCACTCAGGATGGCACAGCCGGATGGCGCGCACGTCAGTTGGTAGCGTCGGAGGATGAACGACGAGAGGCGCGCATGAGGATCTGGTCTCTGCACCCCCGCTACCTCGACCGTCAGGGGCTGGTCGCCTGCTGGCGGGAGGCGCTTCTCGCGCAAGCCGTGCTGGCCAAGCGCACGCGCGGTTACCTGAAGCACCCGCAGCTCGAGCGCTTCCGCGCCGTTTCGGATCCGCTCGCCGCTGTCGCCGCCTACCTGCACGCCGTCGCCGACGAGGCCGATGTCCGCGGCTACCGCTTCGATCGGTCGCGGATCGACACGGTGCCGCCGGCCGTCCCACCCACGATGTCCGTCACGACCGGCCAGCTGTCGTTGGAGTGGGCGCATCTCGTCGCGAAGCTGGCGGCTCGCAGCCCGGACGTGCTCACGCGGTGGGCAGACGTGGTGTCGCCCGAACCGCATCCGCTCTTCCATGTCGTCGACGGACCCGTCGAGAGCTGGGAGAGAGCGGACGCAGGAGTCTGACGACCCGCCTCAGCGCACCCCGAGGAACGAGCGATCGGTGAGCACGATCGGCCCGTCTGCGGTGACCGCGACGGTGTGCTCCGAGTGGGCGCCGCGGGAGCCGTCGACGCTGCGCAGGGTCCACCCGTCCGGGTCCGTGACGAGCTCGTCGGTGGTCTCCAGCAGCCAGGGCTCCAGGGCGAAGACGAGACCCTCGCGCAGGGGGAAGCCTCGGCCGGCGCGGCCGTCGTTCGGCACGTGGGGGTCGCCGTGCATGATGCGCCCGACGCCGTGGCCGCCGAAGTCGGTGTTGATCGAGTAGCCCTCGCCGTGCGAGACCGCGGCGATGGCGGCCGAGATGTCGCCGATCCTGTTGCCGATCACGGCCGCGTCGATCGCGGCCTCCAGGGCGCGCTCGGTGGTCTCGATGAGCCGCAGATCCTCGTCTCGGGGAGTGCCGACGACGAACGAGACGGCGGAGTCAGCGACCCAGCCGTCGACGGAGACGGCGAAGTCGAGCGACACCAGGTCGCCGTCCCGCAGCGTGTAGTCATGGGGGAGTCCGTGCAGGACGGCGTCGTTGATCGACGTGCAGATGACCTTGCCGAACGGGCTGGCGCCGAACGAGGGGTGGTAGTCGATGTAGCATGACTCGGCTCCGGCCTTGCGGATCATGTCGTGCGCGCGACGATCGATCGCGAGGAGGTTGGTCCCCACCTTCGTCTCGTCCCGGAGCGTGGCCAGCGTCTCCGCCACGAAGCGTCCGGCTGCACGCATCTCCTCGATCTCGGCGGGGGTGCGCAGTTCGATCATCAGGTGTCCTCTCGTCCTGTCCATTCTCTCCGATATCCCGGATGTGAACGGCCGCGCGCTCTCAGCGAACACCCCGACGCAGGGGTGACTGCCGACGTAGCATTCAAGACATGTGGCTGCGTCAGGCGTTCTTCCGGTGGTTGATCCCCGCGGCGTTCGTCCTGCCGCTCTGGCTGCTCATCGGGTGGGGCGTGTTCCAGGGCGGCTGGGCCATCCTCTGGGTCCTGTTCATCGCCGTGCCGTCCGTGTTCGTGGGCCAGCTCCTGCTCACCCTCCTGACGCGCTCACGTCCGTCCGTGCGCGCCGAACGCGCCGTGTCCTGGTGGGATGTCGGCGGATTCACGCTCTGGCACGGGCTGACGATCGCTGTCGGATGCTTCATCGACGGAGCGTTCGGATGGCTCCTCGCCGCCGCGATCGTGGCAGGCATCGGTCTGATCTGGCTGCAGCTCTGGCAGCTCTGGAGCGAGGCCAAGGGGAGCGGCGCACGCTTCCGGGAGACGATCTCGTGGTCGACCGTTCCCGGCGTCGACGAACCGCGCGCAGATGCACCGGCGCACGAGGTCATCGTGGTCAGGGAGACCGAGTCCCGCGACTGACCCGAGGGTCGCTCCGCGTTTTGGCCGCGAGCGGCATCCGTGGCAGAATGGTTCCTTGTGCCGTGACCGGCTCTGCCTCAGGGGAGCCCGCGGACGCTTCGGCGCCGTACGGTGCACACTACTTTTTCCTACCTAACATCATGCATCCGACCTGTGGCGAGTGCAGAGAGAGACGATCATGCAGATCCTCGACGCCGTCGACTCGGCATCACTCCGTTCCGACATCCCCGTCTTCCACCCCGGTGACACGGTCAACGTACACGTGAACATCACCGAGGGCACCCGCTCGCGTATTCAGGTCTTCAAGGGCGTCGTCATCGGTCGCCAGGGCGACGGCGTGCGCGAGACCTTCACCGTTCGCAAGATCAGCTTCCAGGTGGGCGTCGAGCGTACGTTCCCGGTGCACTCCCCGGTGATCGACCACATCGAGGTCGTCACCCGCGGTGACGTGCGTCGCGCGAAGCTCTACTACCTCCGCGAGCTGCGCGGCAAGAAGGCGAAGATCAAGGAGAAGCGCGACAACTGACGCGCAGGTTCTCCACAGCACCCCGGGACACGATGTCCCGGGGTGCTGTGTTCTCCCCAGGGTGTGCGACCCTTGGTAGTGCCGTCTCAGAGCGGTGCGAGACTGTGAAGGAACCCCATGACGACTGATTCCCCCTCGCCCACGACGAAGCGGCGCCGCGGGTTCCTGGTCTTCCTCCGGGATGTGCTCGTCATCATCGTGATCGCGGCGCTGGTCTCCTTCATCGTCAAGACCTTCGTCGTTCGCTCCTTCTACATCCCGTCCGCCTCCATGGAGCGGACTCTCATGGTCGACGACCGCATCCTGGTCGACGAGCTGACGCCGCGATGGACCGGGTACGAGCGGGGCGACATCGTCGTGTTCAAGGATCCGGGCGGATGGCTGGAAGGCGTACCGCAGACGCCCGCGCAACCTCCGCTGGTCGAGGCCGTGGACTGGGTCCTCAACCTCGTCGGCATCTCCGCGACTGACTCGCAGGACCACCTCGTCAAGCGCGTGATCGGCGTAGGCGGCGACCACGTGGTCTGCTGCAACGCACTCGGCCAGATCACGATCAACGGTGCGCCGATCGACGAACTCGGCTACCTCAATCTCCCCGACGGCGACACGGCGGCGTCGAACGAGCCGTTCGACGTGACCGTTCCGGAGGGATCGCTCTGGCTGCTCGGAGACAACCGCGACAGTTCTCGGGATGCCAGGGCGCATCAGGAGCTTCCGAGCGGGGGATTCGTGCCTCTCGACAACGTGGTCGGCAAGGCGTTCCTCACGACCTGGCCGTTCGACCGCATGGGCACCATCGACGGCCACCACGACAGCTTCAACGGCGTCCCGGACCCGGAATGACGGTCGTCGCCCCGAAGCTCACGCTCGAGCGCCGGCTGCTCGCCGAGTTCGGCCTGGTCATCTCGCTCGACGAGGTGGGCAGGGGAGCGCTGGCGGGTCCGGTCGCCGTGGGCGCCGCGGTGATGGATGCTGCGGGGGCACGCCGGCGCGTGCCGGAGGGGCTCAGGGACTCCAAGCTCGTCTCCGAGAAGCGCAGGCCGCAGGTTGCGGCGCGTGCCGCGGCGTGGGTGCAGGCGTCCGGCGTCGGATGGGCGAGTGCCGCCGAAGTGGACAAGGTCGGGATCATGCGCGCGCTGGGCCTCGCCGCCTCTCGCGCCGTGCAGAGCGTCGTGGATCAGGGGGTCGCGCTGGCGGACGCCCTGGTGATCCTGGACGGCAACCACGACTACGTCTCCCGCGTGCATCCCGAACCGCTGCAGGTGCGGGCGGTCGTCAAGGCCGACCGTGACTGCGCATCGGTCTCTGCCGCATCCGTGATCGCCAAGGTGGCGCGCGACGCGTACATGACGGAGCTCCATGACGAGCTTCCGGCGTACCAGTGGAACCGCAACAAGGGGTACGCGAGCATCGAGCACCGCGCCGCCATCCGCACGGATGGGCTCTCCGCGCACCATCGCTCGTCGTGGGCGATCGCCGACGCCCCGACGCTCTTCTGACGCACGCGTGCGACGGCGACGGGCCGCCGACTCTAGGATGGAGACATCATGGATGAGGAAGCCTTCGACGACTACGACCGCGAACTCGAGCTGGCGCTGTTCCGCGAGTACCGCGATGTCGTCGCCCAGTTCCAGTACGTCGTCGAGACCGAGCGTCGTTTCTACCTCGCGAACGAGGTGAATGTCGTCCGCCGTGACACCGAGCACGACTTCTACTTCGAGATCTCGATGAGCGACGTCTGGGTCTGGGACATCTACCGCGCCGACCGCTTCGTCAAGGCCGTCCGGGTGCTCACCTTCAAGGACGTGAACGTCGAGGAGCTCCAGCGCCGCGAGTTCGAGATCCCTCAGGAGCTGTCGCTCGACGGAGAGTGAGTCCTCCTGCACCGGGCGGCGCTCTGACGAGCTGTCCCGTGTGACCGTGGCGTCGCCCGGATCCGAGCGATCCGCGTCGCATGCCGCGGGCAGGCTGTCTCCATGGCAGCGAAAGACGACCTCGGCAGAGCCGGTGAAGCGCGCGCCGTCCGGTTCCTGACCGACGGCGGATATCTCATCCTCGACCGCAACTGGCGATGCCCGCAGGGGGAGATCGACATCGTCGCCGTCCGGCGCGGCGTGCTGTGTGTGGTCGAGGTGAAGACCAGGACCTCGGTGACGTACGGGCATCCGTTCGAGGCCGTCGATGCGCGCAAGCTCCGGCGGCTGTGGCAGCTGGCACACGCGTGGATCGCCGTGCATCCCGAAGACGTGCGGGGCCTGCGTCTGCGCATCGACGTCATCGGGATCGTCGGGCCCGACCCCGATACCGGCGTGCTCGAGCACCTGGTGGATGTGTCATGACCACCTCCCGCACGTGGGCGGTCGCACTCACCGGAGTCGAGGGGCACATGGTCGAGGTCGAGGCGGACCTCTCCAACCAGACACCCGAGTTCAAGATCATCGGACTTCCGGACAAGTCGCTCGGCGAAGCCGTGCAGCGAGTGCACAACGCCTGCAAGAACTCCGGCCTCGATCTGCCTCGCAGGCGGATCACGGTGAACCTCTCACCGGCGAGCCTCCCCAAGCACGGTTCGGCATTCGACCTCGGCATCGCGGTGTCGACAGCTGCGGCCGGCGGCGCCATCGCACGCAGCTCGATCTCGCGCACCGTCCACATCGGAGAACTCGGCCTCGACGGTCGTATCCGGCCCGTTCGGGGCGTGCTCCCGTCGGTGTTCGCGGCGGCGCGTGCGGGCTTCGATGTGGTCGTGGTCCCGCACGCGAACGAAGCGGAGGCGCGGCTCGTCCCCGGCATCGAGGTGCGCGCGGCGACGTCTCTCGCAGAGGTCGCCGCCTGGCACGGGGCCGACGTGCAGGTGCCGGATGCCGAACCGGTCGCCGCGATTCCGGAGCACGAAGAAGCTGTGGAACCGCTCGACCTCTCCGATGTCATCGGTCAGGAGGAGGCGGTCGACGCGCTCGTCGTCGCCGCAGCCGGCGGCCATCACATGCTGCTCAGCGGTCCGCCGGGCGCGGGTAAGACAATGCTCGCCCTACGACTGCCCGGCATCCTGCCGCCCTTGACCGAGGATGAGGCGCTGGAAGTCGCGTCCATCCGCTCGCTCACCGGGGATTCCGTGCGCACCCTCGGCCTCGTCCCGCCGATCGAGGCGCCGCATCACAGCGCCTCCGTCGCAGCGCTCGTCAGCGGAGGGTCGAGGGTGGCGACGCCCGGCGCGATCGTGCGCGCGCACCGCGGCGTGCTCTTTCTGGATGAAGCCGCGGAGTTCTCGCGGATTGCGTTGGACGCGCTGAGGCAGCCCCTCGAGTCCGGCACCATCGAGATCATCCGCTCCGGCTTCAGCGCGCGCTTCCCTGCGCGCTTCCAGCTCCTGCTGGCGATGAATCCGTGCCCGTGCGGCAATTACGGCGTCCGAGGGGGAGAGTGCACGTGCCCCTCGATCGCGATCCGACGATACGCGGCTCGTCTGTCCGGCCCCCTGCGCGACCGGATCGACATCGAGCTGCACATCGCACGGGTGGCGGTGTCACGGGCGACCGCGGGTGAGCGGGCGGAGCTCACCAGCGCGCAGGCCAGGGAGCAGGTGGTGCGGGCGCGAGCTCGCGCAGCTGAGAGATGGCGCGGCACCCCGTGGCTGCGCAACGGCGACGTCCCCGGCACTCGTCTCCGACAGCCCGATGTACGGATCGATGCATCTGCGCGAGCTCCGCTCGACCGTGCTCTCGAGCGGGGAACGTTGACGCTCCGGGGATATGACCGTGTGCTGCGCCTCTCCTGGACCATGGCCGACCTTGCAGGGATCGATCGGCCAGGCGCGGACGAGGTCGGGCGCGCCCTGTTCCTGAAGCGGGGGTTCGCATCGTGATGGAGTCCTTGATGGCACGAGTCGACCTGCGGGCCGCGCTCGACGAGGTGCATCCGGGCGGGGATCCGGAAGCCGCGATCGCGCGCGTCGCGTGGTCCGTCGCGGCGGAGCCCGGCGACGGCGTGGCGGGGACGCTGATCGCGAGCATGGGCGCGGTGGAGGCCCTGGAGTTCGTGCAGCGCGGGGGAGGCGCTCTGGCGAAACCTGGGCGCGCCGGGAGGGAACTGCACGAGGGGCTTCGGCGGTGGGCGGTCCGGTGGGATGCGGATGCCATCTCGCGGGCGATCACCCACGCACGTGATGTCGGGGCGCGACTGGTGCTTCCCGGCGACGCCGAGTGGCCAGACGAGCTGTCCGACCTGGGATCTCACACGCCGAACGTCCTGTGGGTGAGGGGTGACGTGGCGCTGCTCCGGGCGCACCCGCGCGTCGCGATCGTCGGCGCCCGCGCGGCGAGCGGGTACGGCGAGCATCTGGCCGGAGAGTTCGCCGGCGATCTGGCGATGAACGGTGCGGTGATCGTCTCCGGCGGTGCCTACGGGATCGATGGATCCGCCCATCGTGCGGCCCTGGGGGTCGAGGGGGCGACGGTGGCGTTCCTCGCCGGGGGTGTGGACCGGCCGTACCCGCAGGGGCATCAGGAGCTTCTGCACCGCATCGTCGCCTCCGGAGCGGTCGTGAGCGAGGTGCCGTGCGGTACGGCACCGACACGATGGAGGTTCCTCGCGCGGAATCGGCTGATCGCCGCCGTCAGCCATGCGACTGTGGTCGTGGAGGCGGGATGGCGCAGCGGATCCCTCAACACCGCCGGGCACGCAGCCGCGCTCGGGAGGCCGCTGGGTGCCGTGCCCGGGCCGGTGACGTCTGCGGCCTCCGCCGGGTGTCATCGCCTGCTGCGCGAGTATGACGCTCGCTGCGTCACGACGGCCGGGGAGATCCGTGAGCTCTGGGAGGGCGTGGAAGGCGTCGTTCGCGAGGGCAGCGCTTCTCCCGATGATCCGGATCGCACACGGTTGCTCGACGCGCTGAGCCCGCGGATCGCGGTCGTCACCCGCGAACTCGCCCGTCGGTCGGGACTGTCGCCCGAACGCGTGGGTGCCCTGCTCGGTGTGCTCGAGCTCGAGGGGACGGTGCGGAGGGATGAGGACGGCTGGCGCCGCGCGGGCCGATGACGGGGGAGCGGCGTCGCGGCGGCGCGGCTGACGACAGCACCCGCCGGCGCAGGACAGACTGATCGCATGGATGTCACGGAGGCCGCGGACGCGTTCACCGATCACCTCGAGAAGGTGCGGCGCCTCTCGGCTGCGACGGTGCGTGCCTACCGCTCGGACCTCCGCGATCTGGCCGCGACGCTCGCCGATCCGTCGCTCAGGGATGTCGATCTCGAGAACCTCCGCGACTGGCTCTGGACCGCGACACAGAGGGGCGACGCGCGATCGACCCTCGCTCGTCGAGCGGCGGCAGCACGATCCTTCTTCTCCTGGGCCCAGGAACAAGGGCTCATCGAGCACGACCCCAGTCTCCGCCTCGTGACACCCAAGCGCGGGCGCACCCTTCCCACCGTGGCCTCGCAGGACGCCATGACCTCCCTGCTCGAACAGCAGAGGCTCGCCGCGCTCGAGGGAGACCCGATCGCGCTGCGGGACCACGCGATCCTCGAACTCCTCTACGGCTCCGGCATCCGGGTATCCGAGCTCTGCGGCCTCGACATCGACGACGTCGATCTCGACAGGGCGACTGCTCGGGTCCTCGGCAAGGGTGCGAAGGAACGCGTCGTGCCGTTCGGACTGCCCGCCCGCGCAGCCGTGGCCGCGTTCCTCACGCGAGGGAGGCCCGCCCTCGCCGCCCGAGCGGGCACTCCGTCGTCGTCGCTCTTCCTCGGCGTCCGCGGTGCACGCATCGGCTCGCGCGCCGTGTACGCGCTGGTGGCCGAGGTGCTGGCTCCCCTCGTGGGGGCCGACACGATCGGCCCGCACGCACTTCGGCACACCGCGGCCACCCATCTGCTCGACGGTGGGGCCGATCTGCGTGCCGTCCAGGAGATCCTGGGCCACGCGAGCCTCGGAACGACCCAGATCTACACGCACGTCTCCGCCGAGCGCCTGACCGCGACCTACCGCCTGGCGCATCCTCGGGCCTGACCCGCATCGACGCGCCACTGCCCCCGCGTCAGAGCGCCTCGCAACAGGGGAGCAGCACCGAGCGCGGAACCTCGCCGAAGAGGAGGAGCGGATTGATGTACGCGCCGTCGAGTCGCACCCCCAGATGGATGGTGTCCGCGAAGGCGTGCCCGCCGGCATCCACCGTGCCCACCACGTCGGCGGCGCGAACGACGTCCCCTGGTGCGAGCTCGGAGGCGAGCGGCTCGAAGGTCGAGACGTAGCCGCCCTCGTGCTCGATCGTCACCAGGGCGCGATCGACCACCGTGCCACGGAACGCGACGACCCCGTCGGCGGGTGCCCGCAACGCCGTGCCCCTCGGAGCGGGCAGGTCGATACCGCGGTGGCCTGCACCGTAGGCACTGGCCGGGGCGCGGTACGGCGCGGTGATCACTCGGCCACCGTCCACCGGCCACGCCCAGACGGGCGCTGCGCCGTCACGGGTGGCAGGCGGAGCCGTCGCCCCCTCGCTTCTCATCGACGATCCGAGCAGCAGGACGGCGAGCAGGAGGATGGCGACGGCGCAGAGGCGTTCGCGAGGAGTCACCCGGACATCCTGCGCGGAGTGCCGCCGGTGCGGTCGGGGGGAGGACGTCTGGCGGCGGGCATGGGGGAGAGGCGCTCCGCCACCTCCCAGGTGCAGAACGGGTCCGGCCCCGAATCCTGTATGCTGGAGCGGCACCTCGAATCCGAGGTGACTACGCGTGCCCAGAGCGACTTCAGTCGTGGCATCCGCACCCACAGGTCCTGCCGCAAGGCGGGCGGGTGCGCGCCGGGTACCAGGAAGTCCGATCACTCGATCGGCTTGACAACCTCAACGGCGCAGAATCGCGCCAGAACCAGGAGACGACCATGGCTGTGGTCACCATCCGTCAGCTGCTCGACAGCGGCGTGCACTTCGGACACCAGACCCGTCGGTGGAACCCGAAGGTGAAGCGCTTCATCCTCGCCGAGCGCTCGGGCATCCACATCATCGACCTCCAGCAGTCGCTCGGCTACATCGACAAGGCCTACGACTTCGTCAAGGAGACCGTCGCGCACGGTGGCACGATCCTTTTCGTCGGCACCAAGAAGCAGGCGCAGGAGATCCTCGCCGAGCAGGCGACGCGCGTCGGCCAGCCCTTCGTGAACCAGCGCTGGCTCGGTGGACTCCTCACCAACTTCCAGACCATCGCGAAGCGTCTCGCTCGTATGAAGGAGCTCGAGGAGCTCGACTACGAGAACCCCGCAGCCTCCGGCTTCACCAAGAAGGAGCTCCTTCTCAAGAAGCGCGAGCTGGACAAGCTCCACAAGTCGCTCGGCGGAATCCGCAACCTCACCAAGACGCCGTCCGCCCTCTGGGTCGTCGACGCCAAGCGCGAGCACCTCGCGATCGACGAGGCCAAGAAGCTGGGCATCCCCGTCATCGGTATCCTCGACACCAACGCGGACCCGGACGACTTCCAGTACCCGATCCCCGGCAACGACGACGCGATCCGCTCCGTCTCGCTGCTGACGCGCATCATCGCGGACGCCGCGGCCGAGGGCCTGCAGCAGAAGCACAACCCCGAGACGGGCGACGCGGAGCCGCTGGCCGACTGGGAGCGCGAGCTCCTCGAGACGCCGGCTGAGGACGCAGCGACCGAGGCTCCGGCCGAGGACGCAGCCGCCGAGGCTCCGACCGAGGACGCTCCGGCAGCCGAGGAGGCCGCCGAGGCCCCCGCAGCAGAGGCCGCTGAGGCTCCTGCCGAGGCTGACGCCAAGTAATTCCGCGACCACCACACACATCACGAAGCAAGGAGCCACCACACATGGCCAACTTCACCATCGCCGACCTCAAGGCGCTGCGTGAGCAGCTCGGCACGGGAATGGTCGACACCAAGAAGGCGCTCGAGGAGGCTGACGGAGACGTCGAGAAGGCCACCGAGATCCTGCGTCTCAAGGGTGCCAAGGGCAACGCGAAGCGTGCCGACCGTTCCACCAGCGAGGGCCTCATCGTCGCTCGCGAGCAGGACGGCGCCGTGACGCTCATCGAGCTCGCCTGCGAGACCGACTTCGTCGCGAAGAACGAGCGCTTCATCGCGCTGGCCGACAAGGTCGCCGACGCGGCTGCCGCCGTCAAGGCCGAGTCCGTCGAGGCGGCCCTGGCCGCTCAGGCCGGCGACAAGAGCGTCGAGCAGGTCATCTCGGAAGAGGCCGCGATCATCGGCGAGAAGGTCGAACTGCGCCGCGTGCGTACGATCTCGGGCGACAAGGTCGAGGTCTACCTGCACCGCACGAGCAAGGACCTGCCGCCGCAGATCGGCGTCGTCGTCGCCTACTCGGGTGATGACGCGGAGACCGCTCGCAGCATCGCGCAGCACATCTCGTTCGCGAACCCGTCGTACCTGTCCCGCGAGGACGTTCCGGCTGACGCCGTGGAGAAGGAGCGCGAGATCGTGACCGAGATCTCCCGCAACGAGGGCAAGCCGGAAGCGGCTCTGCCCAAGATCGTCGAGGGCCGTGTCTCCGCGTTCATCAAGCAGGTCGCCCTGCTCGAGCAGGACTACGCGAAGGACAACAAGCTCTCTGTCGCCCAGGTGGCGAAGGACGCCGGTATCACCGTGACGGACTTCGCGCGCTTCAAGGTCGGCGCGTAACACCGTCGAAGGGGTTCGGATCACCATGATCCGGACCCCTTCTTCATGCCCACGAGGCACTATCTTGAATCGGGACGAGAGGATCACACCCATGACCGAACGCACCGGACGCCGTCGCGTCCTTCTCAAGCTCTCCGGCGAGGCATTCGGCGCCGGCCAGCTGGGTGTCAACCCCGACGTCGTCAGCCAGATCGCGCGCGACATCGCCCAGGCGGTCGACCGCGTCGAGATCGCCATCGTCGTCGGCGGCGGCAACTTCTTCCGCGGCGCGGAGCTCAGCCAGCGCGGCATGGACCGCGGGCGTGCCGACTACATGGGCATGCTCGGCACCGTGATGAACGCTCTCGCGCTCCAGGACTTCCTCGAGCAGGCCGGCGCGCCGACGCGTGTGCAGTCCGCCATCTCAATGACCCAGGTCGCCGAGCCCTACATCCCTCGTCGCGCTGAGCGTCACATGGAGAAGGGCCGCGTCGTCATCTTCGGCGCCGGTGCAGGTCTCCCGTACTTCTCCACCGACACGGTCGCCGCGCAGCGCGCACTCGAGATCGGCGCCACCGAGGTCCTCGTCGCCAAGAACGGCGTCGACGCGATCTACACCGCCGACCCCAACAAGCACGCGGATGCCGAGCGCATCGACCGCGTGACATACCGCGACGCCCTGCAGCGAGGCCTCAAGGTCGTCGACTCGACGGCCTTCAGCCTCTGCATGGACAACAACATGGACATGCGCGTGTTCGGCATGGAGCCGGCGGGCAACGTGACGCGGGCGCTCCTCGGCGAGCCCATCGGAACGCTCGTCACCGCCTGAGCGCCTCACCGGTTGCTCGGCCCCGTCCCGATAGAATTTCAGAACACCCCGACGATAGGAGTCACCGTGATCGCGGATGTCCTCGCTGAAACCACTTCTCGCATGGCGCGCGCCGTCGAGTCCGCCAAGGAGGACTTCTCCACCGTGCGCACCGGACGGGCGAACCCGCAGCTCTTCCAGAAGGTGCTCGTCGACTACTACGGCTCTCCTACGCCTCTCGCCCAGCTCGCCTCCCTCGCGAATCCCGAGGCGCGCTCGCTGATCATCACGCCCTACGACAAGTCGGCGCTGAAGGCGATCGAGCAGGCTGTCCGTGACATGCCGAACCTCGGCGCGAACCCCACGAACGACGGCAACATCGTCCGCGTGACGATGCCGGAGCTCACGGCAGAGCGCCGCAAGGAGTACGTCAAGCTCGTGAAGTCCAAGGGTGAGGACGCGAAGGTCCACGTCCGCGGCATCCGCCGCAAGGCCAAGGACGAGCTCGACGCCCTCAAGAGCGAGCTCGGCGAAGACGAGATCGCTCGCGGCGAGAAGGAACTCGACGCCCTCACGCGCCAGCACGTCGACCTCATCGACGACGCACTCAAGCGCAAAGAGGCCGAACTCCTCGAGGTGTAGGCGGCATGATCGACGATTCCACCGGTGACGACACCGACAAGCCGCAGACGCGTCGGGAGGCGCGCGACTCGTCGACGTCTACCGGCGGCATCCCTCTGGCGGACGGGGCATTCCCGGAGTTCGACAGCGCCAGCATCCCGCCGCGACCACCCTTGCCTGCCGAGCAGACCGCGGTGACGGCGTCGACCCTGGACACCGCGGACCACAACGCGATCCGCGAGCAGTGGCGCGCGAAGCGCGAAGAGCTGGGCAGTCATGTCTCGCACGCCAGGGATCAGCTCGACCAGGCCAACGAGCGCATCAAGGAGCGCACAGGGCGCGATCTGGTGCTCGCGATCCTCATCGGCCTCGCTTTCGGCGCGGCCCTTCTCGGGTCCCTGATCTTCATCAAGGTGCTGTTCGTCCCCTTCGCCCTCGCAGCCGCGCTGCTCGGCGTGTACGAGCTCGCCCTGGCACTTCGGACATCGGGGCGCCGGATCGACCTCCTGCCGCAGTTCGCGGCTGCCACGCTGGTCGTGCTGTCCGCCTTCTTCGCGGAGGTGTGGCTCGTCTGGGTGATGCTGTTCCTGGCTGTGGCGTTCGTGATCGTCTGGCGGCTTCTGGCACAGATGATCGCGAAGGACGGCCGCACCTACGGCGACGTCCTCACGGATGCCGTGGTCGGCGGTTTCGTCCAGATCTACGTCCCGTTCCTCGCCGCCGTCGCGCTGATCCTGCTCAAGCAGGAGGGCGGACAGTGGTGGGTGCTGAGCTTCATCGCGATCGCGGTCGCCGCCGACACAGGAGCGTACGCCGCGGGCCTCGCATTCGGTCGCCACCCCATGGCGCCGCGCATCAGTCCGAAGAAGACCTGGGAGGGCTTCGGCGGCGCTGTCGTCGCCTCGGTCGCCGCCGGTGTGCTCCTGGCGATCTTCCTCCTGCACCTGCCGTGGTGGATCGGCGTCATCTTCGGCGCAGCCATCCTCCTGTCCGCCACGCTCGGCGACCTGGGCGAATCCATGCTCAAGCGGGACCTCGGCATCAAGGACATGAGCTCCTGGCTCCCCGGCCACGGAGGGCTTCTGGACCGGCTCGACAGCATCCTTCCGTCCACCGTTCCGGCGCTGGGCCTCTTTTTCCTCTTCTCCTCCTGGGTGGTGCAGTGATGGCGTCCGAAGACGTGCTGAATGCGACAGACACGGAGGAGGCCCCGCCGGCCTTCTCCCTCACGACGGGTCGCACGCGCGGGTATCACCGCGCGGCCGTCGACACGTTCCTCGCGGCCGCACGGGCCGCGTTCGAGGGAGACCGGGACGAGCTCTCCGCGGCCGACGTCCGGGTGGCGTCCTTCCCTCTCGTGAAGAACGGCTACGTTGTCTCCGAGGTCGATGCCGCGCTCGGCCGTGTCGAAGATGCGCTGGCCTCGCGTGCGCGCGACCGCGCCGTCCGCTCGCAGGGCGCCGGAGTCTGGGTCGAGCAGGCTCGTGACGACGCCCAGGTCATCCTCGATCACCTGGCCCGCCCGCGGCGGCACCGCTTCGCGAGGAACGGTGTCCTCACGTTCGGCTATCAGATCGACGAGGTCGATCACGTCGCGACGCGGATCGTCCGATACCTGCGCGACGGCGAGCCCCTGTCGGCGGAGCAGCTCCGCTCGGCTGCCTTCCGGATGCAGCGCGGAGGCTACCGCGAGGAGCAGGTGGACGCGCTCCTCGACGCCACCGTCGACGTGATCCTGGCCGTTCGCTGAACGTTCTCATGGTCGCCGCTGGAGTCAGCGGGTAGACTGCCACTCATCGTGAATCCCCGAGACGACATGACCCTTCATCGAAACGACGTCACGCCGGTGCCTGCATCGACGGCTCTTTCGCCGCGCCGTGGTTCGCGGCGCCGGGGTGCTGCCGGCTTCTTCAGCGCTCTTGCGGTCGTCGGCTTCGCCGCCGCGATCGTCGCACCCACCGGTGTGGCTCTCGCCGAGCAGCCCGCGCAGGAGGGCCCCGAGTCGGCATACGCCGCGGCGCTCTCCGACACGCAGAACCTCACGGTGACGGCGGTCGGCGCGGAGATCGCGCCCGTCGAGCGCGGGATGTTCTCGGTCTACGTGACCCCGAAGCCGACGCCGACGCCCACGCCGACGGCCACGAAGTCGTCGAGCTCGGCGAGCTCGGGCACCAGCGGACCGCTGTTCTACACGGGCGGCGGCGCGCCGGCCGAGTGGATGGCCGCGGCGGGCATCGCGGAGTCCGACTGGGGTTACGTCGACTACATCGTCTCGCGCGAGAGCGGCTGGAACCCGAACGCGACGAACAAGTCGTCCGGTGCCTGCGGTCTCGTGCAGGCTCTGCCCTGCAGCAAGGTTCCCGGCAACGGTTACGACCCCGTCGACAACCTGCGCTGGGCCACGGGGTATGCGACTGGCCGCTACGGCAGCTGGGCCGGCGCCCACGCATTCTGGACCAAGAACCACTGGTGGTGAGTCCGGGGCATGCCTCGCTCCCGGAAACGACGTCCGTCGCGCCCTGAGGCCGAGGACTCGCTCGATCGGCTTCTCGCCTCGTGGAAGCGCATCGAGGTGCGCCGTGGCGTCGAGTGGACCGTGCAGCCCGTCTCGGCACCGCAGGCGCTGAAGGACTACACGTGCCCCGGGTGCGGACGCGTCATCGAGGCGGGAACAGCGCACCTCGTCGCGTGGCGCGCTGACGGAGTCCTGGGCGACGCGGCGGACCTCGCCGCGCGTCGACACTGGCACAACCACTGTTGGAGGATGGCGTGAGCATCGAGATCAGAGGACCACTGGAACTGCCGGCGCGGCGCGAGGACATCGTGCTGGAGACGGCCGACGATCTGACTCTGGTGGGGGAGTTGGCTCTCCCCGAAGAAAGCGATCCCGTCGCGACGCTGGTGACCCTGCATCCGCTGCCCACGGCGGGTGGCTTCATGGACTCGCACATCATCCGCAAGGCGGCAGCTCGGCTTCCGGCTCTCGCAGATCTCGCGGTGCTGAGATTCAACACCCGGGGCACGACGTCGCCGCGCGGGACGAGCGACGGCGAGTTCGACGGGGGAGCGTCGGAGCAGTTCGACGTCGCCGCGGCGATGGATTTCGTCCGCGATCGCGGGCTCCCGCGTCCGTGGCTGCTCGGCTGGTCGTTCGGCACCGAGCTTGCGCTGAAGTACGGTCGAGAGCACGACATCGAGGGCATCATCCTGCTGTCCCCGCCGCTGCACAGAGCCACCGACGCCGAGGTCGCCGCGTGGGCGGATTCCGAGGCGAAGGTGGTCATCCTCGTCCCCGAGCTCGACGACTACCTGCGTCCGCCCGAGGCGGCAGAGCGATTCTCGGCGATTCCGCATGCGAACCTCATCGCGGTCGAGGGCGGAAAGCACCTCTGGGTGGGCGAGAGCCAGACTCGCCGCGTCCTGACCGAGGTCGTCGCGGCCGTGAACCCTGCGGCCCTCCCACTGCCCACGCACTGGGAATCGGTCTGAGCTCCCGCTAGAGCTCGTTCATCCGGGGGATGAGCACCTGCCGGTAGAGGATGAGGATGCTCGCCGCGACGGGGATCGCGATCAGCGCGCCCAGCAGTCCCAGGAGGCTGCCTCCGGCGAGAGCGGCGACGACCACGACGGCTCCGGGGACCGAGACCGCTCGACTCATGATCCTGGGCGAGATCACGTACGCCTCGATCTGCATGTAGATCAAGTAGTAGATGGCGGCGGCGATCGCGGTCGCGGGGGAGCCGACGCCGGGGATCAGACACGCGAGCACGATGATCGTCGATCCGGTGAGCGTCCCCACCAGCGGGATGAGCGAGAAGAAGAAGGCGACGACCGCGAGCACGGCGGCGAAGGGCGCGTCGATGATCGACAGGAAGATCATGCTCAGGACGCCGTTGATCACGCCCTGCGTCACCTGGCCGATGACGTAATAGCCGACCGAGTCGGTGATCTGCTCGGCGAGGTCGATGAACCTGTCCCGCTTCGACGCGGGCGCCAGCTGGTACACGGCCCGCTTGAGCGACGGCGTCGATGCCGTGAGGTAGATCGTGAGGATCAGCACGATGAACGCGCCGAAGAGCCCGCTGAGCAGGGCCCCGCTCGCGGCGAGCACGCCCTGTCCGATCGACCCGCCGATCTCGGTCAGGTTCGTGTTCAGCCAATCCTGCACATAGGCGAAGACCTCGTCGACCTTCAGGTTCGGGAACGTGACGAGCATCCACTCGCGCAGATCGTCGAAGAAGGCGTCACGCTGGACGATCTCGGTGATCTGGGCCACCAGCTGGGAGATCTGGTCGACCAGGACGGGCAGCACGATGAGGATCACGCCCGCGAACACGCCGAGGACCACGAGGATCGTGACGAGGACGGCCAGCCAGCGCGGCAGCCGCCGCCGCTCGAGGAAGGACACCAGCGGATCGAGACCGAGGCTGAGGAACAGCGCGGTCCCCAGGTAGAGGAGGACCGTCGAGAGGCTCTCGACGCTGTTGATCAGGAGGATCCCCAATCCGACACCGAGCGTCGCCACCAGGGCGGTGCGGAACGGATTGTGGATCTTCATCGGTGCTCCTCGGAACTCGGGATGCTGC
>JAZBLS010000049.1:0-19658 GCA_037033365.1 Actinomycetota bacterium | reverse complement strand
TCGGGGCCGCCGGTGAGCGCGACGACGACGCGCTCGCGCGCCTGCCACGTGCCCTCGATGCCGTGGTCGGCGCGGTACGTCCGCAGCGCGCTGTCGACCTCGTCGGCGAGCCACAGCAGGGCGAGTTCGCGGAGGGCCGTGAGGTTCCCCAGGCGGAAGTAGTTCGAGAGGGCCGCGTCGATGCGCTCGGCGGGATACACGAGCCCGGCCGACAGGCGGTCGCGCAGCGACTGCGGGGCGAGGTCCACGACCTCGATCTCGTCGGCGGCCCGCACCACGGCATCCGGGATCGTCTCCTGCTGCGCGATGCCGGTGATCTTCTCGACCACGGCGTTGAGCGACTCGATGTGCTGGACGTTCACGGTCGTGACGACGTCGATCCCGGCATCCAGCAGGGCCGCCACGTCCTGCCAGCGCTTCGCATTCGCGGAACCCGGGGTGTTCGTGTGGGCGAGCTCGTCGACGAGGGCGATCTCTGGATGCCGCGCGAGCACGGCATCCAGGTCCATCTCCGTCAGGGGCACACCCCGATGCAGGTCGGTGCGGCGGGGGACCTCGGGGATGCCGGTGGTCTGCGCGGCCGTCGCCGCGCGGCCGTGCGTCTCGACGATCGCGATCACCACGTCGCGGCCCTCGTCGACCTGCCGACGGCCCTCGGCGAGCATCTCGTAGGTCTTGCCGACGCCGGGCGCCGCACCGAGCAGGACGCGCAGTCGCCCGCGCGCGCGTTCTGCGCTCATTCGCCCTCCTGCTGGTCGAGCGCGAGGTTGAGTTCGGCGACGTTGATACGCTCCTCGCCGAGGAATCCCAGATCCCGCCCTTGAATCCTAGACTCCACGAGGTCGCGGACGTCCTGCTCGCTCAGACCCCTCGCCGCGGCGACGCGCGGCACCTGCAGCAGCGCGTACTCGACGCTGATGTGCGGGTCGAGACCGGAACCGGATGCCGTCACGGCATCGGCCGGCACGGCATCCTCGCTGACGCTTTCGCGCTCGGCGATCGCGGCCTTCCGGTCGGCGATCGCGGTCACGAGGTCGGCGTTCTCGGGACCGAGGTTGCTGCCGCTCGAGCTCGTGCCGTCGTAGCCGTCGCCGGCGGCCGAGGGGCGCGACTGGAAGTACTCGGGCAGGGCCTCGCCGTCGCCGTCCGTATAGGACTGGCCGATCAGCGAGCTGCCCTTGTCGTCGGCGAGCGGCGAGCCGTTCGCCTGCCACGGGAGGAGCAGCTGCCCGATGCCGGTGACGACGAGTGTGTAGCCGACGCCGAGCACGAGGGTGAGGACGAGCATCGCGCGGACGGCGACACCCGCGGTGCGGACGGTGGTGCGTGTGGAGGAGGACATGAGGACCTTTCAGGAGGTTCGGGGTGGGTGTCGCCCCCGCTTCGGGGGGCCGACATGCCGGATGTCGGACCGAATGCGGGCCGGGGTCCGACATCTGGCGTGTCGGCCGCTCGGACGGGCGGGGTCGGGCCCTTCGACAGGCTCAGGTCATGGGTCGCTGAGCCTGTCGAAGCGCGGGTCAGAAACCGGGGATGAGGCTCACCACCAGGTCGATGAGCTTGATGCCGATGAACGGGGCGATGACTCCGCCGAGGCCGTAGACCAGCAGGTTGCGCTGCAGGATCTGCGAGGCGCTCGCCGGGCGGTAATTCACTCCGCGCAGGGCGAGCGGGATGAGGAACACGATCACGATCGCGTTGAAGACGATCGCGCTGGTGACGGCGGATGCCGGCGAGTGCAGCTGCATGATGTTCAGCACCGCGAGTCCGGGGAAGACCCCCATGAACATGGCCGGGATGATCGCGAAGTACTTGGCGATGTCGTTCGCGAGCGAGAACGTCGTCAGGGCGCCGCGGGTGATGAGCAGCTGCTTGCCGATGCGGACGATGTCGATGAGCTTGGTGGGGTCCGAGTCGAGGTCCACCATGTTGCCCGCCTCCTTCGCGGCCGATGTCCCGGTGTTCATCGCGACACCGACGTCGGCCTGCGCCAGGGCCGGGGCGTCGTTCGTGCCGTCACCGGTCATCGCCACGAGCCGGCCACCCTCCTGCTCGCGCTTGATGAGCTCGAGCTTCTGCTCGGGAGTCGCCTCCGCGAGGAAGTCGTCGACACCCGCCTCCTTCGCGATCGCCGCGGCGGTGAGCGGGTTGTCGCCCGTGATCATGACCGTGCGGATGCCCATGCTCCGGAGTTCCTCGAACCGCTCGCGGAGTCCGTCCTTGACGATGTCCTTGAGGTGCACGACGCCGAGGATCCGCTCCTGGGTCCCTGAGCCTGTCGAAGGGCCCTTCACCGCGACGACCAACGGCGTACCGCCGCTCGACGCGACGCCGTCCGTGAGAGCGGTGAGCTCGGCATCCGTCCCGCGTCCGAGCCAGGCGCTGATGGCCGAGCCTGCGCCCTTGCGGATCTGCGTGCCGTCGGCGAGGTCGAGGCCCGACATGCGGGTCTGCGCCGTGAAGGGCACGACCACGGCGTCCGCCGGTTCTGCCACGTGGATGCCGCGGCTCGCCGCCAGCTCGACGATCGAGGCACCCTCGGGGGTGGGGTCGGCGAGCGACGAGAGCGCGGCGATGCGGAGGAGCTCCTCCTCGTCGACGCCGCCGAGACGCAGCACCTCGTGCGCGCGGCGGTTGCCGTAGGTGATCGTGCCGGTCTTGTCGAGCAGCAGGGTCGTGACGTCTCCGGCGGCCTCGACCGCACGGCCCGACATGGCGAGGACGTTGCGCTGCACGAGACGGTCCATGCCGGCGATGCCGATGGCCGAGAGCAGCGCGCCGATCGTCGTCGGGATGAGGCACACGAGCAGCGCGATCAGCACCGGGATGCTGACGGGGGAGGCGGCATACGAGGCGATGGGGTTGAGCGCGAGGACCACGACGACGAACACGATCGACAGGCTCGCGAGCAGGATGTTCAGTGCGATCTCGTTGGGCGTGCGCTGACGGCTCGCTCCCTCGACGAGGGCGATCATCCGGTCGACGAACGTCTCGCCGGGCTTCGAGGTGATGCGCACCGCGATCCGGTCGGACAGCACGCGGGTTCCGCCGGTCACGGCACTCCGGTCGCCGCCCGATTCGCGGATCACCGGCGCGGACTCTCCCGTGATCGCCGACTCGTCGACCGTCGCGATGCCCGCGATGATGTCGCCGTCTCCGGGGATCAGCTCGCCCGCCTCGACGATCACGACGTCGTCGCGCTGCAGCTCGGCCGACGACACCTCGACCGTCTCGGCATCCCACACCTGGGCCCCTGAACTCCCCTGGGTCCCTGAGCCCCAGTGGGTCCCTGAGCTTGTCGAAGGGCCTGAGCCCCCCTGGGTCCCTGAGCCCGTCGAAGGGACCACCCGCCGCGCCATCGTGCTCGTGCGGGTCTTGCGCAGCGTCGCGGCCTGGGCCTTGCCGCGTCCCTCCGCGACCGATTCCGCGACGTTCGCGAAGAGCACGGTGAGCCACAGCCAGACGGCGATGCCCCAGGTGAAGGGTGCGGGCACGGGGGTTCCGCCCGACTCGGCAGGCCCTCCGAGGAACGGCTCGGCGATCGCGAGCACGGTCGTGAACGCGGCGCCGACCCAAACGAGCAGCATGACGGGGTTCCGGACGAGCGCTGCGGGGTTGAGCTTGCGCAGTGCCCCGGGGAGCGCCTGCACCAGCTGCGCCCAGCCGAACGAGCGGGGAGCGGCGGCGGGAACGGATGCCGCGGCATCCGCCCCCTCGCCCGTTGAGCGAGCGGAGCCCACTTCGCCCGTTGAGCGAGCGGAGCGAGACGAAACGTGAATGTTCATCAGACGAGTCCTTCTGCGAGCGGTCCCAGTGCCAGCACCGGGAAGTAGGTGAGCGCGGTGACGATGATCGTCACGGCGAAGAGCAGCCCGACGAACTGCGGCCGGTGCGTGGGCAGGGTTCCGGTGGTCTCCGGCACGCGCTGCTGGGCGGCGAAGGATCCGGCGAGGGCGAGCACCAGCACGATCGGGATGAACCGCCCGAGCAGCATCGCGACGCCGAGCGCGGTGTTGAACCACGGGGTATTCGCGGTGAGTCCGGCGAAGGCCGATCCGTTGTTGTTCGCGGCTGAGGTGAAGGCGTACAGCACCTCGCTCATGCCGTGCACACCGGGATTCAGGATGCTGGTCGCCTCGACGTCTGCCCGGATGCCGGGGATCGCGAAGCTGAGCGCCGTTCCACCGAGCACGAGGGCCGGCACCACGAGGATGTAGAGGCTCGCGAGCTTGATCTCCCTCGGGCCGATGCGCTTTCCGAGGTACTCGGGCGTGCGGCCGACGAGGAGCCCGCCGACGAACACGGCGATGATCGCGAGCACGAGGATCCCGTAGAGACCCGAACCCACGCCGCCGGGGGCGACCTCGCCGAGCATCATGTTGAGCATCGGCATCATGCCGCCGAGCGCGGTGTACGAATCGTGCATCGAGTTGACCGCACCGGTCGAGGTCAGTGTGCTCGCGCTGCCGAACAGGGTCGAGCCGAGGATGCCAAACCGCACCTCCTTGCCCTCCATCGCGGCGCCCGCGAGCTCGGGCGCGGTGCCGCGCCCGGCGAGTTCGAGAGCCGAGAGCGCGAACGTGGAGATCAGGAAGATGGCTCCCATGACCGCCGCGATGGCGTATCCCTGACGGTGATCCCCGATCATGCGTCCGAACGTGCGGGGGAGTGCGAACGGGATCACGAGGATGAGCAGGATCTGGAGCAGGTTGGTCCAGCCCGTGGGGTTCTCGAACGGATGCGCGGAGTTGGCGTTGAAGAACCCTCCGCCGTTCGTGCCGAGGAGCTTGATGGCCTCCTGGGACGCAACCGGTCCGCCCGGGATCGTCTGGGTGCCGCCCGTCACGGGGGTGACATCGGTGAAGCCCGCGAAGTTCTGGATGACCCCGCCGGCGATCAGGGCGATCGACGCGATCAGGGCGATCGGCAGGAGGATGCGTCCGAGCCCGCGGATCAGATCGACCCAGAAGTTGCCGATCGTGGTCGAGCCCCGGCGGGCCAAGCCGCGGATCAGCGCGACGGCCACCGCGAGGCCGACGGCGGCGGACACGAAGTTCTGCACCGTGAGACCGGCGAGCTGCACCGTGTAGCCCATGGTCTGCTCGGGCGAGTACGACTGCCAGTTCGTGTTGGCGACGAACGACGCGGCGGTGTTGAACGCGAGACCTTCCGGAACGGCGGGGAGGCCGAGCGATTCGGGGAGGAAGCCTTGGAGGCGCTGCAGTCCGTAGACGAGCAGGAGGCCGACGACGGAGAACGCGATGACGCTGCGTGCATACGCGCGCCAGGTCTGCTCGGATGCCGAGTCGACACCGATCACGCGGTAGACGCCGCGCTCGACCCTGAGGTCACGGGGCGTCGTGAAGACGTGCGCCATGTAGTCGCCCACGGGGCGGTACAGGAGGACGATCGCGACGATGACGACGGCGGCCTGCAGGACGCCGAACCAGATCTCAGCATCCATCAGAACTTCTCCGGGGCGACGAGGGCCACGACGAGGTAGACGACGGCGGTGACCGCGAGGGCAGCGGCGATGATCTCGAAGACGATCACAGTCTCTCCACCCCCTTCGCGACCAGGGAGACGATGGCGAACAGCGCGAGAGTCAGCGCGATGTAGATGATGTCGAGCACGAGAGTCGATACAACTCCCGTGCGGTGCGGGGTTCGACGATCCTCACGCTTTGCCTACGGCCGTGCCCAGGATGCATGCGGGATGCTCACGCGGCCCGTGCCCGGGGCATCGACCCCCGCTGTTCCCGTCGCAGTCGGTGTCGGTTCCCGAAACTCCCGTCCCAGTTGGTGCCGCCCGATGGCGGCGCGAGCGGCACGAAGTGCGACCGGAAGACCGCGGAAGCCCCCGGACGCGGCACGAACTGCGACGCGAACGACGCCGCACCGCGGCACGCGGACTTACACTCAGCCAGTGAGCGCGACGCGACGGCGGCTGGGGACGGGGACGATCATCGTCCTCGCGCTCGTCGCGGTCGCCGCGGTCTGCGTCGTCACGAGGCTCCTCCCTCCGACGGATGCCGGAGCGCTCGCCGCGCGCATCGTCCCCGTGCTCGGGTTCGTCGTCGCGATCACGATCGTCGCCGAGCTCGCCCGCGACGCGGCCGTGTTCGACGTCGTCGCGCAGCGGCTCTCGCAGTGGGGCCGCGGTCGCGTCATCCTCCTCTGGGCGTCGGTCGTCCTGCTCGCCGTGATCAGCACCGTGTTCCTCTCGCTCGACACCACCGCGGTGATCGTCACACCGGTCGTGGTCGTGCTGGCGCAGAGCGTCGGCATCCCGCCGCTGCCCTTCGCGCTCGTGACGGTCTGGCTCGCGAACACCGCCTCCCTCGCCCTGCCCGTCTCCAATCTCACGAACCTGCTCGCCGCCCGAGCGATCGGCGACCCGCTCTCGTTCCTCGCGCTGAGCTGGGCACCGACGCTCGTCGGCATCCTCGTCCCCGTCGCCCTTCTGACGCTCGTGCACCGCCGCACACTGTTCGGCGGCTATCGGATGCCGGCGGCGGGCGGTCCGTCCGACCGAGTTCTGTTCTGGGGCGCGGCCGGCATCCTGGTCGTCCTGATGCCGCTCCTCGCGATCACCCACGACGTTTGGATCCCGGCCACGGTCGCGGCCGTCCTGCTGGCGGCCCTCTTCGTCTGGCGCCGCCCCCACGTGCTGCGGCTCTCGCTCGTGCCGTGGCAGGCGATCGGCCTGGCCACCGCCCTGTTCGTGATCGTCGAGACGGCGCACGCCCGCGGCATCCTCGATGTCCTCTCGGTGCTCGCGGTCGACGGCCACTCGCCGGCCGAGCTGCTGCGGCTCTCCACTGCGGGGGCGCTCGCCGCGAACGCCGTGAACAACCTGCCCGCCTATCTGATCCTCGAGCCGTCGGCATCCGATCCGGTCTCGCTCATGGCGTTGCTGATCGGGGTGAACCTCGGGCCGCTCATCACGCCGTGGGCGTCACTCGCGACGCTGCTCTGGCACCACCGGGTCGTCTCGCTCGGCGTCGAGATCCGCTGGGGGCGGTTCATGCTGTGGGGTGCGATCGTCGCGGTGCCGACGGTGCTCGCCGCGACTCTGGTGCTCGCGCTCGTCGCCGGCTGATGCCCGCGCCCTGACCACCGCAGGGCAGGAAGAAGGGCAGCGGCCCAGGTTCAGGGGGATCTGGGGAGGTCCTCGGCGCGAGGGGGGGAGTTGCGCCGGAATTGTGAGCCGCTGCCCTACCCGATCGACGCTACGCCCGCTCGCGAGGTGTGCGTGAAATTTCAGTACCTGAAGTGGTGGTGCACCGATATTCCGGCGGCTTAGAGTGTGGCAGTGGACGATTCCCACGCCTCCCACCCGGTCAGCCCGCGGCAGCTGATCCGACCCCGGCAGCTGATCCGCGATCAGGTGTTCGCGTCCCTCGCGGACGACATCGTGTCGGGTCGTCTGCGCCCGCTCGAGGAGATCCGCGACCAGGACCTCCAGGCCGAGTACGGGGTGTCGCGCACGCCCATCCGCGAAGCGCTGAACCGCCTCGCCGACCTCGGGCTCATCGAGGTCAGCACCAATCGCTTCACACGCGTGGCGCCGGTCGATCTCGACGCCCAGGCCGACCGCGTCGAGACCGCCGTCGCCATCATCGGATACTGCGCCGTCACAGCGGCACCGACGTACACCGACGAGCAGATCGCGGCGTTCGACGCCCGCATCGACGGCATCCTCGCCACCGACCTCGCCTGGGCCGCCACGCGAGAGGGACTCGCCGTCTGGTACGCACTGTGGGCCGAGTTCGTCCTCAGCGCCCGCAACCAGACCATGGTCGACGTGCTCGACGGGCAGCTCGCCCTTCACCTCACCCGCACGATCCCGAACCGCCGCGTCTCCGACGAGCTCGCCGCCTACATGCGAGGGGCCCTGGAGACGCTCCGCGGGCTCATTCACCGACGCGACGGCTCCGGCATCCGCGACCTCATCGAGCCGCTGTTCGACCGCGTCACGATCGTCCCCCTGCGCGAGGCGGCCGTGGCCGCAACGCGAGACGCCGGCGAGAACTGACATGCCGGATCGCGTCGACGGCCTGATCTCCACCCGGCTTCTGGTCGGGCGGGACGGCGGGCCGCCGACAGCGACGTCGAGAGCGGATGCCGTGGTCGACGCCCTCACGCGCCTGATCGCCGAGGGTCGTCTCGCCCCCGGCGATCCCCTGCCGGTCACGGGCCTCAGCGAGAGGCTCTCGGTGGCGGCGGCCACGGTGCGGGCTGCCCTCAGCGCCCTCGATGCGATGCACCTGATCGAGCACCGCCTCCACCGTGCGTCGGTCGTCGTCACTCCCACCCCCGCGTGGTTCGTCGCCGTGGCGGCAGAGTGCACGGGCCTCTCGGTCGCCGCGGCCGATCTCGGCACCGAGCGTGCGACCGACGAGCAGATCGAGGAGTTCGCGGCCAGGGCGGCTTCGGTCGCGGTCCTCTGGGAGGGAGCAGTGCGCAGCCAGGTCACGGGGGCCGAGGGGCTCTGGGACCTGCTCGACCTGCTCGCGACGTACTCCCGCAACCCCTACCTCAGCGCGCTGCACGCGTCGAAGCGCACCGCACTGGTGTTCGGCATCCGCTCGCTCAGCCGGTCCCGGAATCCCGCGATGCTGCGATCCGTGGTGGATGCGCTCGTGATCGCAGTGCGCGAGCGTGACCGGCTCGAGGCGACCGACATCGTGCGCGATCTCTACACGTTCGTGGTGGACGGCGTCACGGAGGGGTGATCAGTAGCCTCGGCTCGCCCAGAGCAGTCCGCGCTCGACGATCGTGCGCACGCTCGGGTCGCGCAGCACCTCGACGTCGTGCCCCGGCGTCGCGACGAACACACGACCCGCGCCCCACAGGCGGGTCCAGACGGCGGGAGACGTGATCGGGCGATGCCACTCCTGATCCTCGCGGGCCGGATGCGTGGTCGTCGCCAGCACGTCGTTCAGGTCGTCGTGGAGCACCCAGTACTGCTCGGTCACGAGCTCGATATCGTCGATGCCCCGCGTGATCTCGTGCTCGCGGCCGAGGTCGGTGATCTCAACAGTGTGCGTGACGAAGCTGTCTCGGCCGTCGCCGCGGACGTCTTCGGGTGCCTTCGCCGGGTGCTTGACGAACTGACCGCCCACCAGCTGCAGGTAGTCGGAGTTGGTGCGGTACGAGTCGACGATGCCGCCGTGCCAGCCGGCGAACCCGGTGCCCGCCGCTATCGCGGCGCGCAGCCCCGCGAGGGCCGGTTCGGAGATCTCGCCCATCGAGATCGCCTGCACGATCAGATCGGTGCGCTGCATGACCGCGGCGTCGGCGTAGATGGCGTTCGACTCCTCGATCCGAACCTCGAAGCCGTTCGCCTCGAGGAACGGGACGAAGAGCTCGGTCGTCTCGACGGGCTGATGTCCCGGCCAACCGCCGCGGACGATGAGGGCCGTGCGAGTGGTCATGCGGGGTCTCCATCGATCCGGGGCAGGTGGTCGCTCCAGCTTAGGGATGCACGCGCCTCATCTCCTCCGCGAGTGCCGTGTTCGTCTCGGCGAAGCGGTCGGTGATCGCCGTGCGCACTTCGGGCGACTTGTTCTGACTGAGCTTGGCCCTGGCGTCGAAGCGGTCGACCCGCAGCCGCAGGCCGACCGTGCCCTTCGCCGCGCGGCGCGTTCCGGCTTCGTCCTCCGAGAGGCTGCGGCCGTGCGGGTTGCCGCTCTCGAAGTGATCCGTGAGGGCGGTGAGCATCGCGTAGTTCTCCTCCTCGGTGAGGATCTCGGGGGTCCCATAGAGGTGCGCGGTCACGTGGTTCCAGGTGGGGACGAGGTCGCCCGGGGCGTAGAGGCTGGGCGACACGTAGTCGTGCGGCCCCTGGATGATGACGAGCACCTCGTGACGACCGAGCTCGTGCAGCTGCTCGTCCGGGCGGCCGAAGTGGCTCGCGATCACGATGCCCTCCTCGTCCTCGAGCAGCAGGGCCGGGTAGTGCGAGGCGACGAGGCCCGTGCTCGCCGGCGAGACGAAGGTCGCCCAGGGGTTGCGGCGGATCAGACGCCTGACCTCGGCAGGATCGGTCATCAGGTAACGGGGTGTGTGGCGCATCAGGACTCCTCGAGGTTCGACGGACGGAGGGGAAGACGTGTGCGCACGGCGAGCGCCGCGCAGGCGACGACCGCGAGGCCGCCGAGGATCGTGGGCCAGCCGACGGGCTCCCGCAGCAGGAGTGCTGCCCACAGGATGCTCAGGACGGGCTGCACGAGCTGGATCTGACTCACCTGCGCCATCGGCCCGATCGCGAGCCCGCGGTACCAGGCGAAGAAGCCGAGGAACATGCTGACCACCGCCAGGTACGCGAAGGCGAGCCACTGCTCCGCGGTCGCGGTCGGAGGGGTGTCGATCGCCGCCCCGAGAGCCAGCACGGTCATCACCGGGGATGCGACGACGAGCGCCCACGAGACGGTCTGCCAGGAGCCGATCTCGCGCGCGAGCATGCCTCCCTCCGCGTAACCGACGGCCGCGGCGAGCACGGCGCCGAACAGCAGCAGGTCCGATGTGTGCAGCTCGCCCAGCCCGCCGTTCTGCAGCGAGGCGAACACCACGGCGGCCGCCGCACCGAGGCCGGCGAACACCCAGAAGGACGGCGACGGGCGCTCCCGTGTGCGGAGCACCACGACGACCGCGGTGGCGGCGGGCAGGAGGCCGACCACGACCGCGCCGTGGCTCGCCGGTGCGGTGGCCATCGCGAAGGACGTGAGCAGGGGGAATCCGGCCACGACACCGGCGGCGACCACCGCGATCCGCAGCCACTGCCGTCGCGTCGGGAAGGCCTGGTGCGTGACCCAGAGCGCGAGGGCCGCGAGCACGGCGGCGACGACGGCGCGGGCGGACCCGATGAACAGGGGCGAGAGCCCGCCGACCGCGACGCGGGTGAATGGCAGCGTGAAGGAGAACGCCGCGACGCCGAGGAGACCCCACGCGGCACCGGACCCGACTGATAACGCTGTGCGATGCGGAGCGATAACGCTACTCTGTAGTTCCATGAGTCAGGATAGCAGTGAGCGCATCGTCGACGGCATCCGTTCCTGGATCTCCTCGGCGCCGGCGGGTGCGCGCGTCCCCTCGAACCGGGCGCTGATGGCCGAGTACGGGGCGGGCCCGGTGACGGTGCAGAAGGCCATGCGGCAGCTCGCGCGTGCGGGGCTCATCGAGTCGCGCCCCGGCGCCGGGACGTTCGTGCGCGCGGCGCAGGCCGCCCGCCCTGCGGACTACGGGTGGCAGACCGAGGCGCTGGGCTCGGCCCCGGTGCGCATCCAGGGCCTGTCGTCGACACAGCGCATGCCGGCCCCGGACGCGATCGGTCTGCACTCCGGATACCCCGCCGTCGAGATCCTGCCCGAGCGACTGGTGCGTCAGGCCATCGCCCGCGCGGCTCGCACCGATGCGGCGGTGACCCGCACCCCGGCGGCGGGCCTGCCGGAACTCCAGGCGTGGTTCGCGGCCGAGCTCGCGGCATCCGCTCCCGTGGGCGTCGCCCCGGCATCCGCCCGCGACGCCCTGATCATCTCCGGCAGCCAGAGCGGATTGAGCTCGATCTTCCGGGCCGTCGTCGGGCAGGGGCGCCCTCTGCTGATCGAATCGCCCACGTACTGGGGAGCGCTGCTCGCCGCCGAGCAGGCCGGTGTCGAGCTGGTCCCGATCCCCTCGGGTCCCGAGGGACCGGATCCGGATGCCGTCGAGCGAGCGCTCGCACAGACCGGCGCGCGCGCCTTCTATGCGCAGCCGTCGTTCGCCAACCCGACCGGGGCGTGCTGGCCCGTCGAGACGGGGCGGGCGGTGCTCGACAGCGTCCGCCGCCACGGCGCGTTCCTGATCGAGGACGACTGGGCACACGACCTCGGCATCGACGGCGAATCCCGACCCGTCGCCGCGGGAGATGACGACGGACACGTCGTCTACCTGCGTTCGCTCACCAAGAGCGTCTCGCCGGCGCTGCGGGTGGCCGCCGTGATCGCTCGGGGACCGGCTCGAGAGCGCATCCTCGCCGACCGCGCAGCCGAGTCGATGTACGTGAGCGGTCTTCTGCAGGCGGCGGCGCTCGACGTCGTGACGCAGCCCGCGTGGAAGACGCACCTGCGAGGCTTCCGCGAGCAGCTGCGTGTGCGCCGCGACCTGCTCGTGGCCGGCCTCGCCGAGCACGCTCCCACGGCGCGGATCGAGACCGTCCCCGCGGGCGGACTCAACCTGTGGGTCCGGCTGCCCGACGGCAGCGACGCCGCGAGCGTGGTCCGCGACTGCGAGGTGCGGGGACTGATCATCTCGCCCGGTGCGGAGTGGTTCCCCGCCGAGCCGTCCGGCTCCTTCGTGCGGCTCAACTACGCGTCGGCTGATCCGTCGCGGTTCGGCGAGGCGGCCGGCATCCTCGGAGCCGTGCTCGCCGAGGCCTGAGGCCGGGCTCAGCTCTCGGGCGGACCCTCGGGCCGGTGCGCACGACGACCCTGCACGACGACCGGCCGCCCGGCGCGCTCCTGGCCGGGCAGCGGCCGCGAGCGACGACCGTAGATCAGCTCCGACGAGTCGAGCAGCCACGGCACGAGCGTGATCGAGACCCCGTGCACGAGCATGAGCTGATTGGCGATGCGGCGAGCACGGCGGTTGTGTAGGAACGTCTCCCACCAGTGGCCGACGATGTACTGCGGCAAGTACACGGTGACCACCGACGAACCGTGCTTCTCGCGGTACTGCTTGATGAACTGTGCGACCGGCTGCGCGAACGACCGGTACGGCGACTCGACGATCACGAGCGGGATCGGCACGAGGTGGTCGGCCCAGTCCTTCTGCAGGGCGGCCACGTCGTCGGATGCCACGGCGACGTGCACCGCGATGGTCTTGCCGTGCTTGGCGGCGACCGCGTAGTCGATCGCCTTCACGACGGGCTTCTGCAGTCGGTTGACGAGCACGATGGCGAGGTCGCCCGTGGCGCCGAACCTCGTGGTGTCGTCGATCGCGATCTCGTGATCGACGTCGCGGTAGTAGCGCTTCACGCCCATCATCAGGAACGCGAGCACCGGGATCGCGAAGAACACGAGGTATGCGCCGTGCGTGAACTTCGTGATCGTCACGATCACGAGAACGAGCACCGTCAGCGTGGCACCCGCCGAGTTGATGATCAGGCCGACTTTGGCAGAGCGTCGGTCGGATGCCGAGGCGCCGTCGATCCCCGGCCGATCCGCTCTCTCGACCGGCCCTCGCAGCACGCGCCGCCAGTGCCGCACCATGCCGATCTGCCCGAGCGAGAACGACACGAAGACGCCGATGATGTACAGCTGGATCAGCGTCGTCAGCCGCGATTGGAACACCACGAGAACCGCGATCGCGGCGATCCCCAGGACGATCATGCCGTTCGAGAACACGAGGCGGTCGCCGCGGGTGTTGAGTGACTTCGGGGCATAGCCGTCACGGGCGAGGACGGAGCCGAGCAGCGGGAATCCGTTGAAGGCGGTGTTGGCCGCGAGCAGCAGCACGCAGGCGGTCGCCGCCTGGATGATGAAGAACATGATGCTGCCGCCGCCGAAGGTGGCCGACGCGATCTGCGCCATCAGGCTCGGCTGCGGATTCGAGCAGTCGAAGCCCACGAGGTCGCAAGGGTTCTCGGCGTAGTGCACGCCGGCGATGAGCGCGAGGGCCGTGAGCCCGGCGAACAGGCAGGCCGCGATGGAGCCCATGAGCACGAGGGTCGACTGCGCGTTGCGGACCTTGGGGGTGCGGAATGCGGGGACGCCGTTCGACACCGCTTCGACACCGGTGAGGGCGGAGCATCCGCTCGAGAACGCGCGGAGGATCAGGAGGATGACCGCGGCCTGGCCGAGGTTCTCGGAGTTCACGGCGAACTCGGCGCTCGACGCGACGGGGGCATCGCCGAGGAAGGCGCGGATGAGCCCGGTGACGATCATGAAACCGACCGACGCGATGAAGACGTACGTGGGGATCGCGAAGACGAGCGAGGCCTCGCGCACGCCGCGGAGGTTCACGATGATGATGAGGATCACGAAGCCGACCGCGAGCTCGACGCGCAGGGGATCCAGTCCGGGGACGGCCGAGATGATGTTGTCGACGCCGGATGCCACGGAGACCGCGACCGTGAGGACGTAGTCGACCAGGAGGGCCGCCGCCACGATGACGCCGGGGATCTCGCCCAGGTTCTTGGATGCGACCTCGTAGTCGCCGCCGCCCGAGGGGTACGCCTTGATGAGCTGGCGGTAGCTGAGCACCACGACGATCAGCAGCACGACGACGGCCGTCGCGACCAGAGGCGTGAAGGACAGGAATGTCAGCCCGCCGATCAGCAGGATCATCACGAGTTCCTGCGGCGCGTAGGCGACGGAGCTCAGCGCGTCGGAGGCGAAGATCGGCAGCGCCATCTTCTTCGGCAGCAGCTGATCGTCGACCTGTTCGCTCGTCAGCGGGTCGCCGATGAGGATCCGTTTGGCGAGCGGAGGGGCGTCCGTGTTCTCGCGGGTTTCGTCTGACACGTCGGGCGACATTACGCCTTCCGACGGTTCCCCTACGCGATCCTCACGGAATCCCTACGGTCGCTCACACGTCCCTAACGGAATCCTCACGCCTCTTCCGCGCCCGCATGCGGCCGCGGCATGTACCACTCCGTGAACTCGGTCGCGCGGCCCTCGTCGTCCAGTCGCACGATCCAGAGGTTGAGGTAATCGCGCTCGGCCGGATACCCGGTGCGGCCCTCGATCACGGCGAATCCCGGCTCCTCGCGGACGATCCACCACCGGAACGACCAGGACTCCGGATCGTCGAGATCCTCCAGCCAACCGGACACGATGTCCGCGCGTCCGACTCGCGGCTCGGCATCCGGACTCGTCAGGTATTTCGCATCGTCGCTGAAGAGCGAGCCGATCTGCTGGGGATCGTTCGACGTCCACGCCTCGACGTACGCCTGGGTCCACTTCTCTGCCGCACTGGTCATGCGCTCCGTTCTAGACGCGCGCTCTCCCGAGGTCAAGCGCCTCCCCGCCCGTCTATTTGTGCCGAATGGCATAAATGGAGGGTCTATTCAGGTCATACGGCATGAATAGACGGTCATGGACATCGAAGATGCACAGCCGATTCCGATCACGGACGGATAACGTCGAGAGCATGACGTCCCTCCAGGTCACCGATGACGCGATCCAGCAGACTCGGGAGCTCCGCGACGAGTTCCAGCGGTTCCTCCGCGAGTACGAGTTCGGGATGCGCGAGGTCGAGACCAAGATCGGGATCCTCCGCGACGAGTTCACCCACCACCACGCGTACAACCCGATCGAGCACGTCAAGAGTCGCCTGAAGACGCCCGACAGCATCGTCGAGAAGATCGCACGCAAGGGGATCGCCGAGCCGGACTTCGAGCGCATTCGCTCCGAGATCACCGACATCGCCGGCGTCCGCGTCACCTGCAGCTTCGTCGCCGACGTCTACCGTCTGTTCGACCTGCTCACGGCGCAGGACGACGTCACGGTCCGGACGGTCAAGGACTACATCGCGACCCCCAAGGAGAACGGCTACAAGAGCCTGCACGCGATCATCGAGGTGCCGGTGTTCCTCTCCACGGGCGCCCTGTCGGTGCCGGTAGAGGTGCAGTTCCGCACGATCGCGATGGACTTCTGGGCCAGCCTCGAGCACAAGATCTACTACAAGTTCTCCAACCAGGTCCCCTCGCACCTCGTCGAGAGCCTGACGGATGCCGCAGAGGCCGCCGCCGAGCTCGACAGCCGCATGGAGCGCCTGCACCGCGAGGCGCACGGCGTGCCCCAGCGTCAGCTCGCCCCGCCGCCCCCGCCCCATGTCGTGCAGGTCTGACCCGCGGCATCCGCCCGCGCCTGCCCTCAACTTCTGCGGCCGACTGCAACTTCTGCGGCCCCGAGTGCCGGGTCGGGGCCGCAGAAGTTCGAGATGGCCGCAGAAGTTGCGGCGTCGGCCGCGGCCTGGCACCATCGGCAGGTGGCCAGACTGAAGGATGCGCCGGTGGATGCCGGTCAGGCGACCCGTCTCGACGAGCTGGCCGGCCTCGACCGGGGCCGTCAGCGGTGCGAATGCGACCACGGAGACGATGACGGCTACGCACCGTGCGGCCGCAAGGCCAAGTGGCGGGTCTCGATCGACTGCGATTGCGGCGAGAACCACCCGCGCACAGTCGAGATCCTGTGCTCCCGGTGCCTGCGGACCCTCCGTCAGTCGCAGAGCCCCGAGTCGATCACCGTCCGCCCTCTCTGACGCCGTTCCATCCGTTCGGGCCCGAGCTCCGAACAACCCTCGACCATCGCGGCGAACGGGGAGCAGACCATGGCACAGCGAGAGAAGAAGAACGGCGGGCGACGCCGCTTCATCCTGTGGGCCGCGCTCGCGGGCGTCATCAGCGGGGCGGTGTTCCTCGCCACGGCCGAGCTGTTCGCGCTGATCTTCGCGCGATCGGCGAGCCCGATCCTTGCGGTCGGCGGATTCGTGATCGACATCGTCCCACAGCCGTTCAAGGAGTTCGCGATCGCGACGTTCGGCGAGTACGACAAGATCGCGCTGCTCGCGGGTCTCGGCCTCGCAGTGGTCATCGCCTCGGCCATCGCCGGCGTGCTGCAGCTGGTCCGCCCGCCGCTGGGCGTCGTCGCGCTCGTCATCGCCGGTGCGCTGTCGACCGCCGCGATCGTCACCCGTGCGGCCGTGACGCCGCTCGCCTTCCTTCCCCCGGTGCTCGGCACGATCGCGGGGTCGGTCATCATCGTCCTCCTCGCCCGCAGGCTGCGCGGATGGCGTGACACGGTCGCCCCGGCATCCGCGGCCACGCCCCAGGCAGGCGCGACAGAGGGCAGCGACAAGCCCGCGAAGTCCATCGACCGTCGCCAGTTCTTCCTCCTCGCGGCGATCGCGGGAGCCGCTGCAGCCGTCGTCGGCGTCGCCTCGCGCGCCGCCACCACCGTGGTCTCCTCGGTCGAGTCCATCCGCGACGCCCTGAAGCTGCCCGCCGCCAAGACGAAGGTCACGGTTCCGCAGGGCGCCGAGCTCGACATCCCCGGCCTCAGCAAGCTGTTCACCCCGAACGAGGACTTCTACCGCGTCGACACGGCCCTGACCGTCCCGACGATCGACCCCGAGACCTGGCGTCTGGTGATCGACGGCATGGTCGACGAGCGGGTCGAGCTGAGCTTCCAGGACATCCTCGACATGGGCCTCGACGAGTACGCGATCACGCTGACCTGCGTCTCGAACGAGGTCGGCGGCGAGCTCGTCGGCAATGCCATGTGGCTCGGCGTCCCGCTGCGCGACGTCCTTAAGAAGGCGGGCGTGAAGTCCGGTGCCGACATGGTGCTCTCCCGCAGCATCGACGGCTACACCGCGAGCACGCCGCTCGCGGCCCTGACCGACGACAACCTCGACGCGATCCTCGCGGTCGGCATGAACGGCGAGCCGCTGCCGCTCGAGCACGGATTCCCCGTGCGCATGGTGGTGCCGGGGCTCTACGGCTACGTCTCGGCCACCAAGTGGCTCACCGAGCTCAAGGTCACGACCTTCGAGAAGGACGAGGCGTACTGGACCCCTCGCGGGTATAGCGCCGAGGCGCCGATCAAGTTCTCCTCGCGCATCGACACTCCCAAGCTCGGATCGGCCGTGGCGTCGGGGCGCATCCCGATCGCGGGCGTCGCCTGGGCGCAGTCGGTGGGCATCGAGAAGGTCGAGATCAAGATCGACGAGGGCGACTGGATGCCGGCGACGCTCTCCGCTCCGATCAACGACGACACCTGGGTGCAGTGGTTCGTTGAGTGGGATGCCACGCCCGGCACGCACTACGTGGCCGTCCGGGCCACCAACCGCAATGGCGACCTCCAGATCGAGGAGCGCGCCCCCATCGCCCCCGACGGCTCGTCGGGCTGGCAGCGGTCGCTCGTCCGGGTGACGTGATCGGTGCGATGCGAGACACCGCGCCCTAGGGTGGAGCAATGACGTCGCTGCCCGCGTGTGTGATCACCGTGTCCGACCGCTCCTACGCCGGTGATCGCGAGGATCGCGGCGGCCCCCTCGCCGTGGGACTGCTGCAGGACGCGGGGTGGCACTGCCCCGATGCCGAGGTGATCCCGGACGGCGCGGAGTCCGTCGCCGACGCCCTCCGCCGCGCGGTCGCCCGCGGTGTGCGGCTGATCATCACGACCGGCGGCACGGGCGTGGGCCCCCGCGACGAGACGCCCGAGGGCACGCGCCAGGTCATCACGCGGGAGGTGCCGGGGCTCGCCGAAGAGCTGCGCCGCAGCGGCCTCGCGGACACCCCGCTGTCGATCCTGTCCCGCGGCCTCGCGGGTGTTGTCGACCCTGCAGGTGCGTTCATCGTGAACCTGCCCGGATCGACCAGGGCTGTGGCGGCGGGGGTGCCGGTCGTGCTGACGGTCGCCCGCCATGTGGCGGATCAGACCGACGGAGGAGACCATTCATGAACGACGTGCGCATCGCTGCGATCTCGGAGACCCCGCTCGACGTGGAGGCGCATCTCGCCGCGGTCGACGACCCGGCGCTCGGCGGCGTCACGACCTTCATCGGACGCGTGCGGGACAACGATCCGGATGCCGAGACGCCCGTGATCGGTCTGGAGTACAGCGCTCATCCGGATGCTGAGACGGCCCTCCGCGGGATCGCAGGGGTCGCGGGATCGACGGACCCGGATCTGCGCATCGCGGTCGCGGTGAGCCACCGCGTCGGCAAGCTCGAGGTCGGGGATGCCGCCGTCGTGATCGCGGTCGCGGCGGAGCACCGCGCCGAGGCGTTCGACGTGTGCCGGGCCGTCATCGAGGACATCAAGACGTCGCTGCCGGTCTGGAAGCGTCAGCTCGAGTCCGACGGTTCGACGTCGTGGAAGGGCATCGGCGGCTGACAGCCACCTCGCCGCGCCCGTAGCGCGCTCAGCCCCCGGCGAAGGGCGGTAGCACGTCGATGAGCAGGGCGTCGTCGAGCGGAACGTCCTCATCGCTGCGGACGCCGTCGACCATCACGGCGCAACGGGGCAGGATCTCCGCCAGTGCGGGATGCTCGCGCACGACCGCCGCGCGGAGGGCGTCGAGCGTCGGCTCAGTGCGCTCCTCGGCATCCGTTCCTGCGGCCTCCGCAGCCGCGGCGAAGTAGCGGACGCGGGTCATCGCTCTTCCCCCTCGCGCACCCAGTCGCCCGACCGGCCGCCGGACTTCGCGACGATGCGCACGTCCTCGATGACGACCGCGCGGTCGAGGCCCTTGATCATGTCGACGATCGCGAGCGCGGCGACCGACACCGCGGTCAGCGCCTCCATCTCGACGCCCGTGCGGTCGGCGGTGCCGACCGTGGCCTCGACGTGCACGCCGTCGTCGACGATGTCGAGCTCGACGTTCGCCCGGTGCACGCCGATCACGTGCGCGAGGGGGAGCAGGGTGGGGGTGGACTTCGCGGCCTGGATGCCGGCGATGCGCGCGACCGCGAGCACGTCGCCCTTGGGCGCGGTGCCGTCACGCAGCGCGGCGATCACCTCGGCGCTGCACCGCACGAAGCCGCGAGCGGTCGCGGTGCGCACGGTCGGCTGCTTGGCCGTGACATCGACCATGCGAGCGTGGCCGGCGGAGTCGAGGTGCGTGAAGCTCATCCGACCAGCATGACATCGATCGCGTCGCCCACGGC
>JAZBLS010000048.1:0-19759 GCA_037033365.1 Actinomycetota bacterium | reverse complement strand
CGAGCATGTCGGCGATCTCGAGCGCCTGCTCACCCGTGTCGGGCTGGGAGACGAGGAGGGCGTCGATGTCGACGCCGAGCTTCGCCGCGTAGTCGGGGTCGAGCGCGTGCTCGGCGTCGATGAAGGCCGCGATGCCACCCGCGCGCTGCGCGTTGGCGATGGCGTGCAGCGTCAGGGTCGTCTTACCCGACGACTCCGGGCCGTAGATCTCGACGATACGTCCGCGCGGCAGTCCGCCGACGCCGAGAGCGACGTCGAGGGCGATGGAGCCGGTCGGGATGACCGCGACGGGTGCGCGCTCATCACTGCCGAGCCTCATGACCGATCCCTTGCCGAACTGGCGATCGATCTGGGCGAGTGCTGTTTCGAGAGACTTCTCGCGGTCTGCGGGTGATGGCATGACGTGCTCCTAATGCTCGCGTGGTGCCGCCTGTAGGCTGTCGCGGTCCTCCCGGCTGGGAGGAACTCTCCGACAAGGCGTATGGCTCTTTCGGCCTGTGTCACACCGTACGAGGGGCCTCGGACATTACGTCCGCGGTCCCACGAAACGGGAGGAACACCGGTCGTGAACCACTTGTGCAGAACACTACGCCGACATCGAACAGATATTCGACGACACGCCGAGAATGAAGCATTCGGTCGGACGTCCCTTCGAACATCCGGGTGTCAGCGCTTACGCGGCTCCAGGCGCCCTGCTCCATGACGCCGCTCGAGCGGGACGTCGGTCTCCGTGCAGAGCGCGAGCCAGATGTCGCGCGGCGGGACTCCGGCTTCCAGGGCTTGCGCGGCCGTGCGATCGGACAGACGGGTCAGGACGAGGTCGCTGACGAGGGATGATCCGCGCGCGCCGAATTCGTCGTCGACGGCGCGGAGGAACTCACTGCGTCGCATGGGCTATCGGGCGACGGCTGATCAGTGCAGCGAGAGCTCGGGCTCGATCGAGGCCACGAGGTCGTCCGGAACGACGTCCGGGAAGACCTGGATGCCTTCGAGCACCGAGATACGGTCGCCGACCTCGCGCATGATCGTCGAGATGGGAACGTCGAGAGCGTCGGCGACGGATGCGAGGATCTCGCTGGACGCCTCTTTCTGTCCGCGCTCCACCTCGCTGAGGTACCCGAGTGCGACAGATGCCTTGCTCGCGACCTGACGGAGCGTCCGGCCCTTCTGCAGACGGAAGTCCCTCAGAACATCCCCGATTTCCTGCCTCACGAGAATCATCGGAACCTCCTCCCAGATCGCAATTCCGAGGTCTCCCTCGATGAGATCGCCAGTCTAATCCAACCGATCTTCACAAAACCTACTCTCGCACGCTGTGGTTTCGGTGTGAGCACATTTATGACAACGGGGCCGGGGGTGCGACTATTCCCCGACGACGCGTGCGAGGAGCATCAGGGCGGCCGTGACCGACTGCGCACGGATATCCGCGCGGTCTCCCCGGAAGAGATGCGGCTCGCTCACGGACGCATCCGGCGTGACGACCGCGATGTGCACGGTGCCGACGGGTTGGCCGTCGGGCGAGTCGGGCCCGGCGATACCCGTGGTCGCGACTCCCACATCGGCGTCCCTGCCGTCGACCTGGACCGTTCGCCGAACACCCGAGGCCATCTGCCGGGCCACCTCGGGGTGCACCGGGCCTTGCGCGTCGAGCAGAGCCGCGTCCACGCCGAGGAGTGTGTGCTTGACCGGCGTCGCGTACGCCACGACGGCACCCTGCAGCACGGCGGACGCGCCGGGGACGGACACGAGGTCAGCGGCCAGGGCACCACCGGTCAGCGACTCAGCGACACCCAGGGTCCATCCGCGTTCGCGGAGGGCGGTCAGAGCATCCGCTGCGGCCGTCACGACTCGCGCCGGGATCCTCGCACCTGGGCCACGATGTAATCGATGCCGCTCGCGATCGTCAACACGAGAACCACGAGCATGAGGACGGCCGTCACGACGACCCACGGCCCCAGACCGATGAGGACGTGCAGCGGGAGGAGCGCCCATCCGAGGGCGACACCCTGTGCCGCCGTCTTGATCTTGCCCATCCACGCCGCGGCGACGACGTGCTCCTTCGCTACCATCAGCCGGTGGATCGTGATACCCCACTCGCGGATGAGGATGATCGCGACGAGCCACCAGCTGAGCTCGCCGAGCAGTGCCAGTCCGATGAATCCTGCACCTGTGAGCAGCTTGTCGGCGATCGGATCCCAGAGCTTGCCGAAGTCGCTGACGATGTCGTACCGGCGGGCGAGATAGCCGTCCACCCAGTCGGTCGAGATCGCGACGATGAACAGGATCGCGGCGACCCACCGGATCACGAGGTCGGACAGGCCGTACGTGCCCCCGAGCAGGAGGAGCACGAAGAACACGATCGCGAGCGGGATGCGCGCGACGGTGATCGCATTGGGCAGCTGGCGAGGAATGGCCATCAGTCGCGCCCCGTCAATCCCCAGGCGTCCTCATCGCCCTCGGCCTCCACGACAGGCAGGCCCTCGAACTGCGCCTCGACCGGGTCGGCGAAGCCGCCGGCGGCCATACCCGAGGATGATGCAGACGGGCTGGCGGGTGCTGCCGGAGCGGCCGGAGCGGCGGGAGCGGACGGCACGTCCTCTCCCCTGAGCTTCGCCATCACCTGGGGCAGCTGCTCGGCGGTCGCCAGCACGTCACGCGCCTTCGAGCCCTCGGACGGACCGACGACCTCTCGGGACTCGAGGAGGTCCATGAGACGACCGGCCTTGGCGAAGCCGACGCGCAGCTTGCGCTGCAGCATGGACGTCGAGCCGAACTGCGAGGACACGATGAGCTCGGCCGCCGCGAGCAGCAGCTCGAGATCGTCGCCGATGTCCTCGTCGACCTCCTTCTTCTTGGTCGGCTCCATCGCCTCCTGCACGTCGGCCCGGTAGTCGGGCCGTGCCTGACGGGTGACGTGCTTGACGACCGCGTCGATCTCCTTCTCGTCGACCCAGGCGCCCTGGAGTCGGAAGGGCTTGGATGATCCCATGGGCGAGAACAGCGCGTCACCCTGGCCGATGAGCTTGTCGGCGCCGGGGCTGTCGAGGATCACGCGGCTGTCGGTGACGCTGGTCACCGCGAAGGCGAGCCGCGAGGGCACGTTGGCCTTGATGAGTCCGGTGACGACGTCGACGCTCGGACGCTGGGTCGCGAGGACGAGGTGGATGCCGGAGGCACGCGCGAGCTGCGTGATGCGGACGATCGAGTCCTCGACGTCGCGCGGGGCGACCATCATCAGGTCGGCGAGCTCGTCGACGACGACGAGCAGGTACGGGTACGGCTTGAGCACCCGCTCACTGCCCACCGGAACCTCGACCTCGCCGGCCCTGACCGCACGGTTGAAGTCGTCGATGTGACGGAAGCCGAACGACGCGAGGTCGTCGTACCTCATGTCCATCTCCTTCACGACCCACTGCAGCGCCTCAGCGGCCTTCTTGGGGTTCGTGATGATCGGGGTGATGAGGTGCGGCACACCCGCGTAGCTCGTGAGCTCCACGCGCTTCGGGTCGATGAGCACCATCCGCACATCCGACGGGCGGGCGCGCATCAGCAGGCTCGTGATCATCGAGTTCACGAAGCTCGACTTACCCGAACCGGTGGAACCGGCGACCAGCAGGTGGGGCATCTTGGCGAGGTTCGCGGTGACGAAGTTGCCGCCCACGTCCTTGCCGACGCCGATCGTCAGGGGGTGCGTGCTCTTCAGGGCCGCCTGGGACCGCAGCACGTCGCCCAGCGCGACCGTCTCGCGATCGGTGTTCGGGATCTCGATGCCGATCGCGCTCTTGCCCGGGATCGGCGACAGGATCCGCACGTCGTTGGACGCGACCGCGTAGGCGAAGTTGTTGCTCAGCTGCAGGATCTTCTCGACCTTGACGCCGTGGCCCACCTCGACCTCGTACTGCGTGACCGTCGGTCCGCGCGAGAAGCCGGTGACCTTGGCATCCACGTTGAACTGCGAGAGCACGCTCGTGATCTGCTCGACGATGCGGTCGTTCGCCTCGGAGCGCGCGACGGAGGGCGGTCCCTCCGCGAGTGTTCCCGGCGAGGGGAGGATGTAGGGCGCCACGGGCGCCTGCGGCCCGCGCTCCCCCGGCCCCTCCGTGCCGAAGCCGTCGAGACCGGGGAGCTCGGGCATCTCTCCTGTGTCGGATCCGTCGTCGAGGAGCGCCGTCGTCTGCTGCTCCGCCAGGGCGTCGGTGACCGAGCGCACATCGGAGAGCACCTCGGTCGCCGCGTCGTATGGATCCGCGACCGTGACGGCCTGGTCATAGGCCGGGGTCGGGTCGTCGGTGGTCGAGAGGAGGGCCGTGATGTCGTCGGAGCCCAGCGTCCCCTCGTCCGGGTCCTCTTCGCGACCGGTCTTGTTGCGGCGCCACCAGGGCAGCACGTCCGGGTCGTCGACCTTGTCGGCGTCATCGATCGCCGCGTCGTCCTTCGTCGGCTTCTGGGGGCGCTGGGCGTCGAACATCCACGCGTAGAGATCGCCGAGGCGCTGGCCGATGCGGTTCGGCGGGGTCTTGGTGAGGATGAGGATGCTGAGAGCGGCGAGCAGTCCGAGGACGATGTACGCCGGGATCGCAGTGAGGTAGCTGAGGGGCTGCCCCAGCAGCCAGCCGAAGAGACCGCCGGCAGCGCTCAGCGCGACCATGCCCTCGCGCGGCTGGGGCATGCCGCCCGCGATGTGGCAGAAGCCCGCGAGCGTGACGACGAAGAGTCCGAAGCCGATGCCGATGCGCCCGTTGTCGTGCACGGACGACGGATGCCGGAACAGCCAGCCGGCGAGCAGGAGGAGGAGGACGGGGAAGATGAAGGCGCCCCGGCCGATCACCAGGCCGAACGTGTAGGCGCTGATCTGGGTCGCGACCTCGTTGCCGATGAAGAACCACTCGTTGACCGCGCCGGCGACGGCGAGCAGCACGAGGAAGAACGGGAAGCCGTCTCGCCGGTCGTCCTTCTCGAGGGTCTCGGGACCGAAGGCTCGGAACAGGCCGCCGACACCGTGGGCGAGCCCGCCCCAGGCGCGCACGGCGACGGGGGGCTTGTCGAGTTCGTCGATGTACTTCTTCGGCGCGGCCTGGGCCTTCGAAGCGGTCTGCCTCTTCGGGCGCGGCGATGCGCCCTCGGACGCGCGCGCTGACTTCGTGGTGCTCCTGGCCATGGTCTCACGTTACGACCAGCAGCCGACATCGGCCCGTATCGACGCGGCTTTCTGCGGATCCGAGGAACCTAGAGGACACAGGCTCAGGTGGTTCCGCGCATCATGGTGTCGCGTGTCGCACCCTCGGTCACGATCGCGAAGCCCTCCGCCCGGTACAGGCTGCGCGCGAAGTTGTCGTGCTCGACGCTCAGGCTGATCCGTGCGTGCCCCTGGGTCCCGGCGAGCTGGACGACGCCGCGCAGCAGGGCCCGCCCCACGCCGCGCGCCCGCCAGAGCGGATGCACGCCGATGATCAGCTCCGGCACTGCGACGCCGACGAAGCCGAGACCCGGGTCCTCCTGCGTGAGCATCCGGTACCAGGCGGCACCGATCGGCAGTCCATCGCTCCCCACCGCGACCAGTCCGTCGTCGGAGGGGCGCATCCATCCGGAGATGTACCGTCCGTGATCCGCAGAGGTGAGCACCTGATGTCGCGGACGCACTCCCCCGGCGCGCCAGTTGGCCGCCTCGACGAGCATGTCGCCGAGGAACTGCGCATCCGTCTGCGCCGCTCTGCGAAGTGAATGGCCCCAGTCCATGTCGAGAGCATAGGACCGGGGTGTTACGCCGGTATGTCCGCCAGCCGTGAACCGCGGGCGGCCCGCTCCTCGGTCAGGCCTCGATGACGAGGGGCACGATCATCGGACGACGACGGAGACGCTGGTTGACCCAGCGACCGATCGTGCGACGAACGACCTGCGACAGCGCGTGAGTGTCGCGCACCCCGTTGCCCGAGGCCTCCTTGAGAGCTGCGACGATCTTCGGCGTGACGTCGTCGAAGACCGAGTCGTCCTCCGCGACACCGCGGGCGTGGATCTCCGGCCCGGAGATGATGCGGCCGGTCCCGGCGTCCACCACGACGATGACGGAGATGAAGCCCTCCTCGCCGAGGATCCGACGATCCTTGAGATCGGCGTCCGTGATCTCACCGACCGTCGAGCCGTCGACGTAGACGAAGCCCAGGTCGAGCTGTCCCGTGACCTCGGCCACTCCGTCCTTGAGGTCGATCACGGTGCCGTTGGAGGCGATGATCGTGTTGTCCTCGGGGATGCCGGTGTCCTGCGCAAGCTTGGCGTTCGCGATGAGGTGCCGGTACTCGCCGTGGACAGGGAGCACGTTCTTCGGCTTCAGGATGTTGTAGCAGTAGAGCAGCTCGCCCGCGGCGGCGTGACCCGAGACGTGGACGCGGGCGTTCGCCTTGTGCACCACGTTCGCACCGAGCTTGGTGAGACCGTCGATGACGCGGTAGACGGCGTTCTCGTTCCCGGGGATGAGGCTCGACGCGAGGATGACCGTGTCGCCCTCGCTGACCTCGATCGCGTGGTCCATGTTCGCCATGCGGCTGAGGACGGCCATCGGCTCGCCCTGCGAACCGGTCGACATGTAGACGATCTTCTCGTCGGGGAGGTCCCGCGCCTTCTTGAAGTCGATCAGGACGCCGTCCGGCACCTTCAGGTAGCCGAGCTGCTCGGCGATCGTCATGTTGCGCACCATGCTGCGCCCGAGGAACGCGACCCGGCGGCCGTGGGCGTGCGCGGCGTCGATCACCTGCTGCACGCGGTGGACGTGGCTCGAGAAGCTGGCCACGATGACGCGGCGAGGGGCCTTCCCGATCACCTGGTCGAGCACAGGGCCGATCGAGCGCTCGGTCGGCGTGAAGCCGGGGACGTCGGCGTTGGTGGAGTCGACGAGGAAGAGGTCGACGCCCTCCTCCCCCAGGCGGGAGAACGCGCGGAGGTCCGTGATCCGGCCGTCGAGCGGCAGCTGGTCCATCTTGAAGTCGCCGGTGGCGAGCACCATTCCGGCGGGTGTGCGGATCGCCACGGCGAGAGCATCCGGGATCGAGTGGTTGACCGCGACGAACTCGAGGTCGAACGGCCCGACCCTCTCTTCCTGACCCTCGGTCACCGTCAGGGTGAAGGCCTTGATGCGGTGCTCCTTGAGCTTCGCCTCGACGAGTGCGAGGGTGAGCCCCGAACCGATCAGCGGGATGTCGCTCTTGAGACGCAGCAGGTAGGGAACGGCACCGATGTGGTCCTCGTGGCCGTGTGTCAGCACGACGCCGACGATGTCGTCCAGGCGGTCGCGGATCGGCTCGAAGTCCGGCAGGATCAGGTCGACACCCGGCTGGTGCTCCTCGGGGAACAGGACGCCGCAGTCGACGATCAGGATCTTGCCGTCGTACTCGAAGACGGTCATGTTGCGACCGATCTCGCCGAGGCCGCCGATCGGGATGACCCGCAGCGTCCCTTCGTCGAGGGGGGTCGGTTCTACCAGGGCGATGGACATGCTGTCTCCTCAGTCGGACACTCCGCGCGTCCGTTCGTTCATGGTGACGCGGCTCAGCGCGTCGTGCCGTGCACCTTCGGCAGCGCGCCGCCGGCGGCGGCGTTGCGGTCGGGACGGAAGTTCGAGAAATCGGCACCGGGGACGTTCGTGACGAGGTCGAGCTCGTCCTCGATGAGGGCGGCCTCCCACTCCTCCGGGCCGACCAGGGGCAGACGCACGCGCGGGCTCGAGATGCGGCCGAGCCCGTGCAGGATGTACTTGGCAGCGACCGTGCCCGGCACATGCGTCATGACGGCGCGCACGAGCGGCTCCAGACGCTGGTGCTCGGCGGTGGCCGTGGCGAGGTCGCCGCGGTTGACCGCGTCGACGATCGTCCGATAGGGCGTCGCCGTGATGTTGGCGGTCACTCCGATGAGGCCCGTGGCGCCGATCGCGAGGTGCGGGAGCACGTTCGCATCGTCACCCGAGAAGTACATGAGATCCGTCTGGTTCAGCACGCGGCTGACCTCGGAGAAGTCGCCCTTCGCATCCTTCACCGCGAGGATGTTCGGGTGCTTCGCGAGACGCAGGATCGTCTCGTACTTGATCGGGACTCCGGTCCGGCCCGGGATGTCGTAGAGGATCACAGGCAGATCGGTGGCGTCGGCGACCAGGCGGAAGTGGGTCAGGATGCCGGCCTGGGTCGGCTTGTTGTAGTACGGCGTAACGATCATGATGCCGTCGGCGCCGGCCTTCTCGCTGGCCTTGTAGAGCTCGATCGCGTGGGCGGTCTCGTTCGAGCCGCCACCTGTGATGATCTTCGCGCGACCTGCCGAGACGGACTTTCCGATCTCGACGAGCTTGAGCTTCTCCGGGTCGGTGAGGGTCGAGGTCTCGCCGGTCGTGCCCGTCACGACGATGCCGTCCGCACCTGCGGTGATGACGTCATCGATGTGCTTCTCGACGGCGGGCCAATCGACTTCGCCGTCAGCCGTCATCGGAGTGACGAGCGCGACGAGAACCTGTCCGAAAGGGTTGCCCGTGTGCGTCATGCCCCCAGCGTATCGGTTCGCGTGATGCTCACGAGGACGGAGCAGCGCGGATGACGTCTCCTCGCGCCATCTCGACCCTGCCCTCCGCAGCGCCATCCTCCTCCGCGGTCATCGACTCGCCCTAGGCTCGACGCATGGCTTGGCAGACCCACGATTCCCGCATCGTCTACGCGAACCCGTGGATCGAGGTCACGGAGGATCGCGTCACCGGACCCGCGGGCGAGGGTAGCTACGGCGTCGTCACGATGCGCAACCCCGCCGTCTTCGTGATCGCCATGGACGACGAGGACCGCATCTGCCTCGTCGTGCTGGACAGGTACACGGTCGGGCAGTCGATCGAGGTGCCGGCCGGTGGCACGGACGGCGAGGACCCGCTCCTCGCCGCGCGCCGCGAGCTCCTGGAGGAGACGGGCTTCGAGGCGGACGAGTGGGTGCCGCTCGGCTCGATGAGCGCGCTCAACGGCATCGCCCGCGCACCCGAGTTCGTCTTCCTGGCGCGCTCGCTCCGGCCGGCGGCGGGCGACTCGGAGCAGACGAGGGCCGAGGAGGGCATCTCGTCCGTCATGTGGGTGCCGTTCGGCGAGGTGCTCGAGATGATCGCCGACGGCCGGATCGGCGACGGCGAGACCGTCGCCGCGATCGCCTACGCCGGCATCCGCCTCGGCCGGTTCCGCTGAGACGTCAGACGCGCCCGCGGCGGGCGACGCGCGAGGTCAGCGAGCTCGGAGGCACGCGCGCCACGGAGACGATGGCCTTGTAGCGCAGCGACGGGACCGAGACGGCTCGGCCTCTGGCGGCATCGCGGAGCCCCTCGCGCACGACGTCCGGCGCATCCAGCCACATGAACGCCGGCACGCCCTCCTGCCCGGGCGGCAGTCCCATGCGCTCGTGGAACGACGTGTGCGTGAAGCCGGGGCAGAGAGCGGTCACGCTGACACCGTCGCTCGCGTACTCGACGTTCGCCCAGCGACTGAATCCGATGAGCCAGCTCTTGCACGCGGAGTAGGTCGATCGAGAGATGAATCCCGCGACCGACGCCACGTTGATGATCCGGCCGCCGCGGCCGCGCATGGTCTGCAGCGCGGCGTGCATGAGCCGCATGGAGGCCTCGACGTGCACACGCAGGTGACGGACCTCGTCGTCGATGTCGTTGTCCGCGAACTGCAGCGGAAGACCGAATCCGGCGTTGTTGACGAGAAGGTCGACGGGGTCGGATGCGTCGCGGAGTCGCGCCGCGACCCGCTCGACGTCATCCACGATCGCAAGGTCGGCAGGCAGGACCTCGACCGCCACCCCGAACTCGCTGCGGAGCTCCGCCGCCTGCGTCTCGAGGGCATCGGCGGTGCGCGCCACGAGGATGAGATCTGCGCGACGACGCGCGAGCTGACGTGCGAATTCGGCGCCGAGTCCGGCGGTGGCTCCGGTGATGAGTGCGGTGGGCATCAGCGCTCGTATCCCAGGAAGCGGAAGCGGATGCCGGTGCGGGATGTCTGCCATTCCCCCTCGTCGACGAGTCGCCATCCCGCCCTGGATGGGGCGAACGCGTCGCCGTCGACGTCGAGGTCGAGTTCCGTGACCTCGAGGCGATCGGCATCCGAGATCACCTGGCGGAAGATCTCCGCTCCGCCGATGATCCAGGCCTTCTCCGCGCCCCGCACGGCGTCGGCCACCGTCGCGGCCCTCCGTGCGCCGTCCGCTGCCCAGTCCTGCTGACGCGTGATGACGACGTTGTCGCGTCCAGGAAGTGGACGGAAGCGCTCGGGCAGCGAGTCCCAGGTCTTGCGACCCATGACGACCGGGGCGCCGAGCGTGACGGCCTTGAAGTGAGCCAGGTCCTCGGGGACGTTCCAGGGCATGCCGCCTTCTGCGCCGATCACGCCACCGCGCGCCTCGGCCCAGACGAGCCCCAGCCAGGTCATACCGCCACCGCCGCCCGGATAGGTGCGTGGTGCCGGTAGTCCTCGACCACGAAGTCGTCGTACGTGTAGTCGAGGATCGACTCAGGCGTCCGGGCGAAGCGGATCGTCGGGTACGGATAGGGATCGCGCGTCAGCTGCTCGCGCACCTGCTCGACGTGGTTGTCGTAGATGTGGCAGTCGCCGCCCGTCCACACGAAGTCGCCCGGCTCGAGCCCTACCTGCTGCGCGACCATGAGCGTGAGCAGTGCGTAGGACGCGATGTTGAACGGCACACCGAGGAACATGTCGGCGCTGCGCTGGTAGAGCTGACACGACAGCTTGCCGTCCGCGACGTAGAACTGGAAGAGCGCGTGGCAGGGCGCGAGGGCCATGTCGGGGATGTCGGCCGGGTTCCACGCCGACACGATGAGGCGCCGGGAGTCGGGTGAACGGCGGATCTGCTCGATCACGTCGGACAGCTGGTCGATACTCTCGCCGTCGGGTGTCGGCCAGGAGCGCCACTGCACGCCGTAGACCGGACCGAGATCGCCCGTCTCGTCTGCCCACTCGTCCCAGATCGTCACCCCGTTGTCCTGCAGCCACTTGACGTTCGAGTCGCCGCGGAGGAACCAGAGCAGCTCGTAGGCGATCGACTTGAAGTGGACGCGCTTGGTGGTGATCAGCGGGAAGCCCTGCGAGAGGTCGAAGCGGATCTGTCGGCCGAACACGCTGGTGGTCCCGGTGCCGGTGCGATCGGACTTGTGCGTGCCGGTCTCCAGCACGTCGCGGAGGAGGTCTTCGTACGGCGTCTGGACGGCATCGCTCATGACAGCCAGACTACCGCCGACAGTCGCGTCCCGGCCGATCGTCATGCTGTGAAACATCGGCCCTCAGCCCGTCCGGGGCACGTACTCTCGTGCCATGTCACCGGAACTCGCCCTCGCCGTCGCCGCCGCGCTGATCGTGGTCGCGACCGCGGTCGGGATCGCGCTGCGGCTCCGTGACGGGCGACGACGCGACGGACGCCACCTCCGCTTCGAACCGGACGACGCGGCATCGGCGCAGCTGGGGGCGAGAGCGACGCTCGTGCAGTTCAGCACCGAGATGTGCGCGCGCTGCCCGCAGGTGCGGCGGATGCTGACGGATGTCGCCGCGGGCGGCGAGGGCGTGCAGCACATCGAGGTCGACCTGACACACCGACCGGACCTGTCGGCGCGCTACAAGGTCCTCCAGACGCCCACCACGTTCGTCGTCGACGGCGACGGCGCGGTGCGCGCACGATTCCACGGCGTCCCGCACCGGCACGCCCTGACCGAGGCACTCGCCGCCGTCTGAGGCGGAGGAACGGAGACATCATGAGCACTCCCGCAGGCATCGATCCGCGTGGTCCGCGGTTCGCCGCGACCATCACTGCAGTCCTCCTGCTCGTCGCGACCTTCCTCGGGCTCGTCGGAGTGTCGGCGGATGCGGCCACCGCATCCCTCGCCGGGCGCGCTGTCGACCCCGGATTCCTCCTGACCCTGGTCATCGCGCTGCTGTTCCTGTGGAGCGTCGTGTCCCCCAGCACCGCCCCCTGGGGTGTCCTCTTCCGACGCGCGATCCGTCCGCGCCTCGCGCCGCCGTCCGAGCTGGAGGATCCACGCCCGCCGCGATTCGCGCAGGGCGTCGGCCTGTTCGTCGTGACGGTCGGGCTCGTGCTGCATCTCACCGGCATCCCGTGGGCCCTGCCGATCGCCACGGCTGCCGCTTTCGTCGCCGCGTTCCTCAATGCCGCGTTCTCGCTCTGCCTCGGCTGCCAGCTCTACCTCCTCCTGCAGCGCGCCGGCATCCTGGGCCGCGCGGCCGCGGCGAGCTAGCCCCCTGTCCTGCGCTCCGTCCGCTCGGTAGGCTGGCCCGACACGCGAGCGGCACGCCGATCGGCGCGCCAGAACCGGAGGACTCATGCCCGTCACCAGCGAAGCCACGACCACCTGGACCGGATCCCTCACGGAAGGCTCGGGCACGGTGGCCTTCTCCTCCTCGAACCTCGGGACCTTCCCGATCGACTGGAAGGCCCGCAGCGAGGGCAGCGAGACCGTCACCACGCCGGAGGAGCTCATCGCCGCGGCGCACGCCTCGTGCTTCAGCATGGCGCTCTCGCACGCTCTCGCGGAGAACGGCACCCCGCCGGAGCGCGTGAACACGAGCGCGTCCGTCACCTTCAAGCCCGGCGTCGGCATCACGGGCAGCCACCTCAACGTGAACGCGGTGGTGCCCGGTCTCAGCGCCGAGGCGTGCCAGGAGATCGCTAAGGAGGCCAAGGTCGGGTGCCCGGTGTCGCAGGCCCTCGCGGGCATCGACATCACGCTCGAGGCGACGCTCGCCTGACCCGGAGTCGATCGGCCATCAGACTCGCGCGAGTCTGATGGCCTCACGGATGCTCGCGCGGGCGTCCTTGCGACGACCCGCGGCGTCCTGCACGACACCCAGGCGGTAGCGCGCACGCCAGTCCGTCGGCTCCGCGTCCACCGCCGCCGTGTATCGCGCGACGAGGGGTTCGATGTCGGCCTTCGCGAGTCGGCCGCTCGGCGTGAGCTCGGTCTCGGCCTCCGGCATCCCTCCCTCGGCGTCCAGCTGCCTGCCGAGGCGGTCGGCGGCGAAGCCGAACTGCATCTCGCGCACCAGCGCCCAGGCGCCGACCGGCGCGAGGACGATCAGGGCCACCCCCATGCCGATCGAGATGGCGGTGCCGACGGCGAAGAACATCACCGCGAGCCACACGGCGACCGCGAGGTAGACGAGCAGCGCTGCCGCCATGAGGGCGACGCCGAGGCGGGACATCACGAGCGGATGCCGATGTCGATCATGTTCTCCAGGCCCACGACGACTCCGGTCGCGGTCGCGGCGAACGGGACGGCGAGGCGGATGCCGGGAGCGTACGCGAGCGCAGGCTCGATCGTGTCGTGCGTGAAGGTCAGCGACTCCCCCGGGCCCGCGAGGATGACCTCCTGTTTGGCCACCACCCCGGGGCGCCGGAGCGAATGGATCGGCACGCTGCCGACCTGCTGGCCTCTGGCGCGCTGATCCGCGTGCGGCGCGCTGACCGGGCCCTGCTCGGCGCGAGCAGCAGCGATCAGCTCGGCTGTGCGGACGGCGGTGCCGCTGGGCGAGTCCACCTTCTTCTCGTGGTGGGCCTCGACGATCTCGGCGGAGCGGAAGAAGGGAGCAGCAGCGGCCGCCAGGGCCGAGCCCAGGACGGATCCGAGTGAGAAGTTCGGGATGAAGACGATCCCCGTGCCGGAGGCGTCGACGAGCGGACGCACCAGCGCGATGCGCTCGGCCGACCATCCGGACGTCGCGACCAGGACGTTGATGCCCCGCTCGACAGCGGCGCGGACGACGTCGATGCTGACCTGCGGGGTCGTGGCGTCGATCACGAGATCGGCGCCGTCGAGCTCTGCCAGGTCGCTCGAGGAGGTGAGCACCCGGCTCACCTCGAACCCGTCGAGCTCGTCGATCACCGCGTGGATGATGGTTCCGAGCTTGCCGGTTCCGCCGACGAGTGCCACCTGCGCGTTCATGACCTCAGTCTATTTGGCCCGCTCCGCGGTTCCCCGAGGGCGCGCGGCACCCCACCCAAGACCCGTCTATTCATGCCGTATGGCAGAAATAGACGGTCTATTCGTGACATACGGCACAAATAGACGGGCGGTCAGACGGGCATCGTGTCGGGGATGCCCGTGCGCAGCTCGACCGGGAGATGACCCGTGTCGTTGTGCGTGAGGAGCGTCCAGGGCCTGCCCTGCTTCTGCGCGATGACCGTCAGTCCGCAGTGCGCCTGGTTCAGCGTCATCCAGCGCCACTCCGGGGCACCGAGCACCTCGCGGACGAACCACGAGATGACGAAGTTGTGCGTGATGAGCACCTCGTGCACATCACCGGGCTTGCGCACGAGGAACTCGTTCACGGCATCCGCCATCTGCGCTGCCCCCGCCTCGATCTCGGCCTCCGTCACGGAGCCGAAGAAGGGCTCGAACGCAGCAGGCGTCTCCTCGGTCATCCCGGTCGGGACGCAGTCGAAGAGCAGCGCCGTGGGCTCAGGATCGACCGACGGCAGACGTGCGGCGATCGCCCGTGCCGTCTCGTTCGCCCGCAGCAGGGGCGAGTGCCAGACCGCGTCGAGCGGGAGGCCCGAGAGCCGGTCGGCGATGAGCTCGGCCTGACGTGCGCCACGGGGAGACAGGGGTCCGTCGGTGAGGCCGTGCTCGGCATCCTGATGTTCACCATGTCTGACCAGATATATGTAATGCGTCACAAACTCGCTCGCTTCATCGACAGCGCCCGGCGGGCTTCACTCCACCCTATGTCAGAGATCCCGAACAACCGGGAGGACGCTCAGTTGCCCGCGCGGGTCAGTTCGGCGACCTGCGCGCGCGTGAGCGCCACACCCGCGCCCTGCATCAGCTCGTCGACGTGATCCGTCGCGAACGTGTTCACGATCGGCGCCGCGATCGTTCGCTGCGCGAGGAGCCAGGCGATCGACACGGCCGCGACCGGCACCGCCAGCTCCTCGGCCACCTGGTCGAGCGCGCGCAGAACTTTCGTGCCGCGGCGGTTGAGGTGACCGCGCAGCTGCTCGCCGCGGACCCCGCGGGATGTGAGCGACTTGGTGCGGTGGCGACCGGAGAGGAAGCCGTGCTCGAGAGCATGCGACGGGGTGACCGCGAGGTTCTGCGCGCCGGCCACGAGTCGCAGATCACCCTCGAAGGGCTGCCGGCGCACGAGGTTGTACGGCGAGTCGATGACCTCGATGCGGGGGTAGCCGGCGGACGCGAGGATGCGCGCCTCGACGAGCCGCTCCGGCGCGAAGCCGAACGCGCCCAGGGCGCCGATCTTGCCCGCCTCGACCATCCACTCGACCGTCGCGAGCGTGTCTTCCAGGTTCGTGGTGGCGTCGAGCGTCGCGTCGAGGTACAGCACGTCGATGCGGTCGACACCGAGACGCGTGAGCGATCCCTCGACCGCTCTCACGAGGTTGACCGAGCCGAGGCCGGGATTGTCCGCATGAGCGCCCACGCGGACGCTGAGCAGCGCCTTGCCGTTCTGATCGCGCGAACGCAGCCATTGGCCGATGATGTGCTCGCTGCGGCCGCCGGAGAAGCCGTCGGCCGTGTGGATCGCGTTGCCGCCGAACTCCACGTAGCGGTCGAGGATCCCGTGGCTGGTCTCGAGGTCGACGTTCCATCCGAACTCGGCGGCGCCGAGCATGAGGGGGAACGTGTCGAAGCCGGTCTCGCCCAGAGGGACCCGGATGCTCTCGCCCACACCGGGTCCGACGATCGGGATGGGAGCGGACGGATGCTCGGACGCGGTGGGCTGGGCGCGCTCGTCCGAGGCTCCTGCGCCTACGCTGAACAACCGCATCATCCTCACCCCCGCGTCGATCGGTGCGTGCCGATCTGCGTCACTGCCTGTGCTGCACCCCCCGGTGCGTACTTCGAGAGTAAGCGACTCCCGAGAACGCGCCGACCAATCCGGGGAACGGCGGGAAAACTCCCCATAACGGTTTGATCACATCGGATACGACAGGGCCCGAGGCCGTCCTGCTGGACGACCCCGGGCCCCTGTCGAGAATCGATGCTTACTCGGCTGCGGCGTCCTCGGCCGGAGCCGCGTCCGCTGCCGGAGCGTCGTCGAGGACGGGCTCGAGCGACAGCTTGCCGCGGTCGTCGATCTTCGTGATCTTCACGAGGATCTTCTGACCGACCGACAGGACGTCGTCGACGTTCTCCACGCGCTTGCCACCGGCGAGCTTGCGCACCTCGGTGACGTGCAGGAGGCCGTCCTTGCCCGGGAGCAGCGAGACGAACGCACCGAACGTCGCGATCTTCACGACGGTTCCGAGGAACTGCTCGCCCACCTCGGGGTTGGTCGGGTTGGCGATCGCGTTGACCTGGGCGCGGGCGGCCTCGGCCGAGGGGCCGTCGGTCGCGCCGATGTAGACCGTGCCGTCCTCCTCGATGGAGATCTGCGCTCCGGTCTCGTCCTGGATCGCGTTGATCGTCTTGCCCTTCGGGCCGATCAGCTCGCCGATCTTGTCGACCGGGATCTGCACGCTGATGACGCGGGGCGCGGTGGGCGCCATCTCGTCGGGAGCGTCGATCGCGGCGTTCAGGACGTTGAGGATCGTCAGACGAGCGTCGCGGGCCTGGGTCAGCGCACCCGCGAGCACCGACGACGGGATGCCGTCGAGCTTCGTGTCGAGCTGGATGGCGGTGACGAACTCGCTGGTACCGGCGACCTTGAAGTCCATGTCGCCGAGCGCGTCCTCTGCACCGAGGATGTCGGTGAGCGCCGCGTAGCGGGTCTCACCGTCGACCTCGTCGGACACGAGGCCCATCGCGATGCCGGCGACGGCGGCGCGCAGCGGCACACCCGCGTTCAGCAGCGAGAGGGTCGACGCGCAGACCGAGCCCATGGAGGTGGAGCCGTTGGAGCTCAGGGCCTCGGAGACCTGACGGATCGCGTACGGGAACTCCTCGCGGCTCGGCAGAACCGGGACGAGCGCGCGCTCGGCGAGGAAGCCGTGCCCGATCTCGCGACGCTTCGGCGAACCGACACGGCCGGTCTCACCGGTCGAGTACGGCGGGAAGTTGTAGTGGTGCATGTAGCGCTTGCTCGTGGTGGGCGACAGCGAGTCGATCTGCTGCTCCATCTTGAGCATGTTCAGCGTGGTGACACCCATGATCTGGGTCTCACCGCGCTGGAAGATGGCCGAGCCGTGAACGCGCGGGATGACCTGCACCTCGGCGTCGAGCGGACGGATGTCCGCCAGGCCACGGCCGTCCATACGGACGTTCTCCGTGAGGATGCGACCGCGGACGATCTTCTTCGTGACGGACTTGTAGGCCGCCGCGAACTCGAGCGGCGCCGCTGCCGGCAGCTCGCCGGCCTCGGTCGCTGCGATCAGCTCGGCCTTGACGCGGTCCTTGACCGCGTCGTCGGCTGCCTGACGCTCCTGCTTGTCGGCGATCTGGTAGACATCGCCGAGGTCGGAGAACGCGCGCTCTGAGACGAAGGAGTAGACCTCGTCCTGGTACGGCGGGAAGACCGGGTACACGCCCGGCTCCTTCGACGCGGTGGCGGCCAGCTCGGCCTGAGCCTTCACGAGCTGGGCGATGAACGGCTTGGACGCCTCGAGACCCTGCGCGACGACGGCCTCATCGGGCTTCGTGGCGCCGGCCTTGATCAGGTTCCAGCTTCCCTCGGTGGCCTCGGCCTCGACCATCATGATCGCGACGTCCTCGGTGCCGTCGGCCTTCGTGACGACACGACCGGCGACGATCAGGTCGAACACGGCTTCGCTGACCTGCTCGGCGGTCGGGAACGCGACCCACTGGTCGGCGTGCTCGCCCTGGCCGGGGATGAACGCGAGGCGCACACCGGCGACGGGGCCGGAGAACGGCAGACCGGAGATCTGCGTCGACGCGGATGCCGCGTTGATCGCGAGGGCGTCGTAGAACTCACCCGGTGCGATCGAGAGGACGGTGATGACGATCTGGACCTCGTTGCGGAGACCGTCGACGAACGACGGACGCAGCGGACGGTCGATCAGACGGCAGACGAGGATCGCCTCGGTCGAGGGGCGGCCCTCACGACGGAAGAACGAGCCGGGGATCTTGCCGGCGGCGTAGGAGCGCTCCTCGACGTCGACCGTCAGCGGGAAGAAGTCGAAGCCCTCGCGCGGGTGCTTGCCTGCGCTGGTGGCCGAGAGGAGCATGGTCTCGCCGTCGAGGTACGCGGCGACTGCGCCCTGAGCCTGCTGCGCGAGGCGGCCGGTCTCGAAGCGGATGGTGCGGGTGCCGAAGCGGCCGTTGTCGAGAACGGCCTCGGTGGCGGTGATTTCAGGACCTTCCAAGAGGTCTCTCCTTCTTTGTTTAGACTCGCGAATCCGTATGACGCGCGAGCGTGTTCATGAAGGAGCGGATGCGGTGGGGTTCGGGCGCGCGGGCATTCCCGCGAATCTCGCCTGCGCTGGCCACCAGTAGAAAGCCACCCGACATCTCCTGCCGAGGAACCCACCACAGGGGACCAGCTTCTCCGCCGATCGCTCCATGAGTCGATATGAAGTTGTGTCGCGGGCGTGAGCCCACCTCTCCCAGCCTATCAGTGGGGCCCTGATTGCGACGTGACCGTGCTGGCCGCGTCGCTCGGCTCACCGCACGACCGCATCGCGCCTGGTCGTCGACCGCCCCAGGTAGACGTAGTCGTGGTGCTTCGCGGATCGCCCGTCGCCCGCGGCCCTGCCGTGCAGCCGACGCCAGACCCACGGCAGAGCATGCCGCCGCCACCAGAGCCCCGCGCCGATCGCCTCGTTCTCGTGCAGCGCGGCGTCGAGCGCCCCGAGGGTGTCGGCGTGCGGCACCCCCAGCACCTCGCCGACCCGGTAGGCGAGGAAGCGGTGCCCGCGGCTGCTCAGGTGCACCAGGTCCTCGCCCCAGTTGGGGCGGTCGGGAAGCGTGGGATGGACGTCCGTGTCGACGAGGATCGCCCCCGTCCGCTCCGCGATGCCGGCGAGGGCCGTCGCGAACGCCGCGAATCGCCGCGTGTAGATCACCGCGGCCCGCCGCCTCGGGAGGAACGGCGTCACGAGCACCACGTCAGCCCCGGTCGCACGGAGGCTCCGCACCGCGGCCTCGAGCTCGGCGGCCAGTGACGGCACGTCGACCGCGCGCTTCACCAGATCGTTCGCCCCGATGAGGATCGACACGAGGTCGGGCCTCAGCTCGAGGGCGCGCTCCAGCTGCCCTCCGCACACATCGTGCACGCGCTTCGACCGGATCGCGAGGTTGGCGTAGTGGAGTCCGCCGCGCGCGGCCAGCAGCAGCGCGAGGCGATCGGCCCACCCGCGGAGCTCGCCGTCCGGGGCGGGATCGCACAGCCCTTCCGTCAGCGAGTCGCCGAGGGCGATGTAGCGGGACCAGCGTCGACCTTCGACCGGCGGCGTCGGCTCGGGCCTGGTCATGCGGCGAGCGCGGAGACCCGAGTCGATCGCGCGCAGAGCCGTGGCCTCGTCGAAATGCCCGAGGAGCTGGTCGCACACGCCGGCCCAGCTCCGGGGCTGCACGGCCTCATGCCCTGCTTCCCCGAATGCGCGGCGCTTGCGTCCGTCTCCCGCCAGATCGGCGACCCGCATCCGCATGTCGTCCAGGTCGCCCGGCCGGTACAGCCAGCCATCGATGCCCATGCGGACGAGATCCAGAGGCCCGCCACGACCTGGGGCGATCACGGGAACTCCGCTGGCGTGCGCCTCCTGCAGCGTCTGACCGAAGGTCTCGCTCTCCCCGGGGTGCACGAAGACATCG
>JAZBLS010000047.1:0-19982 GCA_037033365.1 Actinomycetota bacterium | reverse complement strand
GCGCTTCGGGCTCCGGGAGCCGGCTCGGGCGCGGATGCCGGAGCCGGGGGAACGGGCGGCACGGGCGCTCCGGGAGCGGACGTCGGTGTCGGACGGGTGTCCGGCGCGACGGGCGGGGCTATCGGCGTTGCCGGTGACTCGGGTGATGGCGTGGAGGCCGCGGGGGTCGGAGTCGGCGCAGCGGTCGTAGATGGCCGGGCGCCGGGTGCCGGCGTCGCCGGAGGCAGCAGGACAGGCGCCTGCGGAGGAATCGCGGGGGAGTCGCCGCTCGGCGGAGCCGGGGCGATGGTGGGCGTCTGTGCGGCATCCGCCGTCTGAGCCGCCGCCGCAGCCTGCGCTCGGGTCGCGGGAGGAGCGGGCGGGGTCGCAGCGTCCTCCGGCGTTTCGGCCGGCATCGGATTGCCGCGCCTCAGGGGGCCGCTGCCGCGTGCATCCGCATCGCGCATCATTGATGTCTCCTCATCGACCGACTACGGGTGTGTTCGAGGCTACCAACTGACGACCGTCGACCTCGGCCGTCATCAGTTTGAACAGCGCCGACACGCGGGATAGTGTCGACTCTCGTGCCGACGAATCGGCGCTCCATCTCACCTGAGGACGTCATGAACGACTTCGCACAGTCTCCCTCGCTCACCCTGCTCCCCGCCGTCGACGTCGCGGGCGGCAAGGCGGTCCGTCTCACGCAGGGCGAGGCCGGCACCGAGACCAGCTACGGCGATCCCCTCGACGCCGCCGGCGAGTGGGTCTCGCAGGGCGCGAAGTGGATCCACCTCGTCGACCTCGACGCCGCCTTCGGTCGCGGTTCGAACGCGCCGATCCTGCGCAAGGTCATCAAGCAGTTCAAGAACGTGAACATCGAGCTCTCCGGCGGCATTCGCGACGACGCGACGCTCGAGGCGGCGCTGGAGAGCGGCGCGACCCGCATCAACCTCGGCACCGCTGCCCTCGAGAACCCCGAGTGGGCCGCCGACGTCATCGGACGCTTCGGCGAGGCCATCGCGGTGGGACTCGACGTCCGCGGCACCACGCTCGCGGCCCGCGGCTGGACCAAGGAGGGCGGCGACCTCTGGGAGGTCCTCGAGCGCCTCGAGGATGCCGGCTGCAGCCGGTACGTCGTCACCGACGTCACCAAGGACGGAACCCTCAAGGGACCGAACCTCGAGCTTCTGCGCGAGGTGACCTCCCGCACGCCGAAGCCGGTCGTCGCGTCCGGTGGCATCTCGAACCTCGACGACATCGTCGCGCTCCGCGACCTCGTGCCGCTGGGCGTCGAGGGCGCGATCGTCGGCAAGGCCCTGTACGCGGGCGCCTTCACGCTCGCTGAGGCGCTGGATGTCGCAGGAGACTGACGGCGCCTGCGACCACGGCCCCGACGGGCACGGGTCGCACAACCACGGAGACTCCGCCGGCGTTCCCTGGGAGGGCCGGAGCTTCGAGTCGAACCCGCATGCGGCCGACGACGGCTCTGCGGACCCGGCGCTGCTCGCCGCGCTGCTGCGCTTCCGCTCCGGCGACGGATCGCAGGTCGAGGTCGTCGACGCCTTCCGCGCCGCGCGGGTGCTGATCCCGCTGATCGCCGAGAAGGGCGAGGAGGGTGTGTCGCCCAGCGGGCTCGCGGTCGACAAGACGCAGGAGCTCTCGATCGTGACGGTCGCCGCTCCCGACGGCCGGCGTGTGCAGCCGGTCTTCTCATCGGTCGAGGCCATGCAGCGGTGGGATGCGACGGCTCGGCCGATTCCCGTCCCCGCGCTGCGCGCCGCCCTCGCGGCATCCGCGGAGGACACCGACCTCATCGTGCTCGACCCGACGTCGGAGACCGAGTTCGTGATCCGGCGTCCTGCGGTGTGGGCCATCGCGCAGGAGCATCCGTGGGAGCCGAGCTTCCTGTCTCCCGAGGTGTTCCGCGCGCTGCAGGAGAGCGTCGCGCACGAGCTCGCGGTGATCGACGTCGCGGTCGCCGCCGGCGACCCGTATGCCCGCCTGCGTGGCCCGGAGCTCATCGTGATCCTGGAACTCGTCGACGGGTTGGAGCGCGGAGTCCTGGATGCCGTGCTGGCGCGCCTCGCGCAGCGCTGGGCCGCCGACGACCGGATCGCGGTCCTCGCGGACTCGCTGACCGTGAAGCTCCGCCGCTCCGCCTGACGAGCGGCCTTCGCTAGGGTGGCGGCATGCGCAGAGCGGCTCTGGCGGTCATCGGCATCGTGGGCGCGACATTGCTCACGGGGTGTGCGACGGCGTGCCCGGCGATCGGCTGGAGCAACGGCCTGACGATCGACGCCTCGGCCTACGGCGACGATGTCTTCCTGCAGGTGTGCGTCGACGGCGCCGGATGCTCGGCCGCGCCCGGCGTGGAGCCGACGCCGTCGACCGATCCGTCGATCCCGGAGCAGGGGGAGCCGGGAGAGTTCGGCTTCGGCTTCAGCGCTCCGGACGTGATCACGGTGCGTCTGTTCGACGCGACCGGCGTCCTGATCGGGGAGTCCGACGAGTCGGTCGAGTGGACCCATTCCACGGACGTCTGCGGTGGCCCGTCGACGGCGCCGCCCGTCGTCCTCGAGTCCTGATCGCGATCCCGGGCTTGTGGTGCGGGGGCAGATGCGCACCGCATCCGGGCTGTGAGGCGGGGTCAGATACGCATCCGGGCGTTGGTGCGGGGTCAGATACGCACGGCATCCGTCGGTTTGCGGTGCGTTTTCGACCCCGCATCGTGTAGGGCTGTGGTGCGGGGTCAGAAATGCACGGCATCCGCCCGATTGAGGTGCGTTCTCGACCCCGCATCGCGAAGGCGAGTGTGCGGGGTCAGATACGCATCCGGGCGTTGGTGCGGGGTCAGATACGCACGGCATCCGTCTGTTTGCGATGCGTTTCCGACCCCGCATCGCGCAGGAGGGGAGATCGGCATGGCCCCGGAGCGACGAAGGGTCAGTTGACCGGCCCGGTCCACTTCTCGCCGGGGCCCTTGCCGATCGGGTCGGGGATCGAGGACGCTTCGCGGAAGGCCAGCTGCAGCGAGCGGAGACCGTCGCGCAGCGAGCGGGCGTGCATGTCGCTGATCTCGGGGGCGCCGGCCGTGATGAGCCCGGCGAGGGCGTTGATGAGCTTGCGGGCCTCATCGAGGTCGAGCTGAGCCGCGGCATCAGGCTCGTCGGCGAGGCCGAGCTTCACGGCCGCCGCGCTCATGAGGTGCACGGCGGCGGTGGTGATCACCTCGACAGCGGGGACATCGGCGATGTCCCGGGTGGCGGACGACGCCGCCTCCTCCTGCCGTGCCCAGCGCTCTTCGCGCTCGCGTGCGGTCTCGTCCGATGCCTGGTTCGTCACTTCGCCTTGCCTTCTGTTAGACTGTGTCGGGCTCCGGAGCGTCATGCTCCGGCACGAAAGAGGATTCACTTCCCACCCGCGCTTGCCGTTCCAGGCTACCGGGTCTTGCACTCCACCGGATCGCGTCGCCAGACCGATCCGGCAGACTGGGTGCGAAGCCGGTGTCTGAATGCCGGTGGGTGGGGACGATTCTGATTTCGCCCGGGGCGCTGACAGCATCCTGGTGGCCGAATCCCATCGTCTAAGGAGCTACGCATCAGCGATCCCCGCACCAATGAGCGCATCCGCGTCCCCGAGGTCCGCCTCGTCGGCCCCGCGGGTGAGCAGATCGGCGTCGTCCGCATCGAGGCGGCGCTGCGCCTTGCGCAGGAAGCAGATCTCGACCTCGTCGAGGTCGCGCCCAACTCGAAGCCGCCCGTGGTCAAGATCATGGACTACGGCAAGTTCAAGTACGAAGCCGCCCAGAAGGAGAAGGAAGCTCGCCGCAACCAGGCGAACACCATCCTCAAAGAGGTTCGCTTCCGACTGAAGATCGAGGCGCACGACTACACGACGAAGCTCAAGCGCGCCGAGGGCTTCCTCAAGGCCGGCGACAAGGTGAAGGCGATGATCCTGTTCCGCGGTCGCGAGCAGTCGCGCCCCGAGCAGGGTGTCCGTCTTCTCCGCAAGTTCGCGGAGGACGTCGCCGAGCTCGGAACGGTCGAGTCGAACCCGACCATCGACGGTCGCAACATGGTGATGATCGTCGCTCCGCTGAAGAGCAAGTCCGAGGCGAAGCAGGAGCAGAACGCCGTCCGTGACGCGCAGCGTGCCGACAAGAAGCAGGCCGCCCGCGACGCCAAGGGCGACGCGGACGCACCGGCCGAGGCCGCAGCGGGCTGAGCCCGCCCCCAGACTCCCGCACCGCGGGTTGACACCGTCGCCTGAGAAGGCGCCATACGAAGGAAGAGAAGATGCCGAAGCAGAAGACCCACTCGGGTGCTAAGAAGCGCTTCAAGATCACCGGCAGCGGCAAGCTGAAGAAGCAGCAGGCCGGAATGCGCCACAACCTCGAGCACAAGTCGAGCCGTCGCACCCGTCGCCTCAACCAGGACCAGGTGCTGTCGAAGGCTGACACCAAGGTCGCCAAGAAGCTTCTCGGCCGCTGAGCGCCCGAACGCACGATAGGAACACAGGAAAATGGCAAGAGTCAAGCGGGCGGTAAACGCCCACAAGAAGCGTCGGGTCATCCTCGAGCGCGCCTCCGGCTACCGCGGTCAGCGTTCGCGCCTCTACCGCAAGGCCAAAGAGCAGGTCATCCACTCGCTGGTCTACTCGTACCGTGACCGCCGCAAGCGCAAGGGCGACTTCCGTCGTCTCTGGATCCAGCGCATCAACGCCGCTGCACGCCAGAACGGCATGACGTACAACCGCCTCATCCAGGGCCTCGGTCTCGCGGGTGTCACCGTCGACCGCCGCATGCTCGCCGACCTCGCGGTCAACGACGCAGCGACCTTCACGACGCTGGTCGAGACGGCGAAGAAGGCTCTGCCCTCCGACGTCAACGCACCGAAGTCGGCTGCGTAAGCAGTACTTCTCACACAGGGCGCTCTCCTTCGGGAGGGCGCCCTGTGTCGTATCAAGGCGTGTCGTGTCAGGACGCCGGGCGTCGCCGCGACAGACCCATATCCACAAGGCCCGCGACGACGGCCGCCGCCGCGTAGACCACGAGATCGCGCGCGTCGAAGCCGCTGCCGAGCACGAGTCCGATCGGCGGAAAGGCGGCGGACCAGACACGGGGGAGACCCGTGAGCTGGAACAGCTCGATCGCGGCGCACACGGCGAAGGCGAGGAGCGCGACCCTCCACGCGCGCAGCCGCGGAAGCAGGAACGCCACCAGCAGATAGATCAGCACCGCGTACAGGGCGTCGCCGGCGATGTCGGCGGCCTCGCCGCGTCCCGCTCGATGGACGATCAGTCCGGCCGCGACCGTGGTGGCGGCGAGCACGACGAGGACGATCCGCCGCGCAAGGGGTCTCGCCGCGGCATCCGTCGTCATGGACGCACCCTATCCCGACCGCGCGAGAACGACCTCCGTGTTCTCTAGACTGTGAACGTGCTGGAGAACCCCCGGTCCCCCCGAGTCCGTGCCGTCGCCAAGCTGACCAAGCGCAGCGCCCGATCGGAGACAGGTCTGTACCTCCTCGAGGGACCGCAGGCCGTCCGTGAAGCGCTCACCTACAGTCCCGCCGCCATCGTCGAGCTGTTCGCGACGCCGACGGGCTGGGAGAAGCATCCGGACATCCGATCGAAGGCCGCGGATGCCGACGTCGAGGTCGAGTACGTCACCGAGTACGTGCTGAACGCCATGGCCGACACCGTGACGCCGCAGGGCCTCGTCGCCGTCGTCAGGCAGACCCCGACATCCGTCCGCGACGTCTTCGCCGCGAAGCCGCGCCTCGTCGCGATCTGCGAGGAGATCCGCGACCCGGGGAACCTCGGGACGATCATCAGGGCGGCGGATGCCGCGGGCGCGGATGCCGTGATCCTCACCGGGAACACCGTGGACCCTTACAACCCCAAGGTCGTTCGTGCCACGACCGGCTCGCTGTTCCACCTGCCCGTGTCGGTGGGGGCCGAGCTCCCCGACGTGATCCGGAAGGCCCACGAAGCGGGCCTGCGCATCCTCGCCGCCGATGTGAAGGGCGACGACCTGCTCGAGGCACGGGCCGACGGCCTGCTCGCCGAGCCGACCGGGTGGCTGTTCGGCAATGAGGCCCGCGGACTCGAAGACGACGCCCTCTCTCTCGCCGATCGCGTGCTCAAGCTGCCGATCTTCGGTCGCGCCGAGTCGCTGAACCTCGCCACGGCAGCCAGCGTCTGCCTGTACGAGAGCGCCTTCGCTCAGCGCGCCGCCGCACCCGCCTGAGCCGATGCGGATTCTGATCGTGGAGGACGACGAGCGCGTCGCCGCGGCCCTCGAGGCCTTCCTCGCTCGATCGGGCTACGCGACGGTCCGGGCCGCCGACGGCACGGCAGCCCTCGAGATGCTCGGCGCCGACACGGAGGTCGTGCTCCTCGATCTCGGACTGCCCGACGTCGACGGCGTCGATCTCTGCCGCCGCATCCGCGGGCGCTCGGACGTCCCCATCGTGATCGTCACCGCGCGCAACCAGGTGACCGAGCGCATCAAGGGGCTCCGGGCGGGGGCCGACGACTTCGTCGTGAAGCCCTACGACGTGCACGAGCTCCTCGCGCGCATCGAGGCCGTGACCCGACGCTCGCGGCCGATGCGCCCCGAGGCCGACGCCGTGGTCCGCCTCGACGGCGGCGCGGTGGAGATCGACCTCGTCGCCCGACGGATCCTCGTCGAGCACGCGCCGATCGACCTCACCCGCAAGGAGTTCGACATCGTGGCGGTCCTCGCCCGCTATCCCGGCGTCGCGGTGCCCAAGGACCGGCTGATCCGCGAGGTCTGGAACACCGACTGGCGCGGGTTCGGGCATTCCCTCGAGGTGCACGTCGGCGCGATCCGCAAGAAGGCCGGCGCCCACCGCGTGATCGAGACCGTCCGCGGCGTCGGCTACCGGCTGGCCGGCTAGGCCGCCATGCGCAGGCGTCTGATCGTCGTCTTCCTCGTGCCGCTCGTGGCGATCCTGCTGTCGCTCGGCGGCGCCACGGCGTGGAGCGCGACCCGAAGCATCCAGCAGACGTTCTACACCGAGCAGCTCGGTGATCTCGGCTACTTCGTGACGAGCGCCAGGCAGGCGCTGCGATCCGGCGACGCGACCGTGATCCAGGCGGAGGTGCAGCGCTTCCAGGAGGTCTTCGGCATCGACGTGGTCGTGTTCGATCTCGCGGGCAGCGTGTGGGCCGCGGGGCATCGGGACGCCGACATCCTCACGGAGGACGAGACGACCCGGGTGCAGCTGGCCCTCTCCGGGCGGCGTGCGGAGGCGCCCGAGCCCGTCTTCCCGTGGGGCGGAGGCGACTCGGCCCTGATGGAGCCGGTGTTCGACGACGGCGACGTGATCGGCGCCGTGATGATCACCGGCGACTCCGACGCCCCGCGTGCGGAGATCGTGCAGCAGATCGTCGTCCTGTGGGTCATCGCGCTCGTCACGATCGGGCTCGGCGTCGTGCTGGTGTTCCAGCTCGCGCGCTGGGTGCTGTCACCCGTGCGACGACTGGACGAGGCGATGGTCGCCATCGAGCGGGGCGCGATGGACACGCGCGTCGCCGAGGACACCGGGCCGCCGGAGCTGCGACGCATGACCCGCGTGTTCAACGGCATGGCCGACGAGATCGAGCGCGTCATGACGCGGCAGCAGGAGTTCGCCCTGAACGCCTCGCACGAGCTGCGCAATCCGCTCAATGCCCTCCTGCTGCGTGTCGAGCACCTCGCGACAGGGCTCGGCGACGAATGGCAGGGCGACGTGGAGGAGACCAGAGAGGAGGGGCGGCGGATGGTCCGCATCCTCGAGACCCTGCTCGGACTGGCCCGCGGCGGACGCGCCGACACCACGATCTCCGCGGTCGACCTCGCGGCTGTCGCCGAGCGCCGTGCAGAGGCCTGGCGCCCCGTCGCCGCCGACCGAGGCGTGAGCATGCGCGCGGAAGGGCGGGCGCCGGTCATGAGCGTCACCGACCGCACGATCGTCGAGAGCGCGCTCGACGCCGTGATCGACAACGCGGTGAAGTTCTCCCCGGCGGGGTCGGCTGTGGAGATCTCCGCCCACCACGAGGCCGGTGTCAGCCTGCTGACGGTGCGCGACCACGGCCCGGGCCTCACCCCCGAACAGGTCGAGGCCGCTGCCGACCGCTTCTGGCGCAGCGAGGACAGCGCCGACACCCCGGGAACGGGCCTCGGCCTCGCGATCGCCACCGACCTCCTCGAGATCCTCGGCGGCGAGCTGCTCGTCGAGGTGCCGGCCGACGGCGGCCTCTCGGTGTCGCTCGTCCTCCCGGACGGAGCGGCCGGATGAGGCGGCTCGTCGGTCGTCGGGCCGGAGCCCTGGCGCTCGTGATCATGACGCTCGGCGCGCTGAGCGCGTGCAGTCCGACGTCGGACGCATGGACGGAGGAGCGCTATGCGATCGCCGCCGGGGGAGCGAACGGCGTGTACGACGCCTACGGCACGGCGATCGCCGACGAGCTGAATGCGAGGACCGGCATCCCGATCACCGCCGAGGAGACCGCCGGTTCCGTCGACAACCTCGTCCGCGTGAGTGCGGGGGAGGCGCTGCTCGGATTCGCTCAGGGCGATGCCGCGGCGGATGCCGTCGCGGGAGCCGGCGCGTTCGCGAGCCCTCTGGCCGTGCAGGCCGTGGCGCGGCTCTACGACGAATACCTCCACGTCGTCGTGCGGGCCGACTCGGACATCGACGACGTCGCCGACCTCGCGGGTCGTCGGGTGTCGCTCGGCGCGGAGAACTCCGGCGTCCATGTCATCGCCGAGCGCGTGCTGGAGGCGGCGAGCGTCGACATCGACACGATCGACGACGCGAGCCTCGACCTCCGCGAGTCGATCGACGCGATGGCCGACGCCGACATCGACGGCTTCTTCTGGGTCGGGGGGATCCCCACGCCGGGCATCACGGAGCTCGCGGCAGACACCCCCGTGCGGCTTCTGCCGATCGAGCAGAGCTGGGTGAACCGCGTGAACGAGCGGTACTCGCACGCGTACCGTCCGTCGGACTTCCCGATCGGCCTCTACGGCATCGAGGAGTCCGAGCCGACCCTGGCGGTCCCGAACTACCTCATGACCGCGACGGGCACACCCGACGGGGTCGTCCGCGACGTGCTGTCGACGCTCTTCGACTCGCGGACGAGACTCGCGCAGCGCGTGCCGACCGCGGCGCTCCTCGACCGCCGACAGGCGATCTTCACCGGCCCGGTGCCCCTGCATCCGGGCGCGATCGAGTACTACCGCGACGAGCGCGAGTGAGGCCTCAAGAAATCCTCAAGAGAATCCCCGTGCGCTCACGGCGTCTGCCACTCTGAAGGTCGATCGCGCACGGTTCGACGGAGAATTCGGATGCCAGACACTTCATGCCATTCCCATGGGCACGGCGTCCGGCGTCCTCTCATGGCGAGTCTTCGAGCGATCCGATCGGAGGCCCGCCGCCCGGCTTCGGCTGGGGCAGAATCACGGCGGCAGGCGCGCTCCCACGGTCTGCGGGGGCTGGCCGTGGGGCACTCCGTGCACTCGTCCGAGCGGATGTGTCGGTGTGATCACGAACGTGTAAATGTCGGCGCACCTGCCTGGAGCCGCGGTGCTGACCTGGCTAGTTTGGAGAAATGATGACCTCTGGTAAGCCTCTCGTCGTTGTCGACAACGTTCAGAAGCACTATGGAGACTTCCAGGCGCTGAAGGATATCGACCTCACCGTCAACTCCGGCGAGGTGGTGGTCGTGATCGGCCCCTCCGGCTCGGGCAAGTCGACGCTCTGCCGCACGATCAACCGTCTCGAGACGATCACGAGCGGCACGATCAGCATCGACGGAAAGCCGCTGCCCGCCGAGGGCAAGGGCCTCGCGAACCTCCGCGCCGACGTCGGCATGGTCTTCCAGTCGTTCAACCTCTTCGCGCACCTCACGATCCTCGAGAACGTCACGCTCGGCCCGATGAAGGTCCGCGGCATGAAGAAGGCGGATGCCGAGAAGGAGGCGATGGTCCTCCTCGAGCGCGTCGGCGTCGCGAAGCAGGCCTCGAAGCTCCCCGCCCAGCTCTCCGGTGGACAGCAGCAGCGCGTCGCGATCGCGCGGGCCCTCGCCATGCAGCCCAAGGTCATGCTCTTCGACGAGCCCACGAGCGCGCTCGACCCCGAGATGATCAACGAGGTCCTCGACGTGATGGTCGAGCTCGCGCACGAGGGCATGACGATGATCGTCGTCACCCACGAGATGGGCTTCGCCCGCAAGGCGGCCGACCGCGTGGTCTTCATGGCCGACGGGCAGATCGTCGAGGAGGCGACGCCCGAGGAGTTCTTCACGACCCCGAAGAGCGACCGCGCCAAGGACTTCCTCTCGAAGCTCCTCACGCACTGACGACCCACAGACCCTGCACACACAGCACACGAAGGAGACGCACATGCGACGCACACGGACACTGGCAGGCATCGGGATCGCGACGGCAGCGCTGCTCGCCCTGACGGCCTGCAACAGCGGCAGCCCGTCGGCCCCCGGCGCCGGCACCGGCGAAGAGGGCGGCGAGGACTCGACCTGGTTCGAGGTCGCGGAGGACGTGCAGCTCGAGGGCAGCCCGACGTTCGACGCCATCCAGGAGCGCGATAAGGTCATCATCGGCGTCAAGGAGGACCAGCCCGGTCTCGGCTACCTCGACGTGACGACCGGTGAGCGCACCGGTTTCGACGTCGACATCGCGCGCTGGATCGCCGCCTCGCTCGGCTACGACGAGGACAAGATCGAGTTCAAGCCGATCGCCTCCGCCAACCGCGAGCAGGCGATCACCAACGGCGACATCGACTACTACGTCGGCACCTACTCGATCACTGACAAGCGCAAGGAGCAGATCGCGTTCGCCGGGCCGTACTTCATCACCGGTCAGGGACTCCTCGTCGCAGCCGACAACGAGGACATCAAGAGCGAGGCCGACCTCAGCGCCGACACCACCGTGTGCTCGGCGACGGGATCGACCCCGATCCAGAACATCCGGACCAACTACCCGGAGGTCCCCACCAAGGAGTTCGACCTGTACTCGGCATGCGTCGAGGCACTGCTCTCGGGTGAGGTCCAGGCGGTCACGACCGATCAGGCGATCCTCATCGGCTACGCGGCACAGGACCCCGACAACCTCAAGGTCGTCGGCGAGCCGTTCACGGAGGAGCGCTACGGCGTCGGCCTCGCGAAGGACGACACTGCTCTGCAGGAGCACATCAACACGCTGTTCACCGACGGTGGCGACATCTGGCAGGCGATCTTCGACAAGAACCTCGGATCGTCCGGCATCGAGGTCACCCAGCCGACCGTCGACTGATCGACTGATCGACTGATCGACTGAACACCGAGGGGGCGGCTGTCCGCAGCCGCCCCCTCCTCAGACTCAGAAGGGGAGGACGGCGTGGACGTCATCTTCGGAAACACCGACCTGTGGGGGAAGGCGCTGGGCAACACCCTGATGATCTTCTTCGGCGGAGCGGTGCTCGCTCTCGTCCTCGGGATCATCGTGGGAGCCATGCGCGTCTCGCCCGTCCCGATCGCCCGCGGCGTCGGCACGGTGTACGTGAACCTCATCAGGAACACGCCCCTCACCCTCGTCTTCTTCTTCTTCATCTTCGGCTACCCGCAGCTCGGGCTGCCGAAGCTCAGCACCACGGTGCTCGGCATCCTCGCGATCGGCATCTACACGGCCACGTACGTCGCCGAGGTGCTCCGCGCCGGCATCAACACGGTCCCCGTCGGACAGGCCGAGGCCGCGCGAGCGATCGGCCTGCCGTTCGGCCAGGTCATGACGCTCGTGGTTCTGCCTCAGGCGTTCCGCTCGGTCGTGCCGCCCATGATGAGCGTCTTCATCGCGCTCCTCAAGAACACCACGGTCGCGGCGGGCTTCTCGGTCCTCGAGCTCGGCGCCATCCGCTCCTACCTCAGCGAGCGGGGTGAGAACGCCCTCGTCGTCCTCCTCTGGGTCGCCGCCATCTTCGTCGCGCTCGTCCTGCTCCTCAGCTGGCTTCAGCGCTATCTCGAGAACAAGTGGAGGATCGCGCGATGACTTCCGTCCTGTACGACGTCCCGGGTCCCAAGGCGATCCTGCGCAACCGACTGCTCGGCGTGGCGACGGTCGTCGTCGTCCTCGCCCTCCTCGCCTTCATCGGCTGGCGGTTCTACGAGAGCGGCCAGTTCGACGCGTCGCGCTGGTACGTCTTCACGTTCAGCGCCGTGTGGACGCAGATCTTCGGCGCGCTCGGCCGCACGCTCCTCGCATTCGGCGCCGCCGCGATCCTCAGCCTCATCCTCGGATTCGTCCTGGCGATCGGACGCCTGTCCGAGCACGCGTGGGTGCGGATCCCCGTCACCGTCATCACCGAGTTCTTCCGCGCCGTGCCGGTGCTCGTCCTCATGATGCTGCTGTACTACGGCCTGCCGGTGCTGGGTGTGAAGATGGAGCCGTACTGGGCCGTCGTCCTCGCCCTCATGGTCTACAACGGCTCGGTGCTCGCCGAGGTCCTGCGCGCCGGTGTCGAGTCCCTGCCCCGCGGGCAGAAGGAGGCCGGCTACGCGATCGGACTCCGCAAGAGCGGCGTCATGCGGCTCATCCTGCTCCCGCAGGCCATCCGCGCGATGCTGCCCGTGATCGTGGCGCAGCTCGTCGTCACGCTGAAGGACACCGCGCTCGGCTTCATCATCACGTACCCCGAGCTGCTCTACTTCGCCAAGCAGCTCACGTCACAGCAGGGCCGTCCGGTGCTGCAGTCGGCCTTCGTGATCGGCGGCATCTACATCGTGATGTGCCTGATCCTCTCGGGCATCGCGCGGTACCTGGAGATCCAGACCCGTCGCTCGCCGAAGCTCCGGGGCATCGACCCGGGTGGAGACCCGCGTCAGCACGAGGACGGCACGAACACCGAGCTCATCACGCTGCAGCGCGGCGCGGGCAAGTTCGACGGGACGAACACCGGCACGGGTGGCGGGATCGTCTGATCGCGCCACCGCTCGCCGGTAGACTCGACTCTCGTGTCTGAGTCCTCTGAAATCACCCCGGAAGCGGTCGAAGCCGCGGTCGCGGCGGCGCTCGACGCCATCGCCGCCGCATCCGACACCGCGGAGCTGAAGGCGGCGCGAGCCGCGCACGTGGCAGAGGGATCGCCGCTCGCGGTCCTCAACGCCTCGATGCGTCAGGTCGCGCCCGAGAACAAGGCGGCGTTCGGCAAGCTCGTCGGTCAGGGCCGGGGGCAGGTCTCCCAGGCGCTGGCGGCCAAGGAGGCCGAGCTCGCCGCGGCGGAGGTCGCCGCACGGCTCGAGGCCGAGCGCATCGACATCACCGCGGTGCCCTCGCGCACGCGCGTCGGCGCCCGGCATCCGCTGACCCTCCTGCAGGACCAGATCTCCGACATCTTCGTCGGGATGGGCTGGGAGATCGCGGAAGGACCCGAGCTCGAGCACGAGTGGTTCAACTTCGACGCCCTGAACTTCGACGTCGATCACCCCGCGCGCCAGGAGCAGGACACGTTCTACGTCGACCCGACTTCACGCCACCTCGTGATGCGCACGCACACGAGCCCCGTGCAGGTGCGCTCGATGCTCGACCGCGATGTGCCCATCTACGTGCTGTGCCCTGGACGGGTCTACCGCACCGACGAGTTCGACGCGACCCACCTGCCCGTGTTCACGCAGTTCGAGGGCCTCGTCGTCGACAAGGGCATCTCGATGGCGCACCTGAAGGGCACGCTCGACCACGTCGCGCGCCAGCTCTTCGGACCGGAGGCGAAGACGCGCTTCCGCACGAACTTCTTCCCCTTCACCGAGCCCTCCGCCGAGCTCGACCTCTGGCACCCGACCTTCAAGGGCGGCGCGCGGTGGATCGAGTGGGGCGGCTGCGGCATGATCAACCCGAACGTGCTCCGTGCGGCCGGGATCGATCCGGATGTCTACAGCGGCTTCGCGTTCGGCATGGGCGTCGAGCGAGGACTCATGTTCCGCAGCGATGTGCAGGACATGCGGGACATGGCAGAGGGCGATGTCCGTTTCAGCGAGCAGTACGGGATGGTGGTGTGATGCGCGTCCCGCTTTCGTGGCTGCGTGAGTACGTCGATCTGGCAGCGGATGCCATGCCCGAGGACGTCCTCGCGGCGATGGTGTCTGTCGGCTTCGAGGAGGAGGACGTCCACCGCTTCGAGATCACCGGACCGGTGGTCGTCGGACAGGTCGTCTCGCTCGAGCCGGAGCCCCAGTCCAACGGCAAGACCATCAACTGGTGCCAGGTCGACGTGGGCGAGGAGCACGGCGGAGTCCGCGGCATCGTCTGCGGCGCGCACAACTTCGTCGTCGGCGACAAGGTCGTCGTGACCCTTCCTGGCGCGGTCCTCCCCGGGCCCTTCCCGATCGCCGCCCGCAAGACCTACGGCCACGTGTCCGACGGCATGATCGCCTCGGCTCGCGAGCTGGGCCTGGGCGACGAGCACAACGGCATCGTGGTGCTCTCCGACCTCGGTATCGACGCGCCCGTCGGCACGGACGCCATCGCGCTGCTCGGGCTCGATGACGTCGCGGTCGAGATCAACGTGACCCCCGACCGCGGCTACGCGTTCTCGCTGCGCGGCGTGGCACGGGAGTACTCTCACGCGACGGGAGCATCGTTCCGCGATCCCGCTGACCGCGACTTCGCCGAGCTGCAGCCCGGATCCGGCTTCACCGCCATCGTCGACGACTCCGCGCCCGTGCGCGGCCGCGTCGGTGCGAGCGAGTTCGTCACGCGCGTCGTGCGCGGCGTCGACCCGTCGCGCCCCACGCCGCCGTGGATGATCGCCCGCCTCTCGCTCGCCGGGATGCGCTCGCTCGGCGTCCTGATCGACATCACGAACTACGTGATGCTCGAACTCGGCCAGCCGCTGCACGGCTACGACCTCGATCGGCTCGCGGGCGGCATCACGGTTCGCCGTGCGACCCCCGGCGAGAAGATGACGACGCTCGACGGCCAGGAGCGGGCGCTCCACGTCGAGGACCTGCTCATCACCGACGACTCCGGACCCATCGGCCTCGCCGGCGTCATGGGCGGCGGCACGACCGAGATGAGCGGCACCACTCAGAACGTGCTGATCGAGGCCGCGACCTTCGACCCCGTGACCATCGCCCGCTCGGCCCGTCGCCACAAGCTCCCCAGCGAGGCGTCCAAGCGCTTCGAGCGCGGCGTCGACCCGCTGGTGCCGTTCGTGGCCGCGCGTCGCGCCGCCGACCTGATGGTCGAACTCGCCGGGGGCGAGCTGACCGACGAGGGCGGCGCGCTGTTCACAGAGGTGTTCGTCGCCGAGATCGAGCTGCCGCGCGGCTTCGTGCAGAGCCTCATCGGCGTCGACTACACGGATGCCGAGATCGAGGGCGCCCTGACGACGATCGGCGCCGAGGTCAGCCCTTCGACAGGCTCAGGGACCCAGGGCGGCTCAGGCCCTTCGACAGGCTCAGGGACCCAGAGCGGGTGGACCGTCATCCCGCCGACCTGGCGTCCTGACCTCACGGACAAGTGGTCGCTCGCAGAGGAGGTCGCCCGCATCCACGGGCTCGACCGCATCCCGTCCGTGCTGCCGACTCCGCCGTCCGGCCGCGGCCTGACCGCGCACCAGCAGGGTCGGCGACGCGTGTCCGACGCTCTCGCGGCCGCGGGCTTCGTGGAGACGCCGTCGTTCCCGTTCACGACCGCCGAGAGCAACGACCTCCACGGCTCGGCGACGGGCGAGCACCTGCCCAGCATCAAGCTGGCGAACGCGCTCGACGGTTCGGCCCCCTACCTGCGTCGCTCGCTGATCCCCGGCCTCCTGCAGACCGCGCACCGCAACATCTCGCGCGGTCTCACCGACCTCGCGCTGTTCGAGACCGGAACCGTGTTCCTGCCCGAGCCCGGTGTCGAGTATGGGACGGACGAGGTCCCGCCGCTGGGCGAGCGCCCGAGCGATGAGACCCTCGCCGCGCTGAACGCCTCGATCCCGCCGCAGCACCGTCATGTCGCACTGCTGCTGACGGGCAACGTCGTCGCACGGCAGCCAGGGCGCGCGGCAGAAGCGGCGGGTCTCTCCGAGGCGCTCGATGCGGTGCGCGTGATCGCCGCCGCCGCAGGAGTGGACATCGACGTGAACCAGTCGCAGCGTGCCGCCCTGCACCCCGGGCGCACGGGTGTGCTGACGGTCGGCGGCACCGAGGTCGGCTACGTCGGCGAGCTGCACCCCGACGTCGCATCCGACGCCGATCTGCCGGGCCGCGCCACTGTCGTGGAGCTCGACCTGGACGGGATCCTGTCGCTGGCCGCGCCCCGTCAGGTGGCGGCGTCGCTGTCGGCGTTCACCGCCGCGACGCAGGACGTCTCGCTCGTCGTCGACGCCGAGGTGCCCGCGGGCGACCTCCGTGCCGCGCTGGTCGAGGGGGCGGGAGAGCTCCTCGAGTCCGTGCGACTGGTCGACGACTATCGCGGTGAGGGGCTTCCTGACGGCGCCAAGAGCCTGACGTTCGCTCTGCGCTTCCGCGCAGAGGACCGCACGCTCACGGCCGCTGAGGCCACGGAGGCGAAGCTCGCGGGCGTCGCCGTCGCGACCGAGCGCTTCGGAGCCTCGATCCGCGACTGACCGACCGACGACGCCGTACGCATCCCCTGCCGTCTCGTCTGACACGGCAGGGGATGCGTCGTTCTCGGTGAGGTCCCGGGTACCGTGGCGCGATGAGCATCCTGCCGCAGAGCACCCCGGCCGCCGTCCCCGACGGGGTGCGGCCGATGGGCGAGGGGCCGTTCCTCGCGCCGGGGGAGCAGATCGACTGGCACTACCGGAAGCCGGGGTGGCAGCCGGGTGACCCGTCGATGATCACGCCCATGCGGGTCGTGCGCGACGACGAACGAGGTCTCGTGGCCTGGCTCGCCCCTGGCACGCTGCAGGAGGGGCAGGGCTCCGCCGAGGGGCGGAACGTCCGCACCGTGCCTCTCGACCGACGATGGCTCGAGCCGCGCACGCGCGTCGTCGAGGAGTGGCGGGGCGACGGCATCCTCCGCATCGCTCCGGCGGGGGCCGCGTGGTCGGTCTGGCTCTTCTGGAGCGACACGACCGGGGAGGAGTGGACGTTCGCCGGGTGGTACGTGAACCTCGAGAACGCCCACCTGCGCACGGATCGCGCGACGTACTCGTCGGACCACATCCTCGATGTCGAGATCGAGCCCGACGGGCTGATCCGGTTGAAGGACGAGGACGAGGTGATCGCCGCGATCGCGCAGGGGCGGCTCAGCGCCGAGCAGGCGGCGCAGATCGAGAGGCACGCGGATGCCGCGATCGCGTCGTTCCGTGCGGGTGGCTGGCCCTTCGATCCGGCGTGGCAGACGTGGCGGCCCGATCCGTCGTGGACGGTGCCGGAGCTCGACGGGCTCGCGGATCTGCCCGGCAGGTGAACGGATCTCCGCCCAGAGCGGAAGCCCCTTCCGCTCTGCGGCGGATCCTGCTGGCATGGGCGCATGACTGACGTTCTGATCCTCGGCGGTACAGGCTGGCTGTCCGGACGCATCGCGGCGCGCATGCTCGGCGGCGGCGACACCGTGATGTGTCTCGCGCGGGGCGAGCGACCCGCGCCGCAGGGGGCGAGCCTGGTCGTCGCCGATCGCGACGATCCGGCGGCGTACGACCTCGTGTCCGGCCGGGACTGGGACCACGTGATCGACATCTCGTCGCGCGCGGATCACGTCGCCGCGGCCGTCGCCGCGCTGGGGGATCGGGCCGCGCGCTGGACCTACGTGTCGTCGATGTCGGTGTATGCGGATGACGAGACCGAGGACGCGGATGAGACCGCGCCGCGGCATCCGCCCGCCGTCCCCGGCGACGAGTACGACTACGCCAGGGAGAAGGTCGCCGCGGAGGACGCCGTCCGTGCGCTCGGAGACCGTGCCCTCATCGTGCGCCCGGGGCTCATCGTGGGCTCCGGAGACCCCAGTGACCGGTTCGGCTACTGGGCGGCGGCCTTCCTGCGGGCAGGCGTCGAGCCGGTGCTGATCCCCCGAGCCGAGGGCCGTCGCACGCAGGTGATCGACGTGGACGACCTCGCCGATTTCATCGCGGAGACGGCGGTTGCGGGAGAGGTCAACGCGATCGGTGACGGCCACCCGCTCTCGGACGTGCTCGATGCGGTGCGGACGGCTGCCGGACACACCGGTGACGCGGTCGTGGTGGAGGACGATGCTCTCATCGCCGAGGGCGTGAACCACTGGGCGGGGGAGCGCTCGCTGCCCCTGTGGCTCCCCGCAGAGATGGCGGGCTTCATGAGCCGATGCTCCGAGCGGTACCGGGCGGCCGGCGGCCGGTTGCGGCCGCTCGGCGACACGATCGCCGCCGTGGTGACCGATGAAGACGCCCGCGGTACGGATCGGCCTCGCCGTGCGGGCCTCACGAGGGCGGAGGAGCTCGAGCTGATCCGCCTGCTCGGCTGAGCGGGGACGGCCTCGCTAGACTCTCGACCAGTGACACGGGGTGCCGCATCCGCGGCTGAGAACAGACCCGTCGAACCTGATCTAGTTCGTACTAGCGAAGGGATGTCGCGATGAGCGATCTTCAGCGTCCTGATTCCGAATCGACCCTCTCGGCGGAGGCCGCCCGGCTGCTGTCCGCCCTGCGGGAGGCTCCACCCCTGACCCACTGCATCACGAACTCCGTGGTGACCGGGTTCACGGCCAATGTGCTGCTCGCCCTGGGGGCGGCGCCGGCGATGGTCGACATCGTCGGCGAGTCCGGCGCGTTCGCGCAGGTCGCGTCGGGGGTGCTCATCAATCTGGGAACTCCGACGCCCGAGCAGCGGACCGCGGCGCTCGAGGCAGCCGCCGGTGCCGCCGAGGTCGGCACCCCGTGGGTACTGGACCCCGTCGCGATCGGAACGCTTCCCGTGCGCACCGCGCTCGCGCACGATCTGCTCGGTGTGCGTCCGACGGCGATCCGCGGGAACGCCTCCGAGGTGCTCGCTCTGGCAGGGCGCAGTGCGGGCGGGCGGGGTGTCGACGCGACGGACTCCCCGGATGCCGCGGCGGACGCCGCCCGAGACCTCGCGCTCAGAACGGGCGGCGTCGTCGCCGTGTCGGGTCCGGTCGACCTCATCACCGACGGGCACCGGATCGTGCGCATCGCGAACGGGCACGAGCTGCTCACCCGGGTCACGGGCGGCGGGTGCGCGCTCGGAGCCGTGATGGCCGCGTTCCTCGGGGCCTCGCAGGCCGGCGGTATCGGCGACGCGCTGCTCGCGGTGTCGGCGGCGACCCTCGTGTACACGGTCGCGGCCGAGCGGGCGGCGGCCACGGCATCCGGGCCCGGCAGCTTCGCCGTGGCGCTGCTCGACGAGCTCGCGGCCGTGCGTGCAGAGGATCTCGCGGCCGCCGCGCGCATCGAGGAGCACGCATGATCGCCGATCTGTCGCTGTATCTCGTGACGGATCGGGCGCTGTGCGGTGAGCGCGGCGTGGTGGAGACCGTCCGCCAGGCCGTCGACGGGGGAATGCGCATCGTGCAGCTCCGCGACAAGGACGCGACGGATGCCGAGGTCGCGGCGCAGCTCGTCGAGCTGTCACAAGTGATCGACGGCCGGGCGCTGCTCGTGGTGAACGACCGGCTCGACGCGGCCGTCGCCGCACGGGAGGCCGGCGCGCGGGTCGACGGCGTGCACCTGGGGCAGGGCGACGCGTCGGTGCTGCGTGCGCGAGAGGTGCTCGGTGCCGACGCCCTGATCGGACTCACGGCGAACACCCCGGAGCACCTCGCGGCGGTGCATGCCCTTCCCGTGGGCACGGTGGACTACCTCGGCGTCGGGGTCATCCGCCCCACGAGCACCAAGCCCGACCATCCGCCCGCACTGGGCGTCGACGGGTTCCGTGCGCTCGCCGCCGTGAGCCCGGTGCCGTGCGTCGCGATCGGGGGAGTCGGTGTGGACGACACCGAGCGGCTGCGCGCGGCGGGCGCCGCGGGACTCGCCGTGGTCTCCGCCCTGTGCGCGGCCGATGAT
>JAZBLS010000046.1:0-20139 GCA_037033365.1 Actinomycetota bacterium | reverse complement strand
AGCTCAGGGACCCAGGGAGTACTAAATGTCGAGGAAGCGGACGTCCTTGGCGTTGCGCTGGATGAAGCCCCGTCGGGATTCGACGTCCTCACCCATCAGCACGCTGAAGATCTCGTCGGCCGCGGCGGCGTCCTCGATCGTGATCTGCCGGAGGGTGCGCGTGGTGTGATCCATCGTCGTCTCCCACAGCTCCTTCGGGTTCATCTCACCGAGACCCTTGTAGCGCTGGATGCCGGCATCCTTCGGGATCCGCTTGCCGTTCTCGAGACCGTGCTGCAGCAGGGCGTCGCGCTCGGCATCGCTGAACACGTACTCGTGCGGCTGGTTCGTCCACTTGAGGCGGTACAGCGGAGGCATCGCGAGGTAGACGAAACCGGCCTCGATGAGTCCGCGCATGTAGCGGAACAGCATCGTGAGCAGCAGCGTCGTGATGTGCTGACCGTCGACGTCGGCATCCGCCATCAGCACGATCTTGTGATAGCGCGCCTTCTCGATGTCGAAGTCCTCGCCGATGCCCGTGCCGAAGGCCTGGATCATCGCCTGGACCTCCCTGTTGCCCAGGGCCTTGTCGAGTCGCGCGCGCTCGACGTTGAGGATCTTGCCTCGGAGCGCGAGGATCGCCTGCGTGTGGGGGTCGCGACCCTGCACGGCGGAACCGCCTGCGGAGTCACCCTCGACGAGGAAGATCTCGCTGATCGACGGGTCCTTGCTCGTGCAGTCCTTGAGCTTGTCGGGCATCGCCGCCGACTCGAAGACGCTCTTGCGTCGCGCGGTCTCGCGCGCCTTGCGGGCCGCCAGGCGGGCGGTCGCGGCGTCGATCGCCTTGCGGATGACGTTCTTCGCCTGGTTCGGGTTGCGGTCGAACCAGTCGCCGAGCTGATCGCCGACGATCTTCTGGACGAAGGCCTTCGCCTCGGTGTTGCCCAGCTTGGTCTTGGTCTGACCCTCGAACTGCGGCTCGCCGAGCTTGATCGAGATCACGGCCGTGAGACCCTCGCGGACGTCATCGCCCGAGAGGTTGTCGTCCTTCTCCTTGAGGAGGTTGTTCGCGCGGGCGTACTTGTTGACCAGCGTGGTCAGCGCTGCGCGGAACCCCTCCTCGTGCGTGCCGCCCTCGTGGGTGTTGATCGTGTTCGCGTACGTGAAGACGTTCTCGGTGTACGACGTGGTCCACTGCATCGCGACCTCGAGTGAGATCTTGCGCGCCGTGTCCTCCGACTCGAAAGCGATGATCTCCTCGTTGACGACCTCCGCGTGGCGCACCTTGTTGAGGTACTCGACGTAGTCGACGAGCCCGCGCTCGTAGAAGTAGACGTCGTGGGGCTGGGTCAGGATGGCCTCGCCCTCCTTCTCCACCTCGTAGGCGGAGCCGGGGCGCTCGTCGGACAGCTCGATGCGGAGTCCCTTGTTCAGGAACGCCATCTGCTGGAAGCGGGTGCGCAGGGTGTCGTAGTCGAACTCGATGGTCTCCTGGAAGATCTCGGCGTCCGGCCAGAAGGTGATGGTCGTGCCGGTCTCATCGGTCGGCTCGCCCTTCTCGAGCTGCTGCTGCGGAGCGCCGCCGTTGGCGAAGCTGTGTCGCCAGACGAAGCCCTTCTGCTTGACCTCGACGTCGAACCGGGTCGACAGCGCGTTCACGACCGACGATCCGACACCGTGCAGACCGCCGGAGACGGCATAGGCGCCGCCACCGAACTTGCCGCCGGCGTGCAGGATGGTGAGGACGACCTCGACGGTCGACTTGGTCGGGTCGGAGGAGTGCGGATCCACCGGGATGCCGCGGCCGTTGTCCACGACGCGCACGCCGCCGTCTTCCCGCAGTGTCACGAAGATGGTGTCGGCGTAGCCAGCGAGGGCCTCGTCGACCGAGTTGTCGACGATCTCGTAGACCAGGTGGTGCAGACCGCGCGGGCCCGTCGAGCCGATGTACATGCCGGGGCGCTTGCGGACGGCTTCGAGACCCTCGAGGATCTGGATGGAGTCGGCACCGTACTCGCCGGGCTGCTGCGCCTTCGCCGGAGGAGCCGAGGAGCCTGTCGACTCGGTGTGGGCTGCTGCCCCTTGGGTCCCTGAGCCTGTCGAAGGGTCTCCGTTGGTCGATTCCGTCTCGTCAGCAGGGAATTCAGGCGTCATCAGAGGGCATTCTCCACATCGATATCACGAATCCCCAGTCTAGCGGTCTTTCGTGGTCGAATGCGGCTCAGCGGCCACGTGTGGCCCTCTGAGCGTGTCGGACCCCTCGCATGGTGTCCTACCCGTAGGTATCGCGTGGACCCCGTCCTGGAACGACTCTGGGACCCCATTTCCAGGAGGGGACGTCCGGTCCGATGAAGCGGAGGTTCTCGACACCCGCATCCGGATAGCGGCGACCGATCTCGGTGAGGATCGTCCCGCGCATGTACTGGAGGTTCTTCGCCCACGCCGTGGAGTCGCACTTCACGGTCAGCAGACCGCGCTCGAGCGAGACCGGTTCGGAGTGCTTCGCGGTGTCGGCGCCGGCGAGATCCGCCCACTGCCGCACGAGGTCCTCCCGCGCCAGTGCCGTCTGCCATCCCGAGTCACGGCTGAGCTTGTCGAGCACCGCGCCGAGCGCGCCCGGATCGCGGCCGGGGGTGAAGGGAGCGTTGTCGTCGTCCGTGACGAGGCGGCGCTTGCGCTTCCACGTCTTCGAGCTGGGCTGCAGTCCGCGCAGGCGCAGGTATGTCGCGACGGTCTCGGGGGCCTCGGGTTCGGGAGCGGCGGCGATGTCAGTCATCCGTCTTCTCCTCTCGGGGCTCGGGGCTCTGGCCGTCCTGCGGCAGCACCCGCTCATCGCTGATGGTTCCCGCCGTGATCCGCACGACGTGGGCGTGCAGCACCTCGGGGATATCCTCCTCCACGGCGGCGGTCACGACCACCTGCTCGTAGCCGGCGGTGAGAGCCGCGAGCCGCTGGCGGCGGTCGGCGTCGAGCTCGGCGAAGACGTCGTCGAGGATCAGCACGGGATCGCCCGCGGGGGATTCGCTGCGCAGGAGCTCGGCGGATGCGAGACGCAGGGCGAGAGCCACGGACCAGGATTCGCCATGAGACGCGTATCCCTTGACCGGCAGTCCGCGAACGCGGAGGACGAGGTCGTCACGATGCGGACCGGTGAGGGTGAGTCCGCGGTCGAGTTCGCTCGAGCGCTTCGCCGAGAGCGCGGCGCGGAACATGTCGGCGATGTCTCCCGACGACTCGGCCGCCGCGTCCTCGCCCTCTTCGGGGTCGCCGCCCCGGACGGAGAGCGCCCAGTCGAGCTGGGGACGGTGGTCCTCACCCGCGATCGCCGCGTAGGCGTCGGCGACGGGCTGCTGGAGATCGGATGCCAGGCGCTGCCGCGCGGCGATGATCTCTGATCCGAGGGAGACGAGCTTGTCGTCCCACACATCGAGCGTGCTGAGGCCCTCGCCCTTGATGCCCCTCGCACGGGCGGACTTCAGCAGGGCGTTGCGCTGCTTGAGGACGCGATCGTAGTCGGCGAGCACCGCGGCCATCCGCGGCGTCCGCTGGATGAGGAGCTGGTCGACGAATCTGCGTCGTGCAGACGGATCGCCTCGTACGATCTGCAGGTCCTCCGGAGCGAAGAGCACGACGTGCGCGTAGCGGGGGAGTTCGTTGGTCTTGGACGGCGATCCGTTGATGCGCGCCTTGTTGGACCCCTGGCGATTCAGCTGCACCTCGATGAGCACCCGACGCTCGCCGTGCGACAGTCGGGCACGGATGATCGCGTACTCCTGGCCGTCTCGGACCATCGGCGCATCAGAGGACACCCGATGCGACCCGAGCGTGGCGAGGAAGACCACGGCTTCAGCGAGGTTCGTCTTGCCCTGCCCGTTGCGGCCGACGAGGACGTTGGGGCCGCTGTGCAGAGCGAGTTCGGCGGTCGCGTAATTGCGGAAATCAACCAGGCTCAGGTGTTCCACGATCACGGGATCAGCCTAGCTCGCCCCGCCGACACCGCCTGGGGAGAGCCGGCGGCGACCGCACGAAGAGTGCGATCGCCGCCGGTTCCTCACGGAAGCGGGCCGAACAGCACCGGGGACGTCCGCGCAGAGGTCGCCTGCTCGAACGCGTAGGCGAGTCCGAGGAGCGTGCCCTCGTCGTAGTCGCGCCCCAGCAGTTCGAGGTTCACTCCGCTGCCGGGTACCGTCTCACCCGCGACGGTCTGTCCCATCGGGACGGTGATGGCCGGCATCCCGGTGTTGGGGCTCAGGCGCATGTTGGTGCCCTGCGTGCCGTACGCGTTGGTGCTCGGGTAGATGAGGGCGTCGAGATCCAGCTCGTCCAGCATCTGGGTGACGAGGTCCTTGCCCGCGGCGAGCTGCAGCGTGTGGCTGCCGTTCTCGCCTGCCCACGCCTGGTACGTCTCCTCTGTCACGGCGTTGCGGCTCTCGTAGATCCCGCGTCGCGACGTGACGAAGTTGTTCGTCGCCAGGATGTCGGTCAGGGTGCGCGCCTCGACGTCGGATCCGAGGTGAGTGGCGATGTACTCGTTCAGGTCGTGGAGGAACTCGTTCGTCGATCCCGATCCCTCGTTCAGCACGGCCGCGAACGCCGTGGGCGGAGTCACGGGGACGATCGTCGCGCCCTGCGCGGTCATGGTCGCCGTCGCCTCGGTGAAGAGCCGCACCGTTCCGCTGTTCGTCCCGACCATCGACGGCACGTAGCCGATGCGCACGCCCTCGAGAGAGCCCTCATCGAGGAACGAGGTGTACGACTCGGGCACGAGTCCGACCTGTCCCGACGTCACGGGGTCGCCCTCATCGACACCCACCACGGCATCCAACGCCACGGCGGCATCGATCACCGAGCGGGCCATGGGTCCGCCGGTGTCCTGCGAGAGTGCGAGCGGGATGATGCCGTCGCGGCTCGCGAGTCCCACGGTCGGGCGCACCCCGACGAGCTGGTTGTACGACGACGGGACCCGGATGGATCCACCGGTGTCGGAGCCGAAGCCGATTCCCGCGAGGTTCGCGGAGATCGCCGCACCCGTTCCGCCGCTCGACCCGCCCGCTGTGCGCGTGGTGTCGTACGGGCTTGCCACCAGCAGAGTCGAACCCGGATCCTGGAAGGACGAGAACTCCGAGACGAATCCGTAGGCGAATTCGTCGAGGCTCGTCTTCGCCAGGATCACGGCACCGTCGGCTCGCAGGCCCTCGACCATCGCGGCATCCGTCGTCGTCTGGTTGTCGTTCCAGCAGCCGCAGCCGCCGGTCGTGACCATGTCGATCGTGTTGTAGTTGTCCTTCAGGGCGATCGGGACGCCGAGGAGCATGCTCGTCATGCCCTGGGACTCACGGATCGCATCTGCCTGGGCGGCCGCGTCGAGTGCGGCCGACCCCACCGTGATGACGGAGTTCAGGGCACGGCTCGCCCCGGGGACCACACTGCGGTCGTAGGCCGCGATGCGGTCGATGTACTCCTGCGTGATGCTCACGGATGTGGCGACGCCGGCGTTCATGGCGGCCTGCATGTCGATGACCGAGGCCTCCACGAGCTCGAAGGGTCCGTCGTCGTAGATCATGCGCTGCGACAGGTCGGCGAGATCCGTCACGGTGAGCTCTCCGTCGGCATCTGTGTCGAGGAGCGACAGGGTCGGCCACTCGGGGGAGGCGCTGGTGATACCGAGAGCGGATGCCGCGAGGGCGAGGTCGTCCGTCGTGATCTGGTCGTCGCCGGTGAGGTCGAGCTCCGTGTAGTACGGCGCGAGCAGGGGAGCGGTCGCCGCGGGTGCGGCGCTGGCGGATGCGCCGAACGAGCCCGTCAGCGTCACGACGGTGCCGGCGATCGCGACGATGGACGCGTTGCGGATCAGTCTCTTCTTCACGGGCTTCTCTCCGATTGCGGGGGCAGGGCGCTGGTCGTCGTGCCGCGCGGTCATCGCATGCTCCGTCGGCGCACGAGCACGGTGCCGCCGATGATCAGGGCGACGGCGAGGCCGCCGAGGAGGAACCAGGGCGCGGCATCCGCGCCGGTGTTGGCGAGGGCATCGGCATCCGTTCCCGTGGTGCCGTTGCCGGTGCCTGCTCCTGATCCGGCCCCGTTGCCCGGTGTGCCGGGGGTGCCCGGGGTTCCCGTGCCGGGTGTCTCTTCGGCAGCGATCGAGATCGGGGCGACGAGAGTCGGGGATCCCGTGTCGATGTCCGCGGTGGTGCCCGCCGAGTCGACGACGCGTCCGCCGGTGAGCGCGATGGTCGTGTCGCCGTCAGCGATGGCAGTGAAGGTCACCGTGACGAGAGTCTGCGTGCCGGTCAGACCGGGCGACGTGCCCAACCGCGTCGAGACGACCGAGACGATTCCGTCGGCGGCATCCGCCGTGCCGAAGCCACCCGCAGGCAGCGTCTCGCTGTCGACCACGTAGTCGAGGACCTCGGGGTCGTAGGCGATGTCGAGGTCATACGCGTAGGCATCGACCAGGCCGGTGGCGACGGCCGTCACCGTGATGGTGTCGCCGACGGATGCCTCGGCCGGAGTGGCCGAGATCACGAGCGAGTCGTAGCCGGGGTTCACGATCACCGCGGCGGCCGGGTGCGCCGTTCCGAGGACGATCGCCGCAGACGCCGCGAGTGTCACCCCCGCGGCGAGCAGTCGATGGAATCGGGCAGGGGGTCTTTCGCGCATGCGAGACGTCCTTCGTCACAAGGGGACGAGCTCGGCCGCACGGCTATGCGGAGCAGCCGTGCTCTTCGGGTACGACTGACTCTGGCAAGCGGATGTTTCCAGACCTGGGCACGGCTGTTTCGGGCGCGTAACAGCGACCCAGAACGCCGATCAGCGCAGGAGGAGGTTGGGCTGCAGGAGGTACTTGAACGAGTCGAGGCCGGCCTGGTCGACCGACGTCTGGCTCGTGATGAGCACCGGGCTGAGCTTGTTCGCGTTGTCGCTCGAGGTGAACGTCACACGGACGAACTCGCTCTTCACGGCTCCGAGCGCCTCGATGAGGTACTGCGGGTTGAGTCCGAGAGTGACCTCGTCGCCGCCCGAGAGGATCGCGTCGACCGACTCCGAGGCGCGAGCGTGCTCGCTGCCGGACGCGTCCATCGTCACGCTGTCCGTCGAGAACGTGAAGCGCAGCGGGGCAGCACGGTCGAGCACGAGCGAGACTCGGCGGACGGCTTCGACGAGGTCAGCGGTGTTGACGACCGCATAGTGGTCGGTCTGCTCGGGGAACAGGCGGCGCACGGGCGGGAAGTTGCCCTTGATCAGCAGCGACGTCACGGTCTTGTTGCCCGCGGTGAACGCGATGATCTCGCGGTCACCGGCGCCCGAGAACGCGATCTGGATCGTGCCCGCGTGACCGAAGGTCTTGCCGACCTCGAGGAGCGTGCGGGCGGGAACGAGCGCGGTGGTCTCGACCACCTCTCCGTCCCAGGGCACATCCCGCACCGACACGCGGTAGCGGTCGGTGGCGACGAGGCTGAGTGCCTGCCCCGCGACAGCGAGCTGCACACCGGTGAGCACGGGAGTCACGTCGTCGCGCGATGCCGCGAAGCCGACCTGCGAGATCGCGGTGCCGAAGTCGTCGGCAGGGACGACGCCGGAGGAGCCGGAGACCTCGGGGATGGAGGGATATTCCTCGACCGGCATGGCTGCGAGGGTGAATCGGGCCGATCCGCAGGTGACCGAGATGGTTCCGTCGTCCTCGACGGCGATCTCGATCGGTGCGTTGGGGAGCCGGCTGGCGATGTCGGAGAGAAGACGGCCGTGGACGAGGATCGTGCCGGGCGTCTCGACGGTTGCTTCGATCGTGGTCCGCGCGGATGCCTCGTAGTCGAAGGCCGAGAGAGTGAGTCCCGAGTCGTCTGCCTCGATCAGCACTCCGGCCAGGATCGGCTGCGGGTTGCGCTGGGGGAGGAGTTTGACGACGAAGGACACAGCCTCGCTGAAGACATCGCGGTTGACCTGAAACCTCACGGGTGCTCCCTTGTCGTCATCCTGTGACGCGTCGTGATCGGTCCTGCCAGTGCAGGGCTTCCCATGCTAGCCCCAGAGATGCGCGGATCCATACGCCGAGGTGAATCCTCGGGCCGCCGGATCTCTCCCCACCCTCTGGTGATCGGATGGACCCTGAAATGACTTAACTCCTTAACGGTGTTAACACCTGTGGATTCTGTGGATAAGTCGGTGGAAAGCAGACGCGAGTAGGGAACTACACGCTTGTCAGTTGTGGAATCCCTGAGGAATACGCGGGTTCGCGGCCTGTGGGCACTCGAACCTTGTCATGCAGTTATCCACAGGTTGAGCCGTTTCCCACACATTCGTCCCGATCGGATGTGGATTCATCCACAAGTTATCCACATGTGCAAACTGGCATCGATCCGATCGCAGGAGCGTGTGTCGCCGGCACGAGAAAGGGGCTGCAGCGTCCTCTCGGATGCTGCAGCCCCTTTTCGGAGGTCGTGACGGAGTCAGCGACGACCGAGCTGCGTGGTGATCTCGGTCACCTGGTTGTAGATCGACCGGCGCTCCTTCATGAGCTCGCTGATCTTCTTATAGGCGTACATCACGGTCGTGTGATCGCGGTTGCCGAACAGCTGCCCGATCTTCGGCAGCGACAGGCTCGTGCGCTCACGACACAGGTACATGGCGATCTGTCGTGCGGTGGCGATCTGCTGCGAGCGGCTCGAGCCGTAGAGGTCGTCGACGGTGAGCTTGAAGTACTGAGCGGTCGCCGTGATGATGTCGGTCGGCGAGATGATGTTGTCCTCGGCCGTGTCGATGATGTCGCGCAGCACGGTCTGCGCGAGCGAGATGTCGAGGGCCGACCTGTTCAGGCTCGCGAAGGCGGAGACGCGGATGAGAGCGCCCTCGAGTTCGCGGATGTTCGACGAGACCACAGTGGCGATGTATTCCAGCACCTCGTCGGGGATGTGCAGGGATTCGCTCTGCGCCTTCTTGCGGAGGATCGCGATGCGGGTCTCGAGGTCCGGAGCCTGCACGTCGGTGATCAGGCCCCATTCGAACCGGCTCCGCATGCGGTCTTCGAACCCTGTGAGGAGCTTGGGCGCGACGTCGCTGGTGATCACCACCTGCTTGTTGTGGTCGTGCAGCGTGTTGAAGGTGTGGAAGAAGGCCTCCTGCGTCTCGGCGCGACCCTGGAGGAACTGGATGTCGTCGATGAGGAGGATGTCGACGTCGCGGTAGCGAGCCTGGAACGCGGCGCCGCGGTTGTTCGCGATCGAGTTGATGAAGTCGTTCGTGAACTCCTCGCTCGAGACGTACCGGACCTTGACCCCCGCATAGAGGGATTGGGCGTAGTCGCCGATCGCGTGGAGCAGGTGCGTCTTGCCCAGTCCCGAGTCGCCGTAGATGAAGAGCGGGTTGTATGCCTTGGCCGGCGCTTCGGCCACGGCGACGGCAGCGGCGTGCGCGAATCGGTTGGACTGTCCGATGACGAAGTTGTCGAACGTGTACTTGGGGTTCAGGCGGGACTCGTGCCGCAGCTGCGTCGGCTGCTCCATCGGGGATTCGACGCGGATCTGCTCCTGTCGGCCGTAGTCCGCGACCGCGATGGGGGCCGTCGGCTGCTCGGCGAGCTCGTGGTTCACGACCACGCGGTAGGAGGTCACCTCGTCGCCGATATGAGAGAGGGCCTCCATGATCGGAAGCCGCAGCCTCTTGTTGATCTGCGCGGCGGTGAGGTCGTTGGGGACCTCGAGATAGAGCGTCGCGGCCATCACGCCGGCCGGAACCGCGAGGCTGAGGAATCCCTGGAGCTGGGGAGTGACTCGATCGTCCGCCTCGAGGAGCTCCTGCACCGTGGTCCAGATCGGAACGTCGGGCTGGGCAGGTGATGACATGACGCTCCGTGCTGAGGGGACGATGGGCCGCCTGGATGATCGGCCCGCCTGTGGATAACTTCGGATGCCACGGTAGTCACCACGGCTGGGAACGGCAACCTGCCTACGGGAATCCGCGTGCGTGTTGCTCATACGTGCGTGCGGCCGGGTTGTGGATAATAGCTGTGCGGATCGTCCCTGAGCTGGTGGTCGAAGCGCGCAGATTTGCTCTGCGCGCCGTCAAGACGTACCCTTAATCGGTTGACTTATGCCTGAACGGCAGATCCCTATGTCTCCGGTCAAAATGATCCCGGTGGCAGCATTCCCGGAGTGATTCCATGAGCAAGCGCACCTTCCAGCCCAACAACCGTCGTCGCGCCAAGAAGCACGGCTTCCGCGCCCGTATGCGCACCCGTGCCGGCCGCGGCATCCTCTCGGCCCGCCGTGCGAAGGGCCGCACCGAGCTCTCCGCGTAAGACGCTGTGCTCGCCCGCCCGTTTCGCCTGACCCGCGGGAGCGACTATCGACTGGTCGTTCGACGCGGATCGCGTTGTGGTGGGGCTCGTGTCGTCACGTCCATGTTGACGACCGGTGAGAGCAGAGCCGCGAGGTTCGGATTCATCATCAGCAAGCAGGTGGGCACCGCTGTGGTGCGCAATTCCGTGCGTCGGCGTCTGAAGGCGGTCTGCGCGGAAGCGCTGTCGCGCGTACCCGAGGGCACGGATGTCGTCATCCGTGCCCTTCCTGCGTCTGCGACCGCGAGCTTCGACGAGTTGAGCGCTGACGTGAACCGGTGCCTGGGCCGGCTGGCGCAGGTGCGGTCATGACCGCCCTCCCGGCATCCTCGATCGGCACGGCGCATCTCGAGTCGAGGGATGTGCTGCGCAGCATTCCGCTGATCCCCCGCAATCTCGTCCTCGGCTTCCTCGTCGGGTACCGCAAGGTCGTCTCCCCGATGTACGGAGATGTCTGTGCGTACTACCCCTCGTGTTCCGCTTACGCTGTAGGTGCGGTGCAACAGCACGGCGCCGTGCGGGGAACGATGCTCTCGGCATGGCGCATCCTCCGTTGCAATCCCTGGACTCGCGGTGGCGTCGACGACGTTCGTCCGCATGAACACTTCCGCTATGACCTGACCGGCCACGGTTTCGTCGTCCCCGCTCGAAAGGACTGATCGGTGGGTCTTGACCTCCTGCTCGCCAGCACCACCCCCTCACCGGCGCCCGCGTCCGGTGGTTTCGACCTGATCGGAACCATCCTGTGGCCGCTCAAGTGGCTCGTGGAGCTCGTCCTCGTCGCCTGGCACTGGCTGCTGACCGCGGTCGGCCTGCCCGCGGCGTCCGGTCTTACCTGGGTCCTGTCGATCGTCGGTCTCGTGATCGTGGTGCGTGCCGCACTGATCCCGCTCTTCGTGAAGCAGATCAAGAGCCAGCGAAAGATGATGGAAATCGCTCCTGAACTGCGAAAAGTTCAGGAGAAGTACCGCGGCAAGAAGGATCAGCTCAGCCGCGAGGCGATGAGTCGCGAGACCATGGGGCTGTATAAGAAGCACGGCACGACACCGATGTCGAGCTGCCTCCCGCTCCTCGTGCAGATGCCGATCTTCTTCTCGCTGTTCAGCGTGCTGAGCGATGTCTCGAAGCACCACAACCTCGGCGTCGGCGGTGTGGGCCTGCTCAACGCCGAGCTCACGGAGCAGTTCTACAACGCGGAGCTGTTCGGCGTCGCCTCGCTGCATGAGACCCTCGGCAACGCTGTGGATGCCGGGAACACGGTCGCCATCGTGATCCTCGTCACCCTCGTGGTGCTGATGATCGCGTCGCAGTTCTTCACCCAGCTGCAGATCATCTCCAAGAACCTGTCGCCCGAGGCCAAGACCGGTCAGGCGTACCAGATGCAGAAGATCATGCTCTACGTGCTGCCGCTCGGCTTCATCTTCTCGGGTATCTTCTTCCCGCTCGGTGTCGTCGTCTACTGGTTCATCTCGAACCTGTGGACCATGGGCCAGCAGTTCCTGGTCATCCGCGAGATGCCGACCCCGGGTTCCGAGGCGGCCAAGGCGCGCGAAGAGCGACTGGCTCGCAAGGGCAAGGCGATCGACTCGTCCGGCAAGGTGGTCCCGATGGCCGCATACGAGGCGGAGCAGCAGCGCCTTCTCGAAGAGGCGGAGCGAGCGAAGGCCGAGGCTCCGAAGCGTCAGCAGCCGGTCGGTAAGAAGCGTGCGAAGAAGAAGGGTCCCGGCGCATGAGTGAGAACGTGATCGAGGCGGCCGAGCCGACCGTCGCGCAGCTGGAGAACGAAGGCGACGTCGCCGCTGATTACCTCGAGGATCTCCTCGACATCGCGGACATCGACGGCGATCTGAACCTCGACGTCCGTCAGGGACGTGCGTATGTCTCGGTCGAGGCGGAGGGCGACGGACTCGCGCTGCTCTCGGCGCCGGACACCGTGCAGGCTCTGCAGGAGCTGACTCGCCTCGCTGTGCAGAACAAGACCGGGTCGTTCTCCCGCCTGATCCTCGACATCGGCGGATCGCGGGATGCGCGCCGTCGTCAGCTCGAGACGCTGGTGGAGGCGGCCGCGGCGAAGCTCGACGACGGTGCCACACAGGCATCACTGCCGGCTATGTCGAGCTACGAGCGCAAGCTGGTGCATGACATCGCGGCGGAGCGCGCTCTGGTGTCGGAGTCCTACGGTGAGGGTGCAGATCGCCACACCGTGTTGCGTCGCCGCTGACGTTTCACGTGAAACATCGATCCCCGCGAGAGGCACGCTGAGATGAGTGACGTCGAGAACGAGCCCGCCGTCGCTGAAGTTATCTTCGGGGATCGGATCGATCTCGCCCGCCAGTTCACCGCTGCGCTTGCCGCGCAGGGCGAAGAGCGCGGACTGATCGGCCCATTGGAGCTTCCTCGTCTCTGGACGAGGCACATCCTGAACAGTGCGATCGCGGCACCGCTCTTCCACGGGTCCGTCGCAGACATCGGTTCGGGCGCTGGACTGCCGGGCATCGTCCTGGCGATCGCACGGCCGGATGTCGAGTGGACGCTGATCGAGCCGATGGAACGCCGCGTCACCTGGTTGAACGAGCAGAAGGATGCTCTGGGTCTGACGAACGTCACGGTTACCCGAGCTCGTGCCGAGGACGTTCGGCCCGAGTCAGGTTTCGACGTCGTGACAGCACGAGCTGTGAGTGCGTTGAAAACCTTGATCCCGCTGACTGCGCCGCTCGTACGTGACGGGGGAGAGCTCACGCTGCTCAAGGGGATCAACGCGTCGAACGAGATCGACGCCGCGCAGAAGCAGATCAAGAAGTTCCGGCTGTCGAATGTCCGCGTTGAGGTACTCGGTGAGGGCGTTCTGCCTGAGATCACGCGTGTGGTCCGGGCCGCCGTGCGGTAGTCCTTCGCTTCTGTGGTTCGGACGTGGTGCGGTCGCCAGTCACACTGATCCGACCTGACCGACGGTCTCAGGCGCTTTGTGTTTCACGTGAAACATGGGGGCGGAGTAGGGTCGCCGTATGGGCGACCATGCATTCCCCAACCTTCCGTCACGAGATCTGGACACGACGGTCGCGTTCTACGGCGGGTTCGGATTTGAGACAGTCTTCCGCGACGAGGCATGGATGATCCTGCGCAGGGGTGACATCCAGCTCGAGTTCTTCCTCTTCCCGGTGTTAGAGCCGCCGCGAAGTCCGTTCATGTGCACCATTCGCGTCGACGACGCGGAGAGCCTGTATCAACAGATCTCCGAATCTGGCGTATCGGAGGGAACGACCGGTTTCCCGCGACTCCATCCGATCAGGATGCAGTCCTGGGGTCAGCGGGTGGGATTCCTGTTGGACCCCGACGGTACCCAGCTGTCGCTGATCGAGAATTCTCGCTGATGTGATCGTCGCTTGTTGCGGGCGTGGGGGAACTCAGTGACTCAGCGGTCCTGGCCGAGGGGCTGTCTCGCGGTTCGGGCGGTGACCAAATGGCCTGAATCATCCTTGCATCGGAGCGCAGGCGACGAAGTCGCTCATCAATATCGGGGTGTGAACAGTACGGGGCGGTCTGCAGGCCCACACGGGGACAGACGCGCTGCGGGTCGTCGCGAGGTGGAGCACTGTTTCACGTGGAACGGGCGGTGTCTCACCTCGTCTCATGACTGCGTGGCGAGCGGATTCCGTGCACAGGCGCTGCACGAGGAAGCGAATCAATGCCCGGCAGTGGCGCGGGAGAATGGTCGACGCTTCAGGGCCACGTTTCACGTGAAACATGGCAGTCGCGCGGGTGCCATCGGAGCACCGGCACGCCCTGTCTCCTGGCGTTCCCCGTGAGCCCATTGAGTTCGTACATTACTTCACATCAACGGAACAAGCGGGGTGGAGTGTGATCCCCTTAATCGTCGCTGTTTCACGTGAAACACCGAATGTATGGGCATGCACATGTAGGGATGTCACGTGCGCGTCGCTGCGCATAGATCGGGGGAGGGCTTGCGTGAGGCTCCACGCCGCGGTGATCCGGGCTGGGCTGTTCGGATCGTCAGCTTCGCGAGCTGACGGTGCGGAAGGGCATGGAGGGATGCGTGTGTCTTCACGAGGCCCTGTGACAGCACGGGGGGATCGTGGGCGAACGAGTCCGTGAATCGTGAGTGTGGCCCAGACGGGGCGGGCGAGTGTCCCACCTGACTCGGGGTGTTGCATGAGCGAGTGTTTCACGTGAAACACGTCGCTGACGCGGTTGAGATTCCTGTGTGCTCCATGCGCCGGGGTGCAGGGTGAAGCTACCTGAGGCGGGATCGTGCTGGCACAGGGACGCGTCGCCACCTGATCTCGAAGGCCAGAGACAGCAGCGCCGGCTGAACCGCGCACCTCGCGGTAACCCGGAGCTCGCAGGGTGCTCTATGCACGGCGTCGGCTTCTTGACCCTGACGAGTAGTCCGAATCATCGCCAGGCTCGCGACGCGTGCATACCGGCCTTGTGATGGGTCTCAACACTCGCACCCCTGGCTCCGCGCGGCAGCTGATCGGGGTTTGTTTCACGTGAAACAGTCCACGAGCGCGAGGATCATTCATCGCAGAGGTGTCGCAACATGGGGCTTCACATCCCTGTGTCGCCAGACTCGCGGGCAGTGGTGGCATGTCACACAGAAGCCCGCAACCGCAGGCCGGAGAATCAGGGGTACTCGATCGGCGATGCACCACCCTGTCCTGGCCCGGTGGCGAAAGTGAGGGCCCACTGAGCGGCGCGTTCCATGACGCGCAAGGGACCGCTGCGCTACACGGACCCACGAACTGCCGGCCCTTGGAGCGTCGAGGGACACGCGGATGGGAGGGTGGTCACCGTGATTCGCTCCGAGTCGGAGGTCCCGGGGCACCGGGAACCGCGTGCCCCTCGACAAGCTCGAGGACTCGTACATGGGAGAAGACCGCCGCGTCGTGGGCCTGGGTCGCGTACCCCTCTGCAATCTCAGCGGCCCTAAGGGGGAGGGGCAACGCGACGACGCGAAGAACGCTGACGCGGGCAGACCTTTGCCTCGTGGGGCTTCCACGGGCACAGAGACTCAAGTCCCGGGGGAGGCCGGGCGCGTCTCACGGACCTCGAGGTGGTGGACCCTTCGACAAGCTCAGGGACCCCGTGCGAGGGAATCGAGCGCGGTGATGCGAGGAAACACTGGATAGGACGGACCCGGGTCAGTGGTCTTCGACAAGATCGGGGACTCACCTCTTCGGGGAAGCCAGACCGTCGCACGGCCCGTCCAACGGCTGGCCCTTCGACGAGCTCAGGGACCCAGTGTGGGGACCCTCAGGACATCGAGGACGGATGCCGCGCAACGACACTCGGATACGTACGGACCGCTGGCCCTTCGACGAGCCCAGGGACCCAGTGTGGGGACCCTCCGGACATCCTGGACCCCAAACCCCGCCGCGGCCCCCGGATGCGTACGGGCGGACTACCCGTCGACAGGCTCAGGGACCCAACGCCGAAAGGGCGCTGGGAAGCCATGGCGGGACAGGGAACGTCGGGCTTTCCGATTAGAGTGGAAGACGGCCCCGAAAGGAGTGGATGTTTCACGTGAAACAGTCCGAACAGGCATCACCGAAGGACTCCTTCGGGATGGATACACCGCTCGCGCGGGAAATCGCAGACCTCTCCGCCCGGCGCCGCGCGCTGGAATCGGTGCACGTGGAGTTCTCGGGGGAGACCCGCATCCTGACGGTCTCGAACCAGAAGGGCGGCGTCGGTAAGACCACGAGCGCCGTGAATGTGGCATCCGCTCTGGCATCCCTCGGTGCGAAGGTCCTCGTGATCGACCTCGACCCTCAGGGCAACGCCTCGACGGCACTCGGTGTCCCGCACAATGCGGACACTCCGAGCGTCTACGACGTCCTCATCGAGGGGTTCCCGCTCGCCGACATCGTGCAGCAGAGCCCCGAGGCTGAGAATCTGTTCTGCGCCCCCAGCACGATCCACCTCGCCGGTGCCGAGATCGAGCTCGTGGCGCAGGTCGCCCGCGAGCATCGACTCCGGACGGCGCTGCTCGACTACCTCGAGTCCACCCCGATGGACTTCGTCATCATCGACTGCCCGCCGTCGCTCGGCCTGCTGACGATCAACGCCTTCACCGCGGCATCCGAGGTCTTCATCCCGATCCAGTGCGAGTACTACGCCCTGGAGGGGCTGAGCCAGCTCCTCGGCAGCATCCAGATGATTCAGAAGCACCTGAATCCGGCGCTCCACCTGTCCACGATCCTGCTCACGATGTACGACGGTCGTACCCGTCTCGCGCAGCAGGTGGCAGATGAGGTCCGCACACACTTCCCTGACCAGGTTCTCTCGACCGTCATCCCACGTTCCGTGCGGGTGTCGGAAGCGCCGAGCTTCGGTCAGACCGTGATCGCTTACGATGGGCAGTCCGCCGGCGCCATCGCGTATCGCGAGGCAGCAGTCGAGATCGCGTCGCGCCCTGCGACGCAGAGCAAGGAGAAATGATGGCGAAGCGCACTGGACTGGGCCGGGGGATCGGTGCCCTGATCCCCACCGCTGATCAGGCGGAGCGTCCCGTCGACGTCTTCTTCCCGGGAGCGAGCCTTCGACCCGTGGCCGACGACGCTGCCACCCCCGCTGCGAAGGCCGCGCCCGCCGTCGAGCCCGAGCTCGAAACGGTCCCCGGGATCCACCTGGTCCAGGTCGATCCGCAGAAGATCGTGCCGAACCCGCGTCAGCCGCGCACGCACTTCAATCCCGAGGACCTCGCGGAGCTGGTGCACAGCGTACGCGAGTTCGGTGTCCTGCAGCCGGTCGTCGTGCGGAAGAACAGCGACGGCGACTACGAGCTCATCATGGGTGAGCGCCGCACGCGGGCCGCCCGCGAAGCCGGCCTCGACGCGATCCCCGCGATCGTCCGAGAGACGGCCGACGAGGACCTCCTGCGTGACGCACTGCTCGAGAACCTCCACCGCTCCGAGCTCAACCCCCTGGAAGAGGCGTCCGCCTACCAGCAGCTGCTGGAGGACTTCGGCATCACGCAGGAGGAGCTGGCCACGCGCATCGGCCGGTCTCGTCCGCAGATCAGCAACACGATCCGCCTGTTGAAGCTCCCCGTCCCCGTCCAGCAGCGCGTCGCCGCCGGCGTTCTGACGGCGGGCCACGCACGAGCCATCCTCAGCCTGGAGACGCCGGAGGCCATGCAGCGTCTCGCGGACAAGGTCGTCAATGAGGACCTCTCCGTGCGTGCCACTGAGGTGGCCGCGAAGACCGAGCCCGCCGCGCCCGGCCGCGCGCCGAAGGCGACTCCGGGCGCACGCCGTGCCTATCTCGACGAGGTGGCCGGCAACCTCGGAGATCGGCTGAACACCCGGGTGAAGGTCTCGCTCGGAGCTCGCAAAGGCCAGGTCATCATCGATTTCGCATCCATCCAGGATCTCAACCGCATCCTCGAGGAGCTCGGCGAGTCCGGATACGGAAAGAGCTGACACCACCCCCGCCCGGCCGGGCATCCCCTAGACTCTCGTGAGCACGACGATGAGGGGATGCCATGTCCAGATCACAGACTCCGTCAGGAATCCAGCGGAAGGTGATCGCGGTCAGCATCGCGGCCGCCCTGGGTGGTTTCCTGTTCGGCTTCGACACCGCGGTCATCAACGGGGCCGTCGACGCGCTCGCGGGCGACGTCTCGGGCTTCGACCTCGGCGTCGGACTGAAGGGCTTCGCGGTCTCCTCCGCGCTGATCGGATGCGCCGTCGGCGCCTGGTTCGCGGGGCCGATCGCGAACAAGCGCGGCCGCATCCCCGTGATGGTCGTGGCCGCGGCGATGTTCTTCATCTCGGCCATCGGTTCGGGGCTCGCGTTCAGCGTGGTCGACCTCATCATCTGGCGCGTGATCGGCGGACTCGGTGTCGGCGCGGCATCCGTCATCGCCCCCGCATACATCGCCGAGGTCTCTCCCGCCGCGATCCGAGGGAGGCTGGGCTCCCTTCAGCAGCTCGCCATCGTCACGGGTATCTTCGCCGCTCTGCTCTCGGACGCCCTGCTGGCCGGTATCGCCGGTGAAGCCGATCAGCCGCTCTGGGGTCTGACGGCCTGGCGCTGGATGTTCATGGTCGCTGCGATCCCGGCTCTCGTCTACGGACTGGTCTCTCTGAGGCTTCCTGAGTCCCCGCGATATCTCGTGCGGAAGGGCGACCTGAAACGCGCCTCCGAGGTGCTGGCGACCGTGACGGGGACGGTCGACGTCGACGCCAAGATCTCGGAGATCACCGGCACGATCGACACCGAGAAGAAGGAGTCGTTGCGCGACCTGCGGGGGAGCAGGCTCGGCCTCAAGCCGATCGTCTGGGTTGGCATCCTGCTCTCGGTCTTCCAGCAGTTCGTCGGCATCAACGTCATCTTCTACTACTCGACGACGCTCTGGCAGTCGGTGGGCTTCGACGAGTCCAGTGCCCTTCTGACCTCCGTCATCACATCGGTGACGAACATCGTGGTCACGATCGTGGCGATCCTCCTGGTCGACAAGATCGGCCGTCGCATCATGTTGCTCGTCGGCTCCGTGGGCATGACCGTGACGCTGGGCCTGATGGCCCTCGCCTTCTCGTTCGGGACGCTCGACGCCCAGGGCACGGCGACGCTGCCGGACCCGTGGGCGACCGTCGCCCTGATCTGCGCCAACGGATTCGTCGTGTTCTTCGGCGCCACCTGGGGCCCGCTCGTCTGGGTCCTGCTCGGCGAGATCTTCCCGAACTCGATCCGAGCCGGTGCTCTCGCCGTTGCCGCAGCGGCGCAGTGGGCGGCGAACTTCTTCATCTCGACGACCTTCCCGGTCTTCGCGGAGATCGGGCTCACCTTCGCCTACGGCTTCTACGCGTTCTTCGCTCTCCTGTCGTTCTTCTTCGTGTACTTCAAGGTGCCGGAGACCAAGGGCAAGGAGCTTGAGGAGATGTCCGACGAACTCACCGTGAGGCGCCGCGGCCGCTCGTAGGCGACGTAGGCTGGAGGTATGACCGAGTCCGTCCCGCGCCGAGCCAGCCTGGAAGTGCTGCGCGCCGAGGCGTCGGACGAACTCGCCGTCCTCATCCAGGAACGCCTGCTCGGGGGCGAGGATCCGTGGGACTTCATGGAGGAGCTGCCGAGCGTCGACGAGCTCGTCGTGTACCTGCTTCGCGCTGACAACATCACCGCGAACGACGGTGTGCGCCCCAACGAAGCCCGCCACTATCGCGTGCTGCGGCAGATCGCGCTGGAGTACCCCGAGCTCACCCCGGCCGTCTGGGGACTTCTCGACGAGAAGCAGCGCCACCGCCGCTGGGACCCTACGGTCGCAGACAGGCCCTGAGCGGGCATGCTCGTCCCGTACGACCCCACCTGGCCCGAGCTCTTCGACCGGATGGCGGGGGAGATCCACGCGGCAGGGGAGCGGGACTGGCTCATCGAGCACATCGGGTCGACCGCGGTGCCGGGGATGACAGCCAAGCCGATCATCGATCTGGCCGTCAGGATCCCGGATGCCGAGGCGCTCGAGTCCCACAGAGTCGATCTGGAGCGGGCGGGATGGGTCCCGGGGAGCTCCGTGCGCACGCATCCGGTGCTGATCCGCGAGGAGGCCGGCGTGCGCACCGGGATCGCGCACTTCTTCGTCGCGGCCGAATGGGATGCCGTGAACCAGCGGATCCTGAGGGACTGGCTGCTCACGCATCCCGATGACGTCTCAGCCTATGAGCGGGTGAAGCGCGACGCTGCCGTCGATCCCACCTCGTACAACGCCGCGAAGACGCACGTGATTCAGGAGATCATCGATCGGGCGAGGGCGGAGCGGGGCCTCCCCTCCGCGACCGTGTACGACAAATAGCCCGGACGCAGAG
>JAZBLS010000045.1:0-20413 GCA_037033365.1 Actinomycetota bacterium | reverse complement strand
GCGGGCGCGGAGCGCGCGCCTGGACGTGCCCCACCTGCTCGTCGACCAAACTGCGCCTGGCCTCCTCCGGCAGCGAGCGCACCGCCGACGAACTGGGCAAGGCCTTCCCGGGAGTCCGCGTGATCGTCGCAGACAGCGCGCATCCCATCGAGCACGTGGCCGACAAGCCCGCCCTCGTGGTGGCGACCAGGGGAGCGGAGCCGATCGCCGAGGGCGGCTATCGGGCGGTCATCCTGCTCGACGGGCCGCGGATGCTGCAGGCACCCGACTTGCGGATCGGCGAGTCGTGCCTCCGGTGGTGGTCCAACGCGGCCGCTCTCGCGGCCCCTGGCGCACCCATTCACCTCGTCGGCGTCAACGGCCAGGTGGCCAGGGCACTCGCGACGTGGACGCAGTCCGCCTATGCGCGCGCCGAGCTCGCGGAGCGCGCACCGCTGCACATGCCTCCCGCCGCACGGGTCGCTCTGGTCGAGGGATCCGTCGCGGCGGTCGGGCGCGCGATCGCCGCGCTGCAGGAGCTCGCGCTCCCGGGCGACGCGGTCCTGGGTCCCGTCCCGATCGAATCCGACGACTTCCCGCCCCGCGTGCGCGCGCTCGTCCGCTTCGACTACGGAGCCGGGCAGAGAGTCGCCTCCACTCTCCGCGCCGCGGTCGTGGCCGAGGCGGTGGCCGCGCGGAGGGGCAGGGGGAAGTCCTCGAAGAGCGCACTCTCGGTTCGGCTCGATATCCTCGATCCTGAGCTCTGATCCGCTGACCGTGTCAGTCCCCTCGATCCACATCACGCATCCCTCCGGAGCACCTTCATGCGACTCGTCTTCGCCGGCACACCGTCGGCAGCCGTCCCCACCCTCCGTCGACTCGTCTCCGAGCACGACATCGCCGCGGTCGTCACGCGCCCGGACGCCCCGCTCGGGCGCAAGCGCATCCTGACACCCTCTCCCGTCGCGCAGGCCGCCGACGATCTCGGCCTACCGGTCATCAAGGCCGCGAAGCTCGACGACGACGCGACCGCGCGCATCGCCGAGCTCGGCGTCGACCTCGGCGTGATCGTCGCCTACGGCGGTCTCGTCCGCGAGCCGCTCCTGTCGACGCCCGCCAAGGGCTGGATCAACCTGCACTTCTCCCTGCTGCCGGAGTGGCGCGGAGCGGCGCCGGTGCAGCGCGCCCTGATCGCGGGCGACGCGCAGCTCGGTGCCAGCGTCTTCCAGCTCGTCCCTGCGCTCGACGCGGGTGACGTGTTCGCGACACGTGTCGTCGACGTCGCGCCGGAGGCGACGGCGGATGCCGTGCTCGAGACCCTCGCGGTCGAGGGAGCGGACCTGACGGCGGTGGTCGTCGCCGCGATCGCGGACGGCTCCGCACGATCCGTGCCGCAGGAGGGCGAGCCCACCCTGGCCCCGAAGCTCACGCTCGACGACGGTCTGCTCGACTGGACGCAGCCGCTCGAAGCCGTGTTCGCGCGCTTCCGCGGAGTGACCCCCGAGCCCGGGGCCCACACGACCGTGGAGGGTCAGCGTCTGAAGATCCTCGAGGCAGCGCCGTCGGCGGACGAGCCGCTCGCGCCCGGCGAGATCGCCGCGACGAAGACCGTACTCCTGATCGGGACCCGCACGGCGCCTCTCGCGGTGAGGCGCGTGCAGCCCGCCGGCAAGGGAGCCATGAGCGCGGTCGACTGGTGGCGCGGGCAGCGCGACTCCCAGGGTCTGCGAGCAGGCGCATGAGCGGCGAGGGCACCCGCGGTGGCCGGGGCGGCGATGACCGGCGTCGGTCGTCGAGAGATCCGCAGCGGGCTCCCCAGCGACCTCCGCAGCGTCAGGTCCAGCCGGCCCGCCGGGTCGCGTACGACGTGCTGCGAGCGGTGAGCGAGTCCGACGCCTACGCGAACCTCATGCTGCCGTCGGCGATCGCCGAGGCCGACCTCTCGCCGCAGGACGCCGCTCTCGCGACCGAGCTGGCCTACGGCACGCTCCGACGCCGTGGCACCTACGACGCGATCATCGAGGCCGCCGCCGACCGGTCCGCCGACTCGATCGACCCCGCGGTGCTCGACGCGCTCCGCCTCGCCGCACATCAGCTGCTCGCGACGCGTGTCGCCTCGCACGCCGCGGTCAACGAGTCGGTGAACCTCGTGGCGTCGACGCAGGGGAGGGGAGCGGCGAGCTTCACGAACGCCGTGCTGCGCCGCATCGCCCGCGAGACCCCAGGGCAGTGGCAGGAGAGAATCGAGGAGTCAGCGCGCTCGGACGACGAGCGCCTGGCCCTGCGCTCGGCGCATCCGGTCTGGGTGATCCGCGCCCTCCGTCGCGCGCTGGCGGCCGAGGGACGCGTCGACGAGCTCGAGGCGCTCCTCGAGGCCGACAACGTCTCGCCCGAGGTGACGCTCGTCGCTCTGCCGGGCCTCGCCGAGCCCGGTGAGCCCCGACGCCCCTACGCCCCGACGGCATACGGCTCGCCGGGCGGAGATCCGTTCCGGGTGATCACGGCTTCGCGCGGCACCGTCCGGGTGCAGGACGAGGGTTCCCAGCTCGTCGCCCTCGCTCTCGCCGGCGCGGCGCCGATCACGGCGGGCGAGCGCTGGCTCGACCTCTGCGCGGGGCCGGGCGGCAAGACCGCGCTCCTGGCGGCGATCGCCCGCGATCACGACGTGACGCTCGAGGCCAACGAGGTCGTCCCGGCGCGCGCGGGCCTGGTGCGCAAGGCGCTGCGGGCGGTTCCTGGCGAGGTCGTCGTGCACGAGGAGGACGGCCGTGCTCTCGCATCCGAACGCCCCGGCGAGTTCGACCGGATCCTCGTCGACGCACCGTGCACCGGGCTCGGCGCACTCCGTCGGCGGCCCGAGGCCCGCTGGCGGAAGAGTCCTGCGGACGTCGCCGAGCTCGTCCCGCTCCAGGTGGAGCTCCTGTCCTCCGCGCTCGACGCGCTAGCGCCGGGCGGCGTCGTCGCCTACGTCACCTGCTCGCCGCACCTCGCCGAGACCACGGGCGTCGTCCAGGAGGTCCTCCGCGGGCGCACAGACATCGTCGAACTCGACGCGCGCCGCGTCGTCGAGGACGTCTCGATGACGCCCATCGACCTCGCCGACGACGGGTCAGGACGCGTGCAGCTCTGGCCCCACCGCCACAACACCGACGCGATGTTCCTCGCGCTGCTGCAGCGCGCGGAGAGCCCGACCGTCTCCGAAGGGAAGTAGAACCGTGGACCTGCCCCGCGCACCGCGCATCAATCCGAGCATCCTGGCCGCCGACTTCGTCAACATGCAGCGGGACCTCGCGAAGATCGCGACCGCCGACTTCGCGCACGTCGACGTCATGGACAACCACTTCGTGCCGAACCTCACGTTCGGGCCGCAGATGGTGGAGCGCATCCAGGCGACCAGCCCGATCCCGCTCGACGTCCACCTGATGATCACCGACCCCGACCGCTGGGCGCCTGCATACGCCGAGCTCGGGGCCGCAAGTGTGACGTTCCACCTCGAGGCGGCGGCCGACCCGATCTCCCTCGCCCGCACGCTGCGCGGCATCGGCGCACGTGCCGGGGTCGCGATCAAGCCGGGCACGCCCGCCGAGGGGCTGTACGAGGTGCTCGACGAGTTCGACCAGATCCTTGTGATGACGGTCGAGCCCGGGTTCGGCGGCCAGGGCTTCATGCCCGAGACCATGCCCAAGCTCCGCGCGCTGGCCGACGAGGCCAAGCGCCGCGGATCGAACGTGTGGCTGCAGGTCGACGGCGGCATCTCGGACGCGACGATCGAGGCCGCGGCATCCGCCGGCGCCGACACGTTCGTCGCAGGGTCCGCCGTGTACGGCGCCGACGACATCGAAGCGGCCGTCACCCGGCTCAGGGACCGCGCCAGAGCCGCTAGCCTGGAATCGTGAAGACTTTCGACGAGCTGTTCGCCGAGCTCAGTGTCAAGGCCGAGACCCGACCCGAGGGATCGGGGACGGTCGCCGAGCTCGACGGCGGCGTGCACACGATCGGCAAGAAGATCGTCGAGGAGGCTGCCGAAGTCTGGATGGCCTCCGAGTACGAGTCCGACGAGGCAGCGGCCGAGGAGATCTCCCAGCTGCTCTACCACGTGCAGGTGATGATGATCGCGAAGGGCCTGAGCCTGCAGGACGTCTACCGACATCTGTGATGCGCTCCGCTCCATCCGATCCGATCTGAAAGCCGCTCATGCTGCGCATCGCCGTTCCCAACAAGGGCTCTCTCTCCGAGACTGCCGCCGAGATGCTCGCGGAGGCCGGATACGCCGGTCGTCGTGACACCAAGACCCTGCACGTCGTCGACGCCGAGAACGACGTCGAGTTCTTCTTCCTGCGTCCCAAGGACATCGCCACGTACGTCGGCTCCGGCGCGATCGACGTCGGCATCACCGGCCGTGACCTGCTGCTCGACGCTCGCATGCCCGGTGCGCGCGAGATCGAGGCGCTCGGCTTCGCCGGGTCCACGTTCCGCTTCGCCGCACCCTCCGGCCGCTACACCGACGTGTCGCAGCTCGACGGTCTCCGCATCGCGACGTCGTACCCCGGTCTTGTCGACGCGTTCCTCGACGAGCGCGGCATCGCGGTCGACCTCGTGCCCCTCGACGGAGCGGTGGAGTCGGCCGTCCAGCTCGGCGTCGCCGACGCGGTCGCCGATGTCGTCGAGACGGGGACGACCCTGCGTCAGGCCGGTCTCGACGTGTTCGGCCCCGTGATCCTCGAGTCCGAGGCCGTCCTGATCGCCGGCCCGCATGACGCGGACGGCTCCGAGACGCTGCTGCGTCGCCTCCGTGGCGTGATGGTGGCCCGCCGGTTCGTCATGATCGACTACGACCTGCCGGTGGCACTGCTCGACGACGCCGTGAAGATCGCGGGCGGCATCGAGTCGCCGACCGTCTCGCCGCTGCGCGACCCCGAGTGGGTCGCCGTGCGCGTCATGGTCGCGCGCTCCCGCGTGAACCCGGTGATGGACGCGCTCTACGCGCTCGGCGCACGGGCGATCCTCGTCACCGCCATCCACAACGCGAGGCTCTGATGTCTCTCGCGAGCCGCGTCATCCCGTGTCTCGACGTGGCGGCCGGCCGCGTGGTCAAGGGCGTGAACTTCGAGAACCTCCGCGACATGGGCGACCCCGTAGAGCTGGCACGGCACTACGCCGCACAGGGAGCCGACGAGATCACCTTCCTCGACGTCACGGCGACGGTGGATGCCCGGGCGACGACCTACGACGTCGTCCAGCGCACGGCAGAGCAGGTCTTCGTGCCGCTCACCGTCGGGGGAGGGGTGCGCAGCGTCGAGGACGTGTCGCGCCTGCTCTCGGTCGGTGCGGACAAGGTCGGCGTGAACTCGGCAGCCATCGCCCGCCCCGAGCTCATCGGCGAGATCGCCGATCGGTTCGGCGCGCAGGTGCTCGTGCTGTCCCTCGACGTCAAGCGCGCCGACACGACACGCTCGGGCTTCGTCGTCACGACGCACGGCGGCCGCACGCAGACCACGCTCGACGCCCTCGACTGGGCGCGGGAGGCGGCTGAGCGCGGAGCGGGCGAGCTGCTCGTCAATTCGATCGACGCGGACGGCACGCGGGACGGCTTCGACCTCGAACTCGTGGGTCTCATGCGCGAGACCGCGTCGGTCCCGGTGATCGCCTCGGGCGGTGCCGGGAAAGCGGCCGATTTCGCTCCGGCGATCAAGGCGGGGGCGGATGCCGTGCTCGCCGCGAGCGTGTTCCACACCGGCGCTCTCACTGTCGGCGACGTGAAGGACGCGCTGCGCGCGGAGGGAGTGGTCGTCCGATGAGCGAGAGCGTCGGGGAGCGGATCGCGCAGGTGGCGTTCAACGCCGACGGCCTCGCGCCCGTGATCGTGCAGCAGTGGGACACGAACGAGGTCCTGATGCTGGCGTGGGTGAACGACGAGGCGCTGCGGCGCACCCTCACGACGGGGCGCGCAGTGTACTGGTCGCGCTCTCGTCAGGAGTACTGGCGCAAGGGCGACACGTCGGGTCACACCCAGATCGTGCACGAGGCGCGCCTGGACTGCGACGGCGACGCGATCCTGCTGCGTGTCCATCAGAACGGCCCCGCCTGCCACACGGGCACCCGCACGTGCTTCGAAACGACCGACCTGGAAGCCGTCGACGGGAGCGCCGAGGCATGAACCTCGCTCGCCGCGGCCGGATGATCGCCGTCCTGGGGTATCTGCTCGCCGGTGCCATCGGCATCATCGCGTCCACGCAGACCTGGCTCACGGTCGAGCGGGCGGATGCGGGGGAGGTGATCCTCGTCCCGGGTGCCTCCGCGCTGCCGCTGCTCGCGCCGCTCAGCCTGGCCGTGCTCGCCCTCGGCCTCGCGCTCACCATCGCGGGTCCGATCGTGCGCCTCGTCTTCGGCGTGCTCGGTCTCGCCGCGGCGCTCTTCCTGGGCGGCACGACGATCGCGCTGTTCCTGACGGAGCCGCTGACCGCTGCGGCATCCACCGTCACCGAGACGACGGGTCTCGCCGGCAGCACCGCGATCGCCGACGTCGTCGCCGGGATCGAGCTGTCGGCGTGGCCGACACTGACCCTCGTGGGCTGGGCCCTGCTGCTCGTGGCATCGCTCGTCGTGGTCGTGACCTGGCGGCGCTGGAAGGCCGGCGGCCGCCGCTACCGCACGGACGCGGAGCACACCGCGCACCAGACCGGCCCCGTCGACGCGATCGATTCGTGGGACGACCTGTCCCGCGGAACCGACCCGACGCGCTGACCCCGATAGACTTACCCCGATCCCGCACGTCGTCCCCGGAGGAGACCATGACCAACCCGATCGCTGACCCCGGCCACGGACACTCGCCTGCAGCCTGGACGGCCGTGATCATCATGCTCGCCGGCTTCACGCTCGCGACGCTGGCCTTCTGCCTCGCCGAGTTCAGCCCGATCTGGATCACCCTGATCTACGTGTTCGCCGCCCTCATCCCGATCGGCGCGATCGCCGGGTGGGCGCTCGCGAAGGCCGGCTACGGCGTGAAGGGTCCCAAGTACCAGCCGAAGGCCCACTAGTGGTCCTCGCCGACCTCACGGCCGGCGCTGTCGCAGACGCAGAGCGTCGCGCCCTGACCCGGCCCCTGGCCGCGGTCGAGCGCGACGCTCTCTCGCGACTGGCCGCCAAGGACGCCCTCGCCTTCCTCGCCCCGACCGATCAGGTGAAGATCATCGCCGAGGTCAAGCGGGCGAGCCCCTCGCGCGGTGCCCTCGCCGAGATCCCGGACCCCGCGCTGCAGGCCTCCCTGTACGAGACCGGCGGTGCCTCCGCGATCAGCGTCCTCACCGAGGAGCGCCGCTTCGGAGGCAGCCTCGCCGACCTCGAGGCCGTCACCGCCCGCGTGTCTCTGCCCGTGCTGCGCAAGGACTTCATCGCGACGCGCTACCAGGTGCTCGAGGCCCGTGCCGCGGGTGCCGACCTCGTGCTGCTGATCGTGGCCGGTCTCGAGCCGGCCGTGCTGCAGGACCTCTTCGGGTTCATCACCGAGCTCGGCATGACGCCCCTCGTCGAGACCCATTCGGCCGAGGAGCTCGAGGCGGCCATCGACCTGGGCTCGCCCCTGATCGGTGTCAACGCCCGGGACCTGAAGACCCTGCAGCTCGACCGCGACCTGTTTGGGCGCCTGGTCGACCGCATCCCGGACACCGCGATCAAGATCGCCGAGTCCGCGGTGCTTACGCCCGCCGACGTCACGCACTACCGCTCCGCGGGTGCCGACGTCGTCCTGATCGGGGAGGCGCTCGTGACGGGCGACCCGGTCGCCACCCTGAAGAGCTTCCTGGAGGCATCATGAGTCTGCGCGACCAGCACGGTCCGCTGTTCGGCGACTACGGCGGGCGCTTCATGCCCGAGTCGCTCATCGCCGCGATCGACGAGCTCACGGTCGCCTACGCCGACGCGATCGCCGACCCGGCCTTCCGCTCCGAGCTCGCGGGCCTCCTCAGCTCTTACGCCGGGCGTCCGTCGCCCCTCACCGAGGTCGCACGCTTCGCGGAGCACGCGGGCGGCGCCCGGGTCTTCCTCAAGCGCGAGGACCTCAACCACACCGGCTCGCACAAGATCAACAACGTCCTCGGTCAGGCGCTGCTCACCAAGCGGCTGGGCAAGACGCGCGTGATCGCCGAGACGGGTGCCGGTCAGCACGGCGTCGCGACGGCCACCGCGGCGGCGCTCTTCGGGCTCGACTGCACGATCTACATGGGCGAGGTCGACACCGAGCGCCAGGCGCTCAACGTCGCACGCATGCGCCTGCTGGGGGCTGAGGTCGTGGCCGTCACGTCCGGGTCCCGCACCCTGAAGGACGCGATCAACGACGCGTACCGCGACTGGGTGGCGTCGGTCGAGACGACCAACTACATCTTCGGCACCGCGGCAGGCCCCCACCCGTTCCCCGCCATGGTCCGCGACTTCCAGAAGATCATCGGCGAGGAGGCACGTCAGCAGCTCCTCGATGAGGTCGGTCGGCTCCCGGATGCCGTGATCGCCTGTGTCGGCGGCGGATCCAACGCGATCGGAATGTTCGACGCCTTCCTCGACGACGAGGGTGTGAAGCTCTACGGCGTGGAGGCGGCCGGCGACGGCGTCGACACCCCGAAGCACGCCGCGTCGATCGAGCGCGGACGCCCCGGCATCCTGCACGGCGCCAAGACGTACGTGCTGCAGGACGAGGACGGTCAGACCGTCGAGTCGCACTCGATCTCCGCGGGTCTCGATTACCCGGGCGTCGGCCCCGAGCACTCGTGGCTCGCCGACATCGGTCGTGCCGAGTACATCCCGGCCACCGATGACGAGGCCATGCAGGCGCTGCGTCTGCTCAGCCGCACGGAGGGCATCATCCCCGCGATCGAGTCCGCACACGCCCTCGCGGGCGCGCTGCGGATCGGTCGTGAGCTGGGCCCCGACGCGGTGCTCGCCATCTGCCTCTCCGGGCGTGGCGACAAGGACATGGACACCGCGGCCAAGTACTTCGACCTGTACGACGCCGAGGCGCTGGCGCACGACCCGGAGCAGGAGACTCCCGAAGAGGAGTCGGCATCGAAGGGGGAGCCGCAGCTGTGAGCCGTGTCGAACAGGCCATCCAGAAGGCCGAGGCCGCCGGGCGCAGCGCGTTCGTCGGCTACCTCCCCGTCGGCTACCCCGACCTCGAGACGAGCATCCGGGCGGCGATCACCCTCGCCGAGAACGGTGTCGACATCATCGAGCTCGGCCCGCCCTACAGCGACCCGGTGATGGACGGCGCGGTCATCCAGGAGGCGACCACCGCCGCCCTCGCGAACGGCTTCAAGATGAAGGACCTGTTCACGGCGGTGCGCGAGATCACCGCGGCGACCGACGTTCCCGTGCTCGTCATGACGTACTGGAACCCGGTGTTCCAGTACGGCGTCGACCGCTACGCCGACGACCTGCTCGCCGCGGGCGGCGCAGGGCTCATCACGCCCGATATCACCCCGGACGTGGCCGAGGAGTGGATCGCCGCGAGCGAGCGCACCGGGCTCGACCGCGTGTTCCTCGCCGCTCCCACGTCGTCTGACGAACGCCTCGAGCTCGTCGTGAAATCGTCGACCGGCTTCGTCTACACGGTCTCCACCATGGGCATCACGGGGGAGCGCACCGAGCTCGACCGTGCTGCGCGCACCCTTGTCGCCCGCCTGCGCGAGCACGGCGCCACCCGCGCCTGCGTCGGCATCGGCATCTCCACCGCCGAGCAGATCGCCGGCGTATCGGAGTACGCCGACGGCGCGATCGTCGGCACCGCGCTCGTCCGAGCCCTGCGCGACGGCGGCGTGCCCGCTCTCGCCGAGGTCACCCGCTCCCTGGCCGTCGGCACGTCGTCGGCGCGCCCCGCACACGAGAACTAGAATCGCACTCATGTCCCTCGCGCTCCACAGCACCGTCAACGGCGTGCTCGCCAGCATCCCGAGCCCCCCGGTCTCGTTCATCGACCTGGGCCCGCTCCGCATCCACTTCTACGCGCTCTGCATCATCGCCGGCATCATCGCCGCCGTGCTGCTGACCAACCACCGCCTCACCCGGCGTGGCGCGGAGCCGTGGGTCGTGATCGACATCTCGATCCTCGCGGTGCCGCTCGCCATCGTCGGCGCGCGCATCTTCCACGTCCTCACGCACCCGAACTTCTACTTCGGCGAGGGCAGGAACACGTGGAACCCGTTCGAGCCGGGCTCCGTCTGGGCGATCTGGGAGGGCGGCATCGCCATCTTCGGCGCGCTCATCGGCGGTGCGGTCGGCGCGTACCTCGGATGCCGGTGGACCGGCATCCGCTTCTGGACCTTCGCCGACGCCCTGGCACCGGGACTCCTGCTCGCGCAGGCGATGGGCCGCTTCGGCAACTGGTTCAACCACGAGCTCTTCGGTCTGCCCACAGACCTGCCGTGGGGCCTCGAGATCGAGTCCACGAACTCGGCGTTCCCTCCCGGCCTTCCTGAGGGCACGCTGTTCCACCCCACGTTCCTCTACGAGGTGCTCTGGAACGGCCTCGGCGTCATCGTCCTCCTGTGGCTGAGCCGCAAGGCGACGTCCCTGCAGTGGGGCCGTCTGTTCGCGATCTACCTCATCTGGTACAGCGCAGGACGCATCCTCTGGGAGTCCATCCGCATCGATCCGAGCGAGATCATCCTGGGTCTCCGCAGCAACGTGTGGGCCGCGATCATCGGCGTCGTCATCGGCCTCGTGATCCTCGTCGTGCAGACCAGGCGGCACCCGGGTCTCGAGCCTTCGCCGTACCAGCCGGGTCGCGGACGGAAGGATCTGGACGCTGATGTAGAATCGCAGGACAATACCTCCGATTTCGTGGACGTGAGTGAGCCTCCGTCCGAAGAAGTCGCCGCAGGAGCCAGCGCCACAAGCACCGCTCCCACGGACTCGGAAGGCTCTCGATAGCCCACCGGTCCGTGCGGACCCCATCGCATCCACCCGGCCAATGACGCCCCCGGGTCATCCGAAGATCTGAGGACGGTACTGGTGTATTTTCAGCCTCCCTACGGCGCTTCCGGCGCTTACCCCCCGAAGCAGGGCATGTACAACCCGGCGTTCGAGAAGGACGCCTGCGGCCTCGCCATGGTCGCGACCCTGCGCGGTGAGGCGGGGCATGACATCATCGCGCTCGCGCTCGAAGCGCTGCGCAACCTGGAGCACCGCGGCGCCATCGGTTCAGACGCCGGCACCGGCGACGGAGCGGGAATCCTGACCCAGATGCCCGACGCGTTCCTGCGCGCGGTCACGGACTTCGAACTGCCTCCGGTGGGCGAATACGCCGCCGGTCTGGCGTTCCTTCCGCGGGACTCGAGCGTCCGCCGCGAGCAGAAGGCCGGCATCGAGAAGATCGCACGCTCGGAGGGTCTTCGGGTCCTCGGCTGGCGCGAGGTTCCGACGGTCAACGACAACCTCGGAAAGCTCGCCGACGAGGCTCGCCCCGCCTTCGAGCAGCTCTTCGTGAGCGCCGGGGGAGCGACGCACTCGGACGCCCCGCTCACCGGCATCGCCCTCGACCGCGTCGCCTATCGACTGCGCAAGCGCGCCGGTCACGAGCTCGGCGCCTACTTCGTGACCCTGTCTGCCCGCACCCTCGGCTACAAGGGCATGGTCACGACGCTGCAGCTCGAGCCGTTCTACCCCGACCTGCAGGACGAGCGCTTCATGTCCGAGCTCGCGGTCGTGCACTCCCGCTACTCCACGAACACGTTCCCGTCGTGGCCCCTCGCCCAGCCGCTGCGCATGCTCGCGCACAACGGTGAGATCAACACGGTCGGCGGCAACCGCAACTGGATGCGCGCCCGTCAGTCGCAGCTCGAGTCCGAGCTGCTCGGCGACGTCGCCCCGCTGCTGCCCATCTGCACCGACGGCGCCAGCGACTCGGCATCCTTCGACGAGGTCCTCGAGCTTCTGACCCTCACGGGCCGCAGCCTGCCGCACGCCATCATGATGATGGTCCCCGAGGCGTACGAGAAGCAGTCCGACATCTCGCCCGAGCTGCGCTCGTTCTACGAGTACCACTCGAACCAGATGGAGCCGTGGGACGGCCCTGCCGCCCTCATCTTCACCGACGGCACGCTCGTCGGGGCGACCCTCGACCGCAACGGTCTGCGCCCGGGGCGCTGGACGGAGACGACCGACGGTCTCATCGTCATCGGCTCCGAGACCGGCGTCCTCACCTTCGAGCCCGAGCGCATCAAGCGCCGCGGCCGCCTGCAGCCCGGCAAGATGTTCCTCGTCGACACCGCGGCACAGCGCATCATCGAGGACGATGAGATCAAGCGCGACCTCGCCACCATGCATCCGTGGCAGGAGTGGCTGGATGCCGGAGCGGTCCGCCTCGCGGATCTCCCCGAGCGTGAGCACATCGTGCACCCGCCGGCATCGATCACCCGCCGTCAGCGCACCTTCGGCTACACCGAGGAGGAGGTGCGCATCCTGCTGACCCCGATGGGTCAGACGGGCATGGAGCCTCTGGGCGCGATGGGGTCGGACACCCCGATCGCGGTCCTCAGCAAGCGTCCGCGCCTGCTGTTCGACTACTTCACGCAGCAGTTCGCGCAGGTGACGAACCCGCCGCTGGACTCGATCCGCGAAGAGGTCGTCACGAGCCTCAAGCTGGGCCTCGGTCCGGAGAGCAACCTGCTGAGCTGGGGTCCCGACCACACCCGCACGGTGTCGCTGGACTTCCCGGTCATCGACAACGACGAGCTGGCGAAGATCCGGCACATCGACAAGGCGATGCCCGACCGCTCCAGCGTGACGATCAAGGGCCTGTACCACTTCGACGCGGGCTACAACACGCTCGAGCAGCGCCTCACCGAGATGTGCGCCGAGGTCGACGAGGCCATCGCCGGCGGTGCCGAGTTCATCATCCTTTCGGACCGCGACTCCAACAAGGACCTCACGCCGATCCCGTCGCTCCTCATGGTGTCGGCCATCCACCACCACCTGATCCGTCGCGAGAACCGGATGAAGGTCGGTCTGATCGTCGAGGCCGGTGACGTCCGCGAGGTCCACCACGTCGCGACTCTCATCGGCTACGGCGCGTCCGCCATCAACCCGTACCTGGCGATGGAGACCGTCGAGCACCTCGTGCGCACGGGCCGCATCACCGGGATCAGCCCCGAGAAGGCCGTCAAGAACCTGATCTACGCGCTCGGCAAGGGCGTGCTGAAGATTATGTCGAAGATGGGCATCTCGACCGTGTCGTCGTACGCCGGCGCCCAGGTCTTCGAGGCCGTGGGTCTGAGCGAGGAGTTCATCGACAAGTACTTCACGCGCACGGAGTCGAAGCTCGGCGGCATCGGGATCGAGGAGATCTTCGCCGAGAATCAGGCCCGCCACGACTATGCGTACCCGGAGGACGAGGCAGCCCGTGCACACGAGCGCCTGTGGACCGGTGGCGAGTACCAGTGGCGTCGCGACGGCTCGCCGCATCTGTTCAACCCGGAGACGGTGTTCAAGCTGCAGCACTCCACGCGGGAGCGCCGCTACGACATCTTCCGCGAGTACACGAAGATGGTCGACGACCAGGCCTCCGAGCTGAAGACCCTCCGCGGTCTCTTCAAGCTCCGCACCGGCACGCGCAAGCCCGTGCCGCTCGACGAGGTCGAGCCGGTCTCCGCGATCGTCAAGCGCTTCTCGACGGGTGCCATGAGCTACGGCTCCATCTCGAAGGAAGCGCACGAGACGCTCGCGATCGCAATGAACCGCCTCGGCGGCAAGTCGAACACGGGTGAGGGCGGAGAGGATGCCGACCGTCTGGTCGATCCGGAGCGCCGCAGCGCCATCAAGCAGGTCGCATCCGGCCGCTTCGGCGTCACGAGCCTCTACCTGACCGAGGCGGATGACATCCAGATCAAGCTCGCCCAGGGCGCAAAGCCTGGCGAGGGCGGGCAGCTGCCTCCGCAGAAGGTGTACCCGTGGGTCGCCCGCACGCGCGGCGGCACGCCGGGCGTCGGCCTCATCTCGCCGCCTCCCCACCACGACATCTACTCGATCGAGGACCTCAAGCAGCTCATCTTCGACCTGAAGCGGGCCAACCCCGAGGCGCGGATCCACACGAAGCTCGTCAGCCAGTCGGGCATCGGCGCGGTCTCCGCGGGTGTCGCGAAGGCTCTGAGCGACGTCATCCTGGTCTCGGGCCACGACGGCGGCACGGGTGCAAGCCCGATGAACTCGCTCAAGCACGCGGGGACGCCGTGGGAACTCGGCCTCGCCGAGACTCAGCAGACGCTGATGCTCAACGGCATGCGCGACCGCGTGGTCGTGCAGGTCGACGGCCAGCTCAAGACGGGCCGCGATGTGATCATCGGTGCTCTGCTGGGCGCGGAGGAGTTCGGATTCGCGACGGCTCCGCTCGTCGTCAGCGGCTGCATCATGATGCGTGTCTGCCACCTCGACACCTGCCCTGTGGGTGTCGCCACGCAGAACCCGGCACTGCGCGAGCGCTTCACCGGCAAGCCGGAGTTCGTCGTGAACTTCATGGAGTTCATCGCCGAAGAGGTGCGCGAGCTCCTGGCCGAGCTCGGCTACCGCTCGATCGATGAGATCGTCGGCCGCACCGAGCTGATCGAGGCGAACGCCGCACTCCAGCACTGGAAGGCGGAGGGCCTCGACCTGAGCCCGGTGCTCGAGGGCCCCGCATTCCCGGCGAGTGAGCCGCGTCGCAGCCGTCGCACGCAGGATCACGAACTCGAGAAGCACTTCGACGTGCAGCTCATCGACATCGCCAAGCCGGCGCTCCTCAACGGAGAACCCGTGGTCGTCGAACTGCCGATCGCGAACACCGAGCGCGCTGTGGGAACGATGCTGGGTCACCAGGTGACCTCCCGCCACGGGGCCACTGGGCTCCCCAGCGGCACCATCGACGTCACCCTGCACGGGACGGCCGGTCAGTCGCTCGGTGCGTTCCTGCCCTCGGGCATCGTGCTGCGCCTCGAGGGCGACGCGAACGACTATGTCGGCAAGGGACTCTCAGGCGGCGACATCTCGATCCGTCCCGCTCGCGGGGCTGCCATCGCGCCGCACGAGAACGTGATCGCCGGCAACGTCATCGGCTACGGCGCGACGTCCGGGACGATGTATCTCTCCGGCGTGGTGGGCGAGCGATTCCTCGTGCGCAACTCCGGCGCGACCGCTGTCGTCGAGGGTGTGGGCGACCACGCGCTCGAATACATGACGGGCGGCGTCGCGGTGATCCTCGGCTCGACGGGTCGGAACCTCGGCGCCGGCATGTCCGGGGGAGTGGCCTACATCCACTCGCTCGACAGCGGCAAGATCAACGCCCAGTCGCTCGGCAGCGGCGAGCTCCGGCTCGAACCGCTCGATCGTGCCGACCTCGAAGTGCTGCGGAGCCTGATCGTCGCACACGTGGAGCGCACGGCATCGCCGCTCGGCTCCGACATCCTGGCGCGGTTCGATGAGACCGCGGGCCAGTTCACGAAGGTGCTTCCTCGCGACTACGCGGCAGTGCGCAGCATGCGTGAGGAAGCAGTCGCCGAGGGCATCGACCCCGACGGCGACATCGTCTGGAACCGCATCCTGGAGGTGACCGGTGGCTGATCCCAAAGGTTTTCTGAAGGTCACCGAGCGTGAGCTTCCCGCCCGACGCCCTGTGCCCGTCCGCATCATGGACTGGAAAGAGGTGTACGAGCCCGGGGACCAGGCCGTCCTGCGTCGGCAGGCCGGACGCTGCATGGACTGCGGTGTGCCGTTCTGCCACTCGGGCTGCCCGCTCGGAAACCTGATCCCGGAGTGGAACGATCTCACCTGGCGCGGCGAGGGCCGCGCGGCGATCGACCGCCTGCACGCGACGAACAACTTCCCGGAGTTCACGGGTCGTCTGTGCCCCGCACCGTGCGAGAGCTCGTGCGTGCTCGGCATCAACCAGCCCGCCGTCACGATCAAGCAGATCGAGGTCTCGATCATCGACGAGGCCTTCGCCAAGGGCTGGGTCGAACCGCAGCCGCCCGCACGCCTGACCGGCAAGACGGTCGCCGTCGTCGGATCCGGCCCGGCCGGTCTCGCCGCAGCCCAGCAGCTCACGCGTGCCGGACACACGGTCGCGGTGTTCGAGCGCGACGACCGCATCGGCGGCCTGCTGCGCTACGGCATCCCGGACTTCAAGATGGAGAAGGGACAGCTCGAGTCCCGCCTGCGTCAGATGCAGGAGGAGGGCACCCGCTTCCGCGCCGGCGTCACGATCGGCAAGGACATCTCCTGGGCCGACCTCCGGGCGCGCTACGACGCCGTCGTGATCGCCACCGGCTCGACCGTGCCGCGCGAGCTCGCGATCCCGGGTCGTGACCTGGACGGCGTGCACTTCGCCATGGAGTACCTGGTCGAGTCCAACCACGCCGTCGCCGGCGACAAGGTCCCTGACCAGATCACGGCCGAGGGCAAGCACGTCATCGTGATCGGCGGCGGCGACACCGGTGCCGACTGCATCGGCACCGCGCACCGTCAGGGCGCGCTCAGCGTCACGAACCTCGCCATCGGCAAGCAGCCCGCCGCCGAGCGTCCCGACCACCAGCCGTGGCCGATGATGCCGACCCTGTTCGAGGTCTCCTCCGCGCATGAAGAGGGCGGCGAGCGGGTCTTCCTCGCGTCGACCGTCGAGTTCCTCTCCAACGAGGTGGGCGAGGTCCGTGCGCTGCGCGTGGCCGAGACCGAGTACATCGACGGGCGCCGTGTCCCCAAGAGCGGCACCGAGCGCGAGATCCCCGCCGACCTCGTGCTGATCGCGATGGGCTTCACCGGCCCCGAGCAGGACGGCTTCACCGACGACACGCTCCCGCAGGTGACCGATCGTGGCGCCTTCCAGCGCGACTCGAGCTACGAGTCGACCGTTCCCGGCGTGTTCGTCGCGGGTGACGCGGGCCGCGGCCAGTCGCTCATCGTGTGGGCGATCGCCGAGGGCCGTGCGGCCGCGGCGAACGTCGATCGCTTCCTCATGGGGACGACCGTGCTGCCCGAGCCGGTGCGCCCGCACGATGTCGCGATCGGCCTCCAGCCCGCGTAGGCTGAGCCGCGGCACCGTCGCCTGATTTTTCCATCCCCCCTCTACCCTGGAGTATCTGTTGAGACGCGCGAAAATCGTCGCCACCCTGGGCCCCGCAACTTCCACCTATGAGACCGTGCGTGCACTGATCGACGCCGGTGTGGACGTCGCTCGCCTGAACCTCAGCCACGGCGACTATTCCGTGCACGAGAACAACTACGCCAACGTCCGTCGTGCCGCGGACGACGCAGGTCGTGCGGTCGCGATCCTCGTCGACCTCCAGGGACCGAAGATCCGCCTCGGCAAGTTCGAGGGCGGCCCGTACGAGCTGGCCAAGGGTGACATCTTCAAGATCACCACCGAGGACATCGTCGGCAACAAGGAGATCTCCGGCACGACATTCAAGGGTCTGCCGCAGGACGTCAAGCCGGGCGACTTCCTCCTCATCGACGACGGCAAGGTCCGCGTCGAGGTCGTCGAGACCGACGGCGTCACGGTGACCACGAAGGTCATCGTCGCCGGAGCCGTCTCCAACAACAAGGGCATCAACCTGCCCGGTGTCGCCGTCAACGTCCCCGCGCTCAGCGAGAAGGACGAGGAGGACCTCCGCTGGGGCCTCCGCATCGGAGCCGACCTCATCGCTCTGTCGTTCGTCCGCAATGCGGAGGACGTCACCCGCGTGCACGAGATCATGGCCGAGGAGGGCGTGCGCGTCCCCGTCATCGCCAAGGTCGAGAAGCCGCAGGCGGTCGACGCCCTCGAGGGCATCGTCGACGCGTTCGACGCGATCATGGTCGCCCGTGGCGATCTGGGCGTGGAGCTGCCGCTCGAGGCCGTGCCGATCGTGCAGAAGCGCGCCGTCGAGCTCGCTCGTCGCAACGCCAAGCCCGTCATCGTCGCGACGCAGATGCTCGAGTCGATGATCAACAGCCCGGTGCCCACGCGTGCCGAGACCTCCGACGTCGCGAACGCGGTGCTCGACGGCGCGGACGCGGTCATGCTCTCGGGCGAGACCAGCGTCGGTGACTACCCGGTCGTCGTGGTGGAGACCATGGCCCGCATCATCGAGTCGACCGAGGAGCACGGCCTGGAGCGCATCGCGCCGCTCACGAACAAGCCGCGCACGCAGGGCGGCGCGATCACGCTCGCCGCTCTCGAGGTCGCCGAGTTCGTCGAGGCGAAGTTCCTCTGCGTGTTCACGCAGTCGGGTGACTCCGCTCGCCGTCTGTCCCGTCTGCGCTCGCGCATCCCGATGATCGCGTTCACGCCCGAGGCCGACATCCGTCGCCGCATGGCGCTCACCTGGGGCATCCGCTCGACCCTCGTCGACATGGTGCAGCACACCGACCTCATGTACCTGCAGGTCGATGACTATCTGCTCAAGAACGGCCTCGCGGCCGAGGGCGACAAGGTCGTCGTGATCTCCGGTTCCCCTCCCGGAATCGTGGGCTCGACCAACGACATCCGCGTCCACAAGGTCGGAGACGCCGTGAACGGCGCAGCTCCGATCTACAAGGAGGCGACCGTCTGACCCAGACGGATCAGCGAAGGGGCGGAACGCGAGTTCCGCCCCTTCGTCGTCTGCGGAACCGCTGTCAACCCTTTCCCGGACGTCCGTCGGCTCGCCTAGCGTGGAGACATGTCCCCACGCCGATCGCGCGCTCCGCTCCCGCGGCGACTCGTGATCGACGGGCAGGCGGTGCGCATCCACGGACGCCCGGGGGAGCCCCGGGCATCCGGACCGACGTTCGTGCTCGTGCACGGCATCGGGATGTCGCACCGATACCTCGCGCCGCTGCACGATGCGCTCGCGATCACGGACCGGGCCATCTCGATCGACCTGCCGGGGTTCGGCGGCCTGCCGAAGCCGATGAAGGACCTCACGGTGGAGGAGATGGGCGGCATTCTCGCGCGCACCGTGGAGGCGCTCGATGTCCACGACGTCGTGCTCGTCGGCCACTCGATGGGCGTGCAGTGGGTGCTCGAGGCCGCTGCGGTCTCGCCTGAACGTGTGCGCCGCGTCGTCCTGATCGGGCCTGTCGTCGACGCCCGCTTCCGGACCCTCATCGCTCAGGCTCGAGCTCTGGCCGTCGATACGCTCGGCGAGTCCGCCGCGGTCAACGCGATCGTGTTCCGCGACTACCTGCGGTGCGGTCCGCGATGGTACCTGCGACAGGCGCGGCGGATGCTGAAGTACCCCACCGAGGAGCGGATCCGCCGACTGCGGGCACCCGTGCTGCTGATCCGCGGCGGGGACGACCCCGTCGCGGGAAGGGAGTGGTGCAGGGCACTGCTCTCCGCCGCGTGGGAGGGGGACCTCGTCGAGGTGAGGAAGCAGCAGCACAACGTGCAGTACTCCGCGCCTCGCGGCGTCGCCGATGCGATCCTGGCGGGAAGCGCTCGGGCGCACGGGAGGCCGTCATCGGCGCGCTGAGGAACCTGGCCTGGTGGATCGCCGACTACGCGTACGCCGTGCACTGGCAGGTGCGCGCGGCGTTCGATCGGCGCGACGCCTCGTCTTTCGAAGACGGCGGCGGCGTGCCCATCGTGATCCTTCCCGGCGTCTACGAGACATGGCGTTTCATGCAGCCGCTCATCACAGCGCTGCATGAGCGTGGCCATCCCGTGCATGTCGTCACGGCGCTCGCGCACAATCGGCGTCCGGTCGCCGAGGCCGCCGACCTGGTGACGGCCTTTCTGGAGGCCAAGGAGCTGCAGGACGCGCTGCTGGTCGCGCACAGCAAGGGTGGTCTCGCGGGCAAGGCGGCGATGGCGGGCACGGCGGGGCATCGCATCAGGGCCATGCTCGCGGTGGCGACGCCGTTCGGCGGGTCGCGATATGCCCGCCTGTTCCCGTTCCGCACGATCCGTTCGTTCTCGCCGAGCGATCCCTGGATCGTCGAGTGGTCGCGGCGCCTCGACGTCAACGCTCGCATCGTCTCGATCTACCCTGCCTTCGACCCGCACATTCCCGAAGGCAGCGAGCTGCCGGGTGCGATGAAGAACGTCAGGGTCGACACGGGTGGGCACTTCCGGGTGCTCAGTCACCCGCGGGTGATCGCGGAGGTCGCGGTGCTCGCCGGATCCTGACCCGGGTCAGCCGCACCTCGTGGCGGGACGCTGTCCCGACCCGATGCGCTCGAGCCAGACGAGCATGTCCGGAAGCGAGGCGTACGCCGCGAATCCGTGGTTCACATCGGCGTAGCGGTGAAAGCTCACGTCAGCGCCCTGTGAGCACAGCAGCTTCACGTAGGCCTCCGTGGCCGACGGCTTGACCAGCTCGTCGGCCAGCCCCTGTCCGACGAAGATCGGGACGGTGATCGGCTCCGCTCCGGCGCTGTTCTCGGTGAGGAGGGTCTTCCAGGGCTCAGTCGTCGACGGGTCGCTCGTGACATAGCCGCCGATCAGCGGATCGGCGAT
>JAZBLS010000044.1:0-20507 GCA_037033365.1 Actinomycetota bacterium | reverse complement strand
GGAGCCGCGCGGGGCGCAGGGCCACTTGTGCAGGTTGCCGAACCACCAGTCGCCGCCCGCGACCGCGGCGGCGTCGGCGATGAGCCCGGGGGCGTGGGCGCCGTCGACGAGCGTGCGAACCCCGCGTGCGGCTGCGGCCTCGGCGATGCGGGCGGTCGGCATCACGCGGGCCGTCGGCGAGGTGATCTGGTCGACGACGATCAGGCGCGTCTGCGGCGTCAGGGCGTCGGTGAAGAGCTGCACGATCTCGTCGTCGTCGGCGAGCAGGGGGAGGGCGACGGCGCGGACGGATGCTCCGAAGCGGCGAGCCAGGCGCTGCGCGCCCATCGTGATCGCGCCGTAGCCCTGATCGGTCACGAGGATCTCGTCGCCGCGCTCGAGCTGCAGGGAGTTGTAGACGACCGTGGCCGCGGCCGAGGCGTTCGGGACGAAGACGCTGTCGTCGGGGCGGGCGCCGACGAAGGGGGCCGTGCGCTCACGGGCGGCGCGCACGCGCTCGGAGATGCGGGGGAACCACTCCACCGGGCTGAGGTCGGCGCGGCGACGCAGGGCGTCCTGATACGCGACGACCGAGGAGGGAACCGCACCGAACGACCCGTGATTGAGGTGCATGACCTCGGGATCGAGGGGCCACGCATCGCGCGCACGGATGCCGGAGTTCAGCGTGAGCGGTGCGGGGAAGTGCGGTGCGGGCATCGGTCCTCATCGGGGGATCAGCGGGAGTTGTTGCACAACTTTGCCACACAGGTTCGAAATTGGCTACGGATAGGTGAATATGAAACACAGTTGTCATACGAATTTGTGGCGATCGGAATATCCGACAGACTCACGGGAGGTGGGACGGATGCCGGGGAGGTCGACCATGAGCGCGTTGGACACGGCGCTGCACGGGCTGCGCGCACTGATCGCCGACGGCGCACTGCGTCCGGGCGACCGACTGCCCAGTGAGGGCGAGCTGTGCGAGCGGCTGGGTGTCTCGCGCGGGTCGCTGCGCGAAGGCATCCGCATGCTCGCCGCGCTCGGCGTGCTCGAGACCCGGCACGGATCGGGCAGCTACGTCAGCGAGCTGCGGGCCGCGGACCTGATCGGGAGCCTGTCGCTCACGGTCGGACTGCTGCCCATGGAGGGTGTGCTCGAGCTGACCGAGCTCCGCCGCATCCTCGAGCCGCACGCGGCCGCGCTCGCCGCAGCGCGGATCGACGTCGACACGGTCGAGCGGTTGAGCAGCCTGCTGGACGAGATCGAGGCCAGCGACGACTTCGAGGAGCACTCGCGGCTCGACCACGCCTTCCACATGACGATCTCGGAGGTCGCGGGCAACGACGCCCTGACGAGTCTGATCAACGTGCTGCGGTCGCGGTCGCGGGCATACCGGATCCCGAACGCCGGCGACGCCGCCCAGCTGAAGTCGCACTCCGACGAGGGGCACCGCGCGATCCTGCGGGGGCTGGCAGAGGCCGATCCCGTGGCGGCGTCGGCTGCGGCGTCCGCGCACGTCGCGTACACCGAGTACTGGGTGCGCCGGTACTCCGGGGACTACGTGGGCGTCGAGCCGACCTGATCGGGTGTGCCGTTCCGGCGGGTGACGATGTGCGGAGAGTGTGACGATCCGCGGACCGATTCGGCGGATTTGGTCCGCGAATCGTGACGTTGTCCGCGAATCGTGACGCGCGGAGCGTCAGCCGAGGATGATGTCCACCTGGATCTCGGTGGCGAGTCGCTCGAGATCCGCGCGCAGCGCCTCGAGGTCGACCGATTCCGGCACCCGTGCCTGCACGGACGCCTCGAACAGGCGCCCGCCCGCCATCGCGGCATCCCGCGTCTCGGTGCTGAGCTCTTCGATGCTCAGTGCGTGCGTGTTCAGCACGTTCGACACCTCGCGGACGATGCCCGGCCGGTCGTTGCCCAGCACCTGGATCGACAGCAGCCGCTCGGCGGACTCGACGTCCTCGGTTCCCGTGCGGACAGCCACCGTCAGCAGGCCCTCGAGCTCGCGCAGCGCGCCCTGCAGGTCGGACGAGCGGTCGGGGGACACGGACACCTCGATGACGCCCGCGAACGTGCCGGCGAGTTCGGCGAGCTGGCTGGTCTCCCAGTTGCCGCCGTGGGCGTCCACGACATCGGCGACGGCGGCGACGAGTCCGGGGCGATCGGCACCCGCGACAGTGAGGATGAGAGTGGTCATGCCGACAGCGTAGCCCGGCCCTTCGACAGGCTCAGGGACCCGCAGTGACCCAGCAGTCATGGACGGACTGCATCGGCCAGCTTCACGCGGGCGCCGACTCGCAAGACAGCATTCCTGTAAATGCGGGCTCCGAGTACCCAGACGAGAAGAATCGTGATGATGAGAACGCTCGCCCCCGCCCACGGTTCCCACGGCGCTGCGATGCCCAGGAAGAGTCGCAGGGGCATAGCAATGGGTGAAGAGAGGGGAAAGTAGCTCATCACCGCGAGCAGGGCCGGGTTGTCGGCGAACATGACTGCGAGGAGGTACGGCGCCATGATGAGCAGGGATACCGGGCTGATGACGGCGCCCACGTCTTCGTGTCGCGACACGAGGGCCGCCAATGCTCCATAAACGCACGCGAGCATGACGAAGCCGAGAGCAAACATGACGGCGAACCAGGCGACTGCCGACCCCAGCGTGTCGAAAGGCAAATCCTGCCCGGTGATGCCCGCGCCCACGACAGCGAGCGCGATCGCCAGCACCACCGTCATGAGCGCCAACGTGGCGTTGCCGGTGACTTTTCCAGCGAAGAGCGTCCGTGCCGGCACGGTGGCAAGCAGGATCTCCACGATACGAGTCTGCTTCTCCTCCACAACACTCTGAGCGATGGTGCTGCCGAAAGTCACACCGCTCCACATGAAGATCACGCCGAACACCATCCCGGCCACTTGGGCGAGAGCAGCGTTATCGGAGAACGGATGTAGTACCTCGACGTGGGGAGTGATCGACAACGATTGAACGATCCCCGCGGGGACGGAATGATCAGCGATGACGGTGAAGCCGGTCGGGCTCTGCGAGTCGGAGACCACGGCAGCTTCGGCTTTGCCGTCCTCGACGAGCTGCCGAGCGACCGCGTCATCCTCGACGGTCATCAGGTCGAGGCCGACATGCTCGATGACCGACACGGCGTCCGCAGAGACGGCAATAGCGCGTGTACCGCTGAAGCCTCCGCCACTCGCAATTCCAGCGAGGGTCACGCCTGCGAATACGAGGGCCAGCAGAGCTCCCATTGAAACGAGGAAGGCTCGGCTACGAAGGCGAGTCGTGATCTCGCGACGGGCTATCAACCATACGAGGTGGACAGGAGCGGTTCGCTCTTTCTGATCAGTCATCGGCTGATCACCTCTCGAAGAATGTCGGCGACTGTTGCGTCAACGCGGGCGAAGGACTCGATCGTGATTCCACTGTCAGCAAGGGCGTGCGCGAGCACCGTGTCGGCGCAGCTGGTGTTGGCGGCTCGGAACCGCACCGAGTCCTCGTTCCGCCTCGAGACATGGATGCCCTCGATCTCGGAGAGCCACGCTGCATCCGCGGGCCGACGGAATGCGATCTCATATTCACCGCTCGAATGCTCCTCCCGCACCTCCTCCTTTGAGCCCTGCACAAGAATCCGACCGTCTCCGATGACGACGATGTCGTCACATAGGCGATCTACGATGTCGAGCTGATGTGACGAGAAAAGGACGGGAACACCCAGCGCCGCGTACCTTCGGAGCACCTCAACGCCGATGTCGACGGCCGCCGGATCGAGACCGGAGAAAGGCTCGTCCAGGACAAGGGCGCACGGGTTATGGACAAGGGAAGCCGCGATCTGAGTACGTTGTTGGTTCCCGAGCGAAAGCGCCTCGAGCTTGTCGTCGCCGCGCGCGGCGAGCTCTAACTGCTCGAGCAGACTCGACGCAGATTCGCGAGCATCTGCCACTGACATGCCATGAAGTTGCGCGAGGTACACCAGTTGCTCGCGCACCTTCATCTTCGGGTAAAGGCCCCGCTCCTCCGGCATGTACCCGAACTGAGCGCGTTCCCGGTCCTGCACGGGCGCTCCGTTGAAGTGGATCTCGCCAGTGTCAGGAGCGAGCACGCCGAGGATTATCCGCATCGTTGTGCTCTTGCCAGCGCCGTTTCTCCCGATGAAGCCCGTCATGCGACCGTCGCGGACCGCGAAGCTCACATCCTGAAGCGCTTGGCGTGTTCCGAATCGACGACTGACGCCGTGCAGTTCAAGCATGATCTCTTCTCCATGAGGTGAGGGAATAGTGGCCGACAACGCTTTGGGCGAACCATCGCATTCGTAGATGCTCGTATGCGAGGGCGCCGAGCGAGAGCCCGATCACGAAAACGACGACGCACGCCGCGAGATCAGCGAAGACGACTGCGAACGCGTCTGGCCGGCTGCTGGCGACGGCGTTGATGGAGGGTGCAACGCACCCGAGCGAGAGCCCGACCACGAGAACCCACACAGCCACCTCACGCAGAGACTGAGCCGGAGCGGAGGAGTTCGTCTCGTCCTGGCGCGGTGAGTACGGCGCCAGGATGGATGTCACGCAGGAGATTCCGAGGGCTGCGAAAAGCAGCGCGAAGCTCGCGCACATCAACGCCGCCGCGCCGGCTGTGGAGCCACCCGCAGTGATCAGTGCTGGCGCCCCGAGCATCGCTGCCGTCGCTCCTCCGGCCAACGGAACGATCACTCTTCCCATCCGGTCCTCGAACCCAGATACTGCGGTCATCAGTTCCGGCCATAGGGTGGTGCGGTCCATCGCGAGCGAGTTGTGTGGAGAGATACCGACGAAAAGCGTCACTCCCAGAACTCCAACCCAGACCGACTGCTCGGTGCCGAGAGTCAGACGACTGAATGACACAGCAGACGCGACGAGAAAGGTGGCTCCAGCCATTTCTCCCCATCGACGCGGGTCGCGGATCGCGTACACAAACTGTCGTGAGGCGATCGCGCTCATCGGCGAGTGGCGCGCAACCAGAGTCCGGGGCCAGGCGATCGCAGGCCGGCGGGCTCGATCGGAGCGGGCTGAGATCGCTGTCGCACCCGCTGCGCACCCGATGAGAGCGAGTAGCCATCCCACTGCTAAAGCCAGGACGGCCGCAGCGGGCTGAGGCTGGGTCAGAGCTGCCCAGACCGCGCCGAATGGGGACGCTCGGAGGACCGCACCTGCGGCATCCGAGCACTGCGGCGAGCAGATGATGAACCGCGACTCGAACGAGAGCAGCGTCAGACCCGCCGCGATCACTGCGCCCAGCAGAAGTCGGAGCGCGAAACGTCGACTCTCCGACACAGCCCGCGCAGCGCTGAACATCGCCGCGGTTGTGCCCCAGACCGTCAGCACGGCGATGATCCGCCCCGGCGCGCGAGGGGGATACATCGCTATCGCCGTCGCGCCGCCAGCGACAAGGAGCACGAGCGGGTGAAGCAGAGATGAGACGAGGTCCGCCGATGCCACCCGTGCGACCCCGAGGTGAAACCTGTGCAGTGCACGCGGCGTCAGTCGATACGTCGGCGTAGGCAGGAGCAGCGCACCCACCAGGCACACGATGAATGCGCCTGAACCACGGAGAAGGACGGCGTCGCCCGACGTCTCGCTCGTCTTCGTTGCGAAGTCCTGCACGGTAGACCAGGTAGCGAGGCAGCCGAGGGCCGTGGATACCGCGAGCGGCACGAGGGTCCAGGGCGACTCGCGAAGCGTTGCGTGCAGCATCGCTGTCTTGAGCCGCAGCAGCGTCACCACAGCCATCGCAGCTGCTCCACATCGCGGGGAGTGATGCTGGCAGCCTCTGCGAAGAGATCGGTCAGCCGACCGCGCGCCGTGAGCTGGCTGACGGTGCCTTCGAGCACTACGTCGCCGTGCGCGATCATCACCAGGCGGTCGCAGACTCGCTCGACCACGTCGAGGTTGTGGGTGGACATCAGCACGGTGCCGCCCTCGTCGGCGAAACGCCGCAGGACGCGCTCGATGGTCGCCTGCGCAACAGGATCGACCGTCTCGAGCGGTTCGTCGAGGAGCAGGATCTTCGGAGCGTGAACCAGCGCGGCAGCGAGAGCTACTTTCTTCCGAGTTCCTGTCGACAGCGCATCTACCGGGAGTCCCGCATCCTCGCCAACATCGAATACATCGAGGAGATCGGACGACCGTCGACGACCGTCGCTCGGAGGCACTCTGTAGAGTGCGGCGACATACTCGACGTACGCAGTTGCGGACAATCTGCCGAACATGCCGTACTGGTCCAGCATCGCTCCGAAGTCGCCCGGAGTCGGGGGTGTTCCGTTGGGCAAGGTGAAAGTAACGGCACCGGAATCAGGTGAGGTCAGACCGGCGAGCAAAGACATCAATGTCGTTTTGCCCGCTCCATTCGGGCCCAGCAGCCCCGTGATGTCGCCGGAGGCGGCGCGGAATGTCACACCCGAGAGAGCCGGGCGACGGTTCCCGGCGTAACTCTTCGTCAGTCCTCGGACATCGACGACTGTTCGGGCTTCGATGTTTCGCTCTCCTTGATGATTCGATGCGTGAGGCGGCCTTCGCGGCCGCCCCACGGGTCTGCTAGCGCGCGGAACTGGCGCTTGCGAGGACCCAGATGAATCCGACAATGACTCCGGCGATGATGAGGGGCACGACTAGACCTTCCGATCGGACTATCGGGCACCGCACTTCGCAGAACCCGGGAACCCGCGATCTGCGAGTGCCATCCGCCATCGAAAAGGGCCGTGCCTGTTCCCTCGCGATCACTCGGTGCGGATGCAGTGCTGAGTTCTTACAAGTCAGTGCTAAACCGTGATCCGGCATGAGATCACCGATCCAGATCGGCACGAAAAAGCGCAGGATCGCCAGTCAACCGTCGTGATCGCGAGGACCCCGGACCGGGTGAGTGCGTGGTTGCGACAGGCCATCGTTGGGCGTCTGAGCGGCGGGTCGGTTGCGTGCCGGTCCCGGCGCCGTGCGGCGGGCGGGGCCCGTCGACAGGCTCAGGGACGCAGGGCCCTTCGACAGGCTCAGGGGCCCAGGACCCAAGACCCAGGGCCCGGGGTCAGGTGAAGTCCAGGGCGCCGCGGACGATCGAGTTGCCCGAGTGCGCCGGGTCGCCGTCGACCGGCTCGAACGAGATGTCGACGAGGTCGTACTCCTCCAGGTCGACGGTCGCGGGGATCGCGAACACCCCGGTCGCATCGTCGAGGACGCCGAGGCTGATGAGCGCTTCGCCGTCGTTGCGGATCAGCCAGACCTCGCGGTACTCGTCCGACTCGGCCTGCCCGTCGAGCGTGATCGTCAGGGTCCGCGAACCCGATCGGTCCTCGTCGACCTCGGCGCTCCCGACCGCGTCCGGGTGATCGGGGAAGGCGTCGAGCGTCGCGGTCGCGACGGTCACCGGACGCTGTGCGGCGGTGATCGCGGCCCAGGTGCCCCCGCCGACGACGAGGACGAGAGCGGATGCCGCGGCCAGCACCCACCAGCGCCGCGGGCGACGAGCAGGCTGCGGGGGAGCCGCAGGCACCGCGACCGACCCCAGCGGATCGGGAGCGAGCCGTTCGCTCAGGTGCAGCTCGTCATGGATGCGCGTCCAGACATCGGGACGTGGGGAGTCGAGATCGCCGTCGGCGACGGTCGAGCGGGCGACGCCCGCGGCATGAGCGAGATCGGCGACCTCCCCGGCGCAGGCGGGGCATTCGTCGAGGTGAGCCTTCTCCTCCGGTGAGGCGACCGGCTCCCCGAGTGCGAGCAGCGCCAGCTGCTCCGGGTCAAGGTGTGACACGGTCGACCTCCAATCGGTCTCGCATCCGGGTCAGGCTCCGGCGTATGTGACTCTTCACCGTACCCAGCGGCATCCCGGATCTCCGCGCGATCTCCTCGTGAGTGAGGTCGTCGAAGAACGCCATCCGCATGACCTCGTAGGCATCGGGCGGCAGCTGTCGCATCTCGTTCGCGATGAGGATCGACTGCGCGAGATCCACCGGCTGGCTGACGAGCTCGCTCGGCGACGTCACGCGCACGAGCTCGTCGTGCAGACGCCTGATCCTCGCCCTCGACTCGTGCATGTCCGCGATGCGACGTCGGGCGATCGTGATCAGCCAGGTGCTGAGCCGCGCCTTCGAGGCGTCGAATCCCGTCCGTGACGTCCAGGCCGAGACGAACGTGCGCTGCGTGACGTCCTCGGCATCCGTCCGATCGTTGAGGGAGCGCAGGGCGAGCGTGAACACGACGGGAGACCAGCGGCGGTAGAGCTCGGCGAGAGCATCCTCGTCGCCGCGAACGAACCTGTCGTTCAGCTGCGACTCCTCGTCCAGATCATCGGCGGATGTCACCGGGGCCTCCTCCCCGAACTCGATTCACGGTCATCAGGGTCGTGCGATTGCGACGACGTTATCGCGGTAATGCCCGGTCGTGCTGTCGAAAGGGCCCCCGCAGGTGACGATCACCAGCGCCGGTGGCCCGTCCCTGGCGAAGAGGTCGGCCGTCGGCAGCGCCGCCTTCTCGTAGTACGTGAGCGATTCCACCACCCAGGATCGCACCTGCCCGTCGGATGCTGTGGTCTCGATCACCGCGCCGGCGCCGAGCTCGCGGAGCCGCGAGAGGGGGCCGATCGGGTAGCCGACGGCATCCACGTGGGCGGCGAGCATCGTCATCCCGGCCGTGCTCACGGCATCCGGTCCGTACCGATACCACCCCGCGATCGCGGGGTCCTCGGGAAGCTGCATCTGTCCCGTCGACTCGACGCCGACGTCGACCACGGGCATGTCGATGCCGAGATCGGGGACCCGCAACCGGACGGGAGGTACGGATGCCGCGACGGGCGCGAGGTCCGCCGGCTGCGTCGTCGGACGGAGCGTCGAGGTGGGGGCGGGTGACGGTGCGATGGGGGAGTCGTCGGGGGGAGCCGACGTCGTCACCTCGCCCGCCCCCACGGGGGTGCAGGCGATCAGGAGCGCTGCGCAGGCGGCACCGCAGGCGGCAAGGAGAACCCGCCTGCGGCTGCGCAACGCCCCTGGGCTCCTCAACGCCTGATCTTCTGCCGGCGGACGGCGACCGTCACGCTCACCGCGCTGACGACGAGAGCGAGACCGATGAGCGCGGCACCCGCCAGGAGGATCTCGCCATCGCGCTGCGCGACGTAGCCCGCCGTGCCCGATGGCACGCCGTCGGGATTCGAGTGCAGACCGGTGATCGTCTGCGCGGCGATCGCCAGGTTGCCGTCCTCGGCGCTGCCCCATGCGTACAGGATCGTCAGCACGCCGTCCTGCACGGCCACGTCCTGCGGCCCGAGGACCGGATCGGTCGTCCCCGTGAGGGCGACGGCGGCGGACACGGTGCCTGCGGGGAGGTTGAGCGTCTGCTCGTTCGGGTTCGTCAGACCGGTGATGACGGGCGAACCGCCCGCGAGGACGTCGACCGCGGGAGCAGCGGCGACGTGCCGGACGGTGAGTCGACCCTGCCCGGGAGCGGTCGTCGAGATGTCGTTCGTGAAGACGTTCAGACCGGGCTCGCCGGCCTCGGTGAGGTGCGCCACGGCGGTGTAGTTCGCGCCGGCGGCGAGGGAGACGGTGGCGGGTCCGAGGATGGGGGCACTCGCGTCCGCGGCGTCGGGAGCGGTGAGGGCGACCTCGTAGTCCCCGGCCGGGAGCGACAGCGGGCCGGCGAGCGTGCCGGGCTGGAAGTCGTCCAGTGTCCGCTCCCCGTTCACGTACACGTCGACCGGGGTGTCCGGGATGGCATGCAGCACGGACAGCTGCGCGGTGTTCTGGGTCGCAGCGGTCGCGGGCACTGCCGACCCCAGCGCGACGAGGGCTCCGACGACGAGGCCGGCTGCGGTGATTCTTCGCACGATACTCCTCCTTGAGCGGGGCTGCGGTCGCTGCCCGATGCAGGGTTATTCGCCCCGGATGCGGCTCCCGGATGCACCCATGCAGAATTTCTTCCATCGCCCGGATCGACTTTCTGAACTCCGCTCAAGAACCTCTGGACGCAGTGGAATATCGCGCGCATACTCTCATCCACAGACATGGATTCAGCAAAGGAGCACGCCATGAGCGAGACGAACGAAGCCACCGAACTGTTCTCGTCATCCGCGGGACCCACCGGTGCGTCGATCACCGACTGGACGGATCTCGGCCGGGAGATGTGGGCCTATCTCACGGGTCGAGGCGCCGCTGTGAACTACACCTTCGAGGACATGACGGTCGAGGTGCCGCGCGACATCGGCCCCGACGCGCCTCGGGCGACGTGGAAGTTCAACGGCACGCTGCGGGTCACCACCAGCGACAGCGCGTCCGGCGAACACCGGACGGACTGAACGAGAACGTCATGCTCCGCCTGGACATCGACCTGGACATCGAGCAGGTCGGACCTGATGACGAGACTCCCGCGCGCTTCACCGTTCGCGCGTCCGGTACCGAGGTCGTCATCACGGTCGACGACACGGCGGCGCTCGCCGGGATGGGGCGTCACGACCTCGCACACCTCGGACCCCTCGCCGACGGACTGGCGCGCCGCGGCATCCGCGTGCGCGTGGACGGCCCGAAGGGGACGCTCGTGCAGTTCGGCGATGTGAAGACCGGAACCGTCGGGCGGATGGTCACGGGCGCCCCGCACGTCAGGCTCGGCAGCCTGGGCGCGCTGCTCTCGGAGATCCGCCACCCGGGGCGCAAGGGCGGGGGGCTGTTCACGGTGCCCCCGCCGACCCTGTTCCCGCTCGTCCCGACGATCGCACGGGGAGCCCGGCGGCGGGTGACCACGACCCACTACCTCCCGGGATCCGGTCGGCCCCGGCTGCTCTTCTCGGTCGGCTCCGGCGACTGGGACCGCAGCAGGCCGCGCGAGTTCGACCTGCTCCCCGATCGCACCGTGATCGGATCGGGAGCGGATGCCGACCTGCGCCTCGAAGGAGTCGAGAGCCACCACGCCGAGATCCGTCACAACGAGGACGACGAGTACGTGCTGTACTCGTTCGCGCCGACCGGTGGGGGGCGCCCGAACCTGCCGCACAGCACCGACGACGCACGGATCCTGCGCACCGGCTCGCGGATCGAGATCGGTCCGTGGAGGTTCGCGTACTACCGCGAGGAGTTCGCCGACCACGGCCGCCCCTTCGGCGGGCGACAGGGCGGGGAGTACGAGTGGCAGAAGCAGCAGCCGGTGCGCCCGTACGGATCGGGGGAGCTCGGCTGACGGCGGCTCGGCCCTTCGACAGGCTCAGGAACCCACTGTTGGGTTGCTGAGCTTGTCGAAGCACCGGCCCTTCGACAGGCTTAGGAACCCAAGGGCGGCTCAGGGACCCACGGGTGGCTCAGGGACCCACGGGTGGCTCAGGGGGTCAGCGGCCCTTCGACAGGCTCAGGGGCCCAGCGGGGCCCAGGTTCCCGTCTCGAGGAAGTGATCGAGGCGAGCGCGGTGCGGGACGAGGTCCCAGCCCTGCGCGGCGACCCATTCGTCGGAGTAGTAGGTGCCCGCGTAGCGGATGCCGCTGTCGCAGATGAGCGTCACGATGCTGCCCGTCTCGCCAGCCTCGCGCATCCGCGCGATGAGCTGGAACGCGCCGTACAGATTCGTGCCGGTCGAGCCGCCGGCCCAGTGCAGCGTGCGGTCGCGCAGCATCCGGATCGCGGCGATCGAACCGGCATCGGGCACGCGGATCATCTCGTCGATCACGGTGGGGACGAACGACGCCTCGACCGTCGGGCGCCCGATGCCCTCGATGCGGCTGGGACGCCCCGGCTGCGGATCGGCCGTCCCCGCCCATCCGTCGTAGAACGCCGACCCCTCCGGGTCGACGACCGCGATGCGGGTGTCGTGCCGCCGGTACTTCACATAGCGACCGAAGGTCGCGCTCGTGCCACCCGTGCCGGCGCCGACGACGATCCAGCGGGGGATCGGATGCCGTTCCTGCGACAGCTGGCTGAACACGCTCTCGGCGATGTTGTTGTTGCCACGCCAGTCGGTCGCGCGCTCGGCGAACGTGAACTGGTCGAGATAGTGGCCGTGGCAGTCCGAGGCGAGCCGCTTCGCGGTGGGCGAGATGTCCTCCGCGCGATCGACGAAGTGACACCGCCCGCCGTAGAACTCGATGAGATCGATCTTCTCCTGGCTCGTCGACCGCGGCACGACCGTGACGAACGGCAGCCCGAGCATCCGCGCGAAGTAGGCCTCCGAGACGGCGGTCGAGCCGCTGGAGGATTCCACGAGCGTCGAGTCCTGCGTGATCCGGCCGTTCACGAGGCCGTAGAGGATCAGCGAGCGCGCCAGCCGGTGCTTGAGCGACCCCGTCGGGTGCACCGACTCGTCCTTGAGGTACAGGTCGATGCCCCACTCGGGCGGGAGGGGGAACAGGTGCAGGTGCGTGTCGGCGCTGCGGTTGGCGTCGGCTTCCAGCAGGGCGATCGCGGTGCTGGTCCAGTCGCTCATGGATTCGAGCGTAACGCGCGCCTCAGCCCTCGGTGTAGCCGCCCTCGCCGGTCTCGCCGTCGTACGTGAAGACCTTGCCGTCCTCGAACGTGATCTTCACGTCATCCCCGAGCGGCTCCTGAGCGAGCAGGCGCTCCTCGAGCATCGCCATCCGCTCCTCGTACTCGGCGGCCGTCGGCTCGTCGACGCCCCAGATCGTGGCGACCTTCATGTCGGTGAGGAAGAAGAGGAAGGCCGTCACGGCGGTGCGGTTGTACTCCGTGTCGGGGATCGTCTGCCAGAGCTCGCCGCTCTCGCGCAGGCGCTTGTACTCGTCGATCTTCGCTTCGAGGACGTCGGCGATGCCGGTCGGATCCGTGGCCGTGCCGTCGTCGATCTCGTCGTCGGAGGCGTCGTCCGGCTGCTCCTCCGACGGCGCCGTCGTCGCGTCCGGCACGCTCCACGAAGGCACCGGAGCGGGATCGGCCCCGCTGCGGGAGCCGATCGTGAAGCCGAGCACGATGCCCAGCACCGCGAGGGTCAGCACCACGCCGACGGCGACGAGGCTGACGATCAGTGCGACGTTGCGGGAGCCCGATCTCACCGGCGGCGGGGACACGGAGGAGAGCGGGTACGCGCCGGGTGCGGGCTGCTGCGGGTGTCCGGGGTGCTGCGGGTATGCGGTCGTCTGCGGGTATGCGGTCGGCTGTGGGTAGGCGCTGGGCACGGGCTGCTGGGGGTACGCCGCGGGGCTCGCATACGGAGGAAGCGGAGCGCCCGGCGGCGGCGGCGGCGGCCCGAGAGGCGGAGCGAGCGGAACAGACGGCGCGCTCGCCGCGGACGTCGAGTCGGCACCCGCGGGCTCGGGCGGGACCACCCGCTCGGGCTCGCCTGCGGCATCCTGTTGTTCCACCATGTTGTCGTTCCCCCCGATCGACAGCGCGTTCTCGTGCTCCCGACAGGCTATCCGAGCGCTCGGCCGCGCTCGGCCAGAAGGGCATCCACATCGGCGCGCAGCGGAAGGCTGGGGGAGGCCCCGGGGGCCGTGACGGCGAGGGCGCCGGCCGCGGTCGCGAGCTGTACGGCATCCGCGAGCGAGCTCCCGCTCGCCAGAGCCGCGCCGAGGTAGCCGGCATATGCGTCGCCGGCCGCGGTGGTGTCGACGGCCTCGACGGAGAATGCCGGGACGACGGATGCTCCCGCCTCCGTCACGACGCAGGAGCCCTGACCGGCGAGCGTGACGACGGCCGCGCCTACGCCGCGCTCGAGGAACCATCTCCCTGCGCGTTCGGCGGACTCGGCGTCCGTCACCTCGACACCGGTGAGGAGCGACGCCTCGGTCTCGTTCGGTGTGACGATGTCGACGCTCGCCCACACGTCGTCGTCGAGGGGTGCGGCGGGTGCGGGATCCAGGATGACGGTCATGCTCAGCTCGCGACCGCGTCGGGCGATGTGCGCGGTCAGCGCGGCCGGCGTCTCGAGCTGGGTGAGAAGCACCGAGGTCGTCGGCGCCAGGGCCTCGAGCGCGACGTCGATCTGCTCGGCGGTGAGCGCGGAGTTCGCGAGCGGGACCATCACGATGTCGTTCTGCGCCGAGGCGTCGACGCGGATGTGCGCGATGCCGGTGGGGCCGGGCACCGAGCGCAGATGGGTGAGGTCCACTCCTGCGTCTTCGAGGCCCGCGACCACGGTGTCGCGGAACACGTCGTCGCCGACGCAGCCGACGACGCTCGTGGGTGCGCCCGCTCGACCCGCCGCCACGGCCTGGTTCGCGCCCTTGCCGCCGAGCACGAGGGTGAAGGCGTCGCCGAGAATCGTCTCCCCTCGCGCGGGCAGTCGCGCCGAGAAGGTCGTGAGGTCGACCGTGACGCTGCCGATGACGACGACGCCGGAGCGCTCGCCGTCGGATTGGGGAGCCGAAGTCGTCGTGGCCATCGGATCAGGCGGATGCCGCCTGGCGGAGCCACCGCTCGACGCCGGCGATGTGCGCGGTGGCGAGCGAGGTCGCGAGCACCGGATCGTGCTGGGCGATCGCGTCGGCGATGGCCCGGTGCTCGGACAGGGTGCGCTCGGCCGCGCCGCCCTCGGTCAGACCGCGCCAGACGCGGGCGCGCACGGTCTGGCTGCTGAGGTGCTCGATGAGGCTCGCGAGGTACGCGTTGCCGGCCATCCCGACGATGTCGCGGTGGAAGCGGATGTCGTGCTCGACGAGCTCCTCGATGCTCACCGCGGCGTCGACGGAGTCCACCTCGCGTTCGAGCGCCTCGATCTGCTCCGCCGATCCGAGGGTAGCCGCGAGGCCGGTGGCCTGGGATTCCAGCATCCGTCTGACCGCGAAGATCTCGAGCATCGAATCGTCGTCGTGCATGTCGACGACGAAGGCGATGGCCTCGAGGAGCAGGTGGGGTTCGAGGCTCGTGACGTACGTGCCGTCGCCGCGGCGGACGTCGAGCACCCGGATGACCTCGAGCGCCTTGACGGCCTCGCGCATCGAGTTGCGGGAGAGGCCGAGGCGCTCGGACAGCTCCTTCTCGGGAGGGAGCCGATCGCCGGGGGAGAGCTCGCCCGATACGATCATCGCCTTGATCTTCTCGATCGCCTCGTCTGTCACAGCCATGCGCGACATCCTAGCGATTGATCGGATGTCTGAGGCAGGATGGACGCATGCGCGTACTCGATTCGCATCTGCACCTCTGGTCGCCCGAGGCTCTGCACTACACCTGGCTCGAAGGGCCGCTCGCGTGGGACTTCGCCGCCCTCGAGCTCGAGCATGCGCGTCTCGACGCGGCGACGACCGAGAAGGCCGTGTTCGTGCAGGCCGAGACGGTCGAGGACGACTTCCTCGCGGAGGTCCGCTGGGTCACGGCGCAGGCGAAGCGCGCCGGGGTCGTCGCGATCGTCGCGGGTGCGCGGCTCGACCGCGGCACCGACACGACCGCGCACCTGGAGGGCCTCGAGGCCGAGCCGCTCGTCGTGGGGGTGCGGCACAACCTGCAGGGCGAGCCCGATGGGATGGCGGTGTCGGCGGCGTTCGTGACCGGCGCGCGCGAGGTCGCAGCGCGAGGGTGGAGCTTCGACGCGTGCGTCCGCTCCGAGCAGCTTCCCGAGGTCTCGCGGCTCGCGGGCGCGGTGCCGGAGCTGCGGATGGTGCTCGACCACCTCGGCAAACCGGCCGTCGGGACGGCGGATGCTCCGCTGGCGCCGACCCCGGAGTGGGTCCGCGATCTGGACGATCTCGCGCGGCATCCGCAGGTCTTCTGCAAGCTGTCGGGACTTCCGGGCGAAGCGGCGGGCGACTGGTCGCTCGCGCAGCTCGAGCCGTTCCTCGATGCCGCGGTCGACGCGTTCGGCGTCGAGCGGCTGATGTGGGGGAGCGACTGGCCGGTGTCGGTCATCGGCCCCGCGGAGGAGGGCGACCCGCACGCTCCGGAGGACGGATCGCCCGCGTATCAGCCGACCGCGCGCACCCGGTGGGCGGATGCCGTGGTCTCGTGGGCCGAGCGGCGGGGTCACGATGTCGACGCGATCATGTGGTCGAACGCGGAGGAGTTCTACCGCGTGCGCGAGGCCCGGCTGCCGGCACCCGAGCCCGAGGAGCAGGCGACCGAGCGTCGGCGCGGGTTCTTCGCGCGGCTGTTCGGGGATTGAGTCAGCTTCCTGGGCGTTCGGCTCCGGTGCTCGAGTCGCAGTTCGTGCCGCTACAGTCGGTGCCGTCGGGATTCGGGTCGCAGTTGGTGCCGCTGAAAGCACGATGATGCGGCACGAAGTGCGACGGGAAATCCGGGCGAAGGCGGATGGGCGGCACGAAGTGCGACGGGAATCGATCGAGCGGCCGTGATCAGCGCTCGAGGGCTCGGCGCACGCGGGCGACAAGATCCGTCGGCCGCGCGAAGAGGTCGGTGGACACTTCGATGACCGTCCAGCCCGCGGCCCGGAGAGCGTCGAGCCGCTCCACATCCGCGGCATAGCGCGAGCGATGGAGCATGCTCTGATATTCGATCGCGACCTTATGCTCGGGGTAGGCGAGATCGACGCATCCGAGGAACCGTCCGGTGTCGTCGTAGACATCGTGGTTCAGGCGCGGCTCCGGCAGGCCCTCCATGATCAGATGGCATCGGATCTTCGATTCCCGTGGCGACCACGAATCCTCACGCACCAGCTCGACGGCATCGCGCAATCGCTGGATGCCGACGCGGCGGCCCGCGTCGATCGCCGCGCGGAGCCCGTCCGGGGTCGTGAGCGGTGATCGTCCGACATCCTTCCGGCCGGGACCCGCTCGCCACACGCGGCAGAGGTGGTCGCCGAGGGCGACGAGATCGAGCACAGCCCAGTGCCCGAGCTGTGCCCAGGCGGATGCCGGCGAAGCGACCTTCGCACCGCGGGGCCCCGTGTGCGTCGTGCTTGCCGGATGCGCGCGATGCGCGGTGACTCCCTCTGCACGGACGAGCGCATCGGAGCCGATCGTGCTGACGTGCACGTCGAGAGTCATGCCGTCGACGACGACGTCTTCGCGCATCACGAGTGGCATCGGACCGCCGAGAAGCGCGACGGCGGTCTCGTGACTGAAGAACTGGTCAGGTCGCAGACGCGGGGCGTAGAGGTTCGCGCGCCTCCGACGCTCGATCGCCTGCCGCTCGAACGGATCCTCTTCCGAGACCGGAGGGAGCGGCTCCGCGTTGCGAACGCCGCGGAACGGGATCTCGAGATCCTTGCGGCGCAGACGGCCGCGGTCGACGCCGAGGCCGACGGCATCCCGAACGGAGAAGCGTGGACCGAGTCCGTCAGGGAGTGGGCGTGGGCGTGGCATCCGCCAACGGTCGCAGTTCTCCGGCGATGTCGTGAGGACTTTCCACAGGCTTTTTCGTCAGGTTTCGACCCGGGTCAGGTCGCAGTTGGTGCCGCTGAGGCGAGGATTACCGGGGCTCAGGTCGCAGTTCGTGCCGCTGGAAACGCGATCGGGCGGCACGAAGTGCGACCGGAGATGCGGGGCGCGGCACGAACTGCGACCGGAGCGACCGGAAGGGAGGTCAGCTCCCTGCGGGGCGCAGACGCAGCTGCGCCATGCCGCCGTCGACCTCGATGAACGTGCCCGTCGTGGACCCGGCCGCGGGGGAGACGAGGTAGGCGACGGCAGCGGCGACCTCGTCGGGAGAGACCAGGCGCCCGTGCGGCTGACGGGCCTCGAGTGCTGCGCGCTCGGCGGCGGGATCGGATGCCGAATCCAGCAGTCGACCGACCCATGGCGTGTCGGCGGTGCCGGGGTTCACGGCGTTGACGCGGATGCCCTCGCGCAGGTGGTCGGCGGCCATCGCACGCGTCAGCGCGGACACGGCGCCCTTCGACGCGCTGTAGAGCGCGCGCTGGGGAAGGCCGGTCGTGGAGGCGATGGATGCCGTGTTGCACACCGCGGCGGCGGGAGAGTTCCGGAGCCAGGGCAGCGCGGCCGAGGTCACGCGCGCGATGCCCGTCACGTTGATCGAGAGCACGCGCGCCCACTCGTCGTCGTCGTTCGCGCTGATGTCGCCCTGCGCGCCGATGCCGGCGTTGTTCACCACGATGTCGATGCGGCCGAAGCGCTCCGCGACGGCGGCGACCGCGGCATCGACCGATGCGCGGTCGGACACGTCGGCCGTGAAGGCCGCGAACGCGGCATCCGCTCCCGAGGTGTCGCGGTCGAGCACTGCGATCTCCGCGCCGTCGGCGTGCAGGCGGTGGGCGATCGCGGCGCCGATGCCGGATGCTCCGCCCGTGACGATCGCGACGAGACCGTCGAGCATGGGTCCCTGTGCTTCGACAGGCTCAGCAACCGAATCCATGCCGCTCATCGGGTCGCCTCCCATGCCGCGAACTCCTGACGCTGTCGGCCGAGGCCGTCGATCTCGACCTCGACCACGTCGCCGGGGGCGATGTAGGGGAAGCGACCGGAGAGGGCGACGCCCTGCGGCGTGCCGGTCAGGATGAGGTCGCCCGGCTCGAGCGTCACGTACTGCGACAGGTGGTGCACGATCTCCTCGACCGAGAAGATCATGTCGGCCGTGTTCGAATCCTGCCTGGGCTCGCCGTTGACGAAGCTGCGGAGCCCGAGGGCGTGGTGGTCGACCTCGTCGGGGGTCACGAGCCAGGGGCCGGTCGGGTTGAAGCCCGCGGCGATCTTGCCCTTGGACCACTGGCCGCCCGAGACCGCCATCTGGAAGTCGCGCTCGGAGACGTCGTTCGCGAGCACGAATCCCGCGACGTGCGCGAGCGACTCGTCGGGGGAGTCGAGGTAGGCGGCGCGGGTGCCGATCACGATGCCGAGCTCGACCTCCCAGTCGGTCTTCACGCTGCCGCGGGGGATCGTGACCGTGTCGTTCGGCCCGACGACCGTGTTCGGCGTCTTGAGGAACAGGATCGGGATCGTCGGCGGCTCCGAGCCGGACTCGGCGGCGTGAGCGGCGTAGTTCATGCCGATGCAGATCACCGCGCTGGGCCTCGCGATCGGCGCGCCGATGCGCAGCGACGCGGCACCCTCGAGCTCGGTCAGCTCACCGGCATCCCGGGCCGCTGCCACGCGCGCGACGATGTCGGTCGCGAGGAAGTCGCCGTTGACATCCGATGTCACGGGGCGGAGATCCAGGTAGCGGTCGCCGTCGACGAGGACGGGGATCTCGGTGCCGGGGTCGCCTAGGCGCGCGAACTTCATGTCTCTCCTGATTCTCGGGGTCTCTGCGGTGTGGGGCCTGCCGAGGCGGCCCGTCTCGTTGACAGTATAGACATCGGATGTTTACACTCCAAGGGATCTGCACGAATTCCCCACCCCCGTGCACGAGAGGAACCCGTGAGCCGTATCGTCGCCCTCGAGACGACAGACATCCGCTTCCCCACGTCGCTGAGCCTCGACGGATCCGACGCGATGAACCCCGACCCCGACTACTCGGCCGCGTACGTGATCGTGCGGACGGATGCCGACGACGACATCTCGGGGCACGCGTTCGTGTTCACGATCGGACGTGGCAACGACGTGCAGGTCGCGGCGATCGACGCGCTCGCCGGCCACCTCGTCGGGCGCGAGATCGAACCGCTGCTCGACGACATGGGCGGGACGTTCCGCGACATCATCGGCGATTCGCAGCTGCGCTGGCTCGGGCCCGAGAAGGGCGTGATGCACATGGCGATCGGCGCCGTGATCAACGCGCTGTGGGACATCAAGGCGAAGCGCGCGGGGCTCCCGCTGTGGCAGCTCCTCGCGCGGATGACGCCGGAGGAGCTCGTCGACCTCGTCGACTTCCGCTACCTCACGAATGCCTTGACGCGCGAGGACGCCCTGGAGATCCTCCGGGCCGCACAACCGGGACGCGTCGAGCGCGAGCGCGAGCTGCTCGCCACCGGCTACCCCGGCTACACCACGAGCCCCGGCTGGCTCGGGTACTCCGACGAGAAGCTCGAGCGCCTGGCCCGCGAGGCCATGGCCGACGGGTTCACGCAGATCAAGCTCAAGGTCGGCGCGGATCTCGAGGACGACATCCGGCGCTTCCGCAAGGCGCGCGAGGTGTGCGGCCCCGACTTCCCCATCGCGATCGACGCGAACCAGCGCTGGGAGGTGTCGGAGGCGATCGAGTGGGTGAACGCGCTCGCCGAGTTCCGGCCCGCGTGGATCGAGGAGCCGACGAGCCCCGACGACGTGCTCGGGCACGCCGAGATCGCCCGGGGCGTCGCGCCGATCCGTGTCGCCACGGGGGAGCACGCCCAGAACCGTGTGATCTTCAAGCAGCTGCTGCAGGCCGACGCGATCGGCGTCATGCAGATCGACGCGGTGCGCGTCGCCGGCGTCAACGAGAACATCGCGAACCTCCTGCTCGCGGCGAAGTTCGGCATCCCGGTCTGCCCCCATGCGGGCGGTGTCGGGCTCTGCGAGGCGGTGCAGCACCTGTCGATGTTCGACTTCGTCGCGGTCACCGGGACCCGCGAGGGCCGCATGATCGAGTTCGTCGACCACCTGCACGAGCACTTCGTGGTCCCGACCGACATCCAGGGCGGCTCGTACATGACGCCCGTTGCTGCGGGTGCGGGCATGGAGATGAAGGCCGAGAGCATCGAGGCCTACACCTGGACGGGGCAGCATGTCTTCGCGTGAGACTTCCGTC
>JAZBLS010000043.1:0-20721 GCA_037033365.1 Actinomycetota bacterium | reverse complement strand
CGTCGCGGCTCCCACGCCCCAGAGGCGCTCCACGGGGAGCGGCAGCAGGAAGAGCTGCTCCTTGTCGGGTTCGACGACGATCAGGCCGTCCGGCTTGCTGACGGCGCTCGCGACCTTCGCGAGGAACTTCGTGCGGGCGACGCCGACCGAGATCGCGAGCCCCACCTCGGCGCGCACGCGCTGCCGGAGGCGAACCGCCACCTGCTCGGGGCTTCCGGCGATGCGCCGGAGCCCGCCGACCTCGAGGAACGCCTCATCGATCGAGATCCCCTCCACCAGCGGTGTCGTATCGCGGAAGATCGCGAAGACGTCCTTGCTGGCCTGCGAGTAGGCCTCCATGCGCGGCGGCACGACCACGGCATCCGGGCACAGGTCGCGGGCCTGGCGACCGCCCATGGCCGTGCGGACCCCTCGGGCCTTCGCCTCGTAACTCGCCGCGAGCACCACCCCTCCGCCGACGATCACGGGGCGCCCGCGGAGCTCGGGAGCGTCGCGCTGCTCGACCGAGGCGTAGAACGCGTCGAGATCGGCGTGCAGGACCGTGGCCTCGTCGCGCATGGCACCTCCCGTCCCACATCCGATCGGGAGATCATCGCATCGACCGCCGACATCGGGCTGTACCTGTGAGACCTGTCTCAGGCGCTGCGTCCGATGTCCCGCCTACGGTGGAGCAGTGACCTTCCGCCCCGCCGACCGCGTCTACGTCGATGAATCGAAAGCGCGAGGGTACTACGTCGTGGCGACTGCCACCGCGATCGGAGACCTTCAGGCGTCCGAGCGGGCACTGCGTGATCTCCTGAAACCAGGTCAGCGACGCATCCACTTCAAGAGCGAGAGCGACAGTCGACGCCGCCAGATCCTCTCTCGTATCTGTTCTCTCGACATACGCGTGTCCGTGTGGGTCGTCAAGCAACGGCCAGACAAGGAAGCGCGGCCGCTGTCGCTCGGCGCACTCGCTGAAGAGGCCGTCCGCGCTGGTGTGGCACAGCTGATCATCGAGCGAGATGAGTCTCTCGAACGCGCCGACCGCCGACTGATCGCGGACACGATTCGCCGCGTTGGATCATCGGAGATGCAGTATCGGCATGTCGCCCCGCACGAGCATCCGCTGCTGTGGGTGAGCGATGCTGTCGCGTGGTGTTACTCGAACGGCGGCGACTGGATCCGCCGCATCGATGCGGTGGTCGAGTCGCGTGTCACCCGCCTGTAGAAACACGTGAGCCTGGCTCGTCATACCGTCCGGAAGACTGCCAGGCTCCGAGGGCTACTGCCCGCCGTCCTACGAGTGTACCCCGGCAGGTCCGTGACGGGTCAGCGCGATGCATTCTCGGGGCTCCAGCCGACACAAGCCCGGCACAACGGCCGTCGCAGCATCCCAGACTCTCCTCCGGGATACGAGAAAACCCCCGGGGATACCGGGGGTTTCGTTCTGTAGCAGGAGCGGGGCTTGAACCCGCGACCTCACGATTATGAGTCGTGCGCTCTGACCAGCTGAGCTACCCTGCCACACCGCATCCGCATCGCAGATACGAACGCTGTGAGCCCCGAGTCAGGATTGAACTGACGACCCCTTCCTTACCATGGAAGTGCTCTGCCACTGAGCTATCGGGGCGTGCTGCCCCTCGCGGGGCAACCACACGAGAATACCATCACTGTGGCGTCCTCATGAAATCGAAGGGGTCAGTACGAGTACCGACCCGCGTTCTCACGCAACCACGGCAGCGGATCGATCGTGCTGCCGTTGATGATGATCTCGAAGTGCAGGTGCGCACCGTAGGAGCGACCGGTGTTGCCGGTGTGCCCGACGACGTCGCCGACCTTGACGGTCTGCCCGGCCTTGACCTGCAGAGAGCCGTACTGCATGTGCGAGTAGTGGCTCGTGACGACCTGACCGTCGATCACGTGATCGATGTAGACCGTGACGCCATACGCGCCGCCCTGCTCGGTCGCGATGCGCACGACGCCGTCGGCGACCGCCTGGATCGGTGCACCCTCGCCGGGAACGAAGTCGATGCCCTCATGGAGGCGACCCCAGCGCATGCCGTATCCGGAGCTCATGCCGACGCCGACCTTGAACGGCCACTGGATCGCGGCCTCGGGGTCGTTCGTGAAGACCTCGCTGGAGTAGTTGATGCCCTCTTCCGAGGCGACCTCGACGAGCGACATGGTCGAGAAGCTGTCCGAGCGGACGAGCGACTCGTTCTGCACGTCCGAGGACGTGACGAAGGCCTGGATCTCATCGTCCGACTTCTCGGCCGCGCCGGAGGCGGCGACCAGGGACGTCGCGGCCATACCCTGCGAACCCTGCACCGCGGCGACGGCCTCGGCGGGGAGAGTCATTCCGACGGCGAGCAGGCCGGCGAGGCTCATGACGCCGACGGTCGCGCCGACAGCGAGGAACTTGCGCACGGGCGGACGACGGCGGGCGACGTGCGCGTCGGCGGGGGCCGCGTCCTCGGCGGAGGCAGAGGCCTGTGCGGCCTCGGGCTGCGCGTCGGTCGCGCCGAACCGGAAGGCACGGGAAGCGGTCTCGAAAGCGTCGGCAGAGGAGCTGGCAGGCTCGGCCTCGGACGCCTCAGGGGCGGGCTCGGTCGCGGGCTTCTCGGTCGCGGCAGGCGCGGCGGCAGGCATCTCGAACGCGGCGGGCGCCTCGGCATCCAGGCGAGCTTCGGCGACAGCGTCGGCCGGCTCGGATGCCGCAGCGGTCGCAGCGGCGACAGCCGTGGCGGCGACGAACACCTCGGCGGTGTTCAGCCGCTGACGGGCGGCACGGCGGGAGTACGGGGCTTCGGAGACGATGGGGGAGTCTTCGGAGACGGGTGCCGCTGCTCCTGCCGCGGTGGCCTCGAAAGGCTCGGTGCGGGGGCGGCTGGAGCGGCGCGTGGGCGCAGCGGCAGCCTGGGGGTTCTCGAAGGGCAAAGCAGATTCTCTCGGGTCAGACGTGAAGCTCGGGGGGCTCGTCACCCTCATGTATTCGGGGGGATGAAAGTAACGATCGGATAAACCCTAGCCTGCTCGACCTGGGAATGCCATGAATCACTCACGTTTCATTCCGAAGAATCTCCTGGATGCGACCGTGCACTCTGGTTCCACCGGCGACGAGCATGGGGCGTGTGGTGGAGGTGTCGTAGCGCGACACCACTCCCCCGGCCTCACGCACCAACAGGGCTCCCGCGGCGAAGTCCCAGGGCTTGAGCCCACGCTCGAAATAGCCGTCGAGGCGACCGGCCGCGACGTAGGCGAGGTCGAGCGCCGCGGATCCTGCACGACGCAGATCGCGGGCGATCGGCATCACGGCCCGCACGGTCGCGAGATCGCCGTCGTGCGTCGCCGGGTCGTAGCCGAACCCGGTCGCGAGCAGTGCGCCGGCGGGCGTCTCGTCCGTGACCGCCAGACGTCGAGCGCCGAGCCAGGCTCCGCCTCCGCGAGCCGCGGTGAACAGCTCGTCCGACGCGGGCGCATAGACGGCCGCCGCAAGACCTTCCCAGGATTCCGGGTCGGCCCCGCCGCGGACCGCAGCGACGCTGACCGCGTACGCCGGGATGCCGTAGGCGTAGTTGACGGTCCCGTCGATCGGATCGACGACCCACGTGATGCCGGTCTCGCCGGGATCGGGGTCGGACTCCTCCCCCAGGAAGCCGTCTCCGGGCCGAGCCTCGCGCAGCCGGGTGCGGATCAGTTCTTCGACCTCACGGTCGGCATCCGTCACGATGTCGGCCAGCGTCGATTTCGTCGCCGCGAGATGGACACCCTCTTCACGACGCAGACGGGCCAGCTCCCCGGCCTCGCGCGCGATCGTTCCTGCGAGGGCGACGAGCTCTTTCTCGAGGCTCACTGCGGAGGCAGCGGCGGAGCCGGCGGGTAGGCGGACGGAGCCTGGGGCGCGGGCGGTACCGGCGGGTACGACGGAGCCGGCGCGGCATCCTGTGCCGGGGCATACGCGGCCGGGGCCGGCGCCTCGGAAGGAGACGTTGCAGGAACCGGCGGAACGGGGAACGACGGCACAGGGGCCGGGAGCGCGCCGTGCGGTGCCGGCGGCACGGAGGGCTGACCGGTGTAATACGCGTTCCAGTCGGGCGACCCGTCCGGGAGGACGGGGAGCGGCGTCCGTCCGTCAGCATAGGTCGGCCATGCCGGGGCTGCACCGAGGCCGGCGACCGTGGCGGAGGCGTGCACACGTGCCGCGGGCTTCTTCGGAGCGAACAGCGCGTTGAGCAGCGGGATCAGAGTGGTTCCCACCGCAGCCAGGATCGTGAGAGCGACGACGATGCGCCAGTACAGCTCGCCGTAGTCGAACGTGTGCGGGAAGGTCAGGAAGAACACCAGCATGCCGACCAGGCCGCCGAGGAACACGATCGTGGCGATGTAGATGATCCGCGTGAAGGTGGTGACGTGGCGCTGCGCCGCCGGCGTGAACAGGCGGACGTGCAGGAGCGCGAGCTGCAGGATGCCGACGACGACGAGCAGCTGGAAGAACCGTTCGGCTCCGGAGAAGTACAGGCTGTCTTCCGGGAGCCAGATCTTCACGGCGCCGACGAGCAGCGCGACGATCCAGGAGGCCATGCTCGCCAGTGCGAGCCAGTCCGGTCGGTTCGGCGCGAGCCCCGCCTCGAGGATCGCGATGCCCGCGAAGGCGGCGAGCAGGAGGATCGTGAGGAACGCTCGCCCGATCAGCCCGTCCTGATCCCCGATGAGCACCCAGACGACGCAGACGAGGGCCGCGGCGATCAGCGCACCGATCGCGATCCAGATCGCCCCCCGGATGAGGAGGGACATGTTCTTCTTCTCGACCAGAGCCGTGGGCTGCTGGGCGATCTCCGGCTGGGACATCGCGTTCCTCTCGTTGAGCGGCGTTGCGTTCATCCTTGCACGCCGATGCGCTCAGTCGCTTTTACGTGTGGACGCCGCCGCGAACGCGGCGATCCGCGCCTGCGCCTCGGCCGTCTCCAGCGATGCGCCGATCGACCGCGCCTCCTCGCCGAGCTGCTCCACGAAGGTGCGTTCGGGCTGCGAGCGCACGAGTCGCTTGGCCTGCCCGTATGCGTCGGCGGCACCGGCGAGCCAGAACCGGGCGATCTCCTCCGCCCGCGCGCGGACGAGGTCGGCTTCGGATGCTCCGGACTCCCCCTCCACAGCCTCGGCCACCAGCCCCCACTCCACCGCCTCCTGGGCGGTGAGCAGGCGGTCCTGCAGAACGAGCTGCAGCGCACGACGCTGACCGACGGCGCGCGCGAGCTGGGCCGAGACGGAGAGATCAGGCGTGAGCCCGATGTTCGCGTACAGGCTGCCCAGTCGAGAGCGTCCGCCGACGACCGCGTAGTCGGAGCTCAGCAGGATGCCGAGGCCGCCACCGGCGGTCGTGCCGTGGGCCGCCGCGACCACGGGGATCGACGACTCGGTGAGCGAGCGGATGCCGCTGTTGATGACCTCGGCGAGCGCGGTGATCTCCCGTCCGGATCCGCCGGTCGACGCCATCTCGATGACGTCACCCCCCGCACAGAAGGCGGGGCCCACGGCGTCGACGAGGATCGCCTTGACGTCCGGGCGGGACACCGCCTCGGCCGTCGCGTCCCTCCAGGCGTGAGCCAGGTCGGAGTTGAAGGCGTTGAGGCGGGCGGGCCGGTTCAGCGTGAGCCGCGCCATCCCCTCATCGACCGCGAACAGGATGGCATCGCTCATGGCTTCTCCTTCGAGCACAGGACGTGTGCCCCCAGGCTAACCGGGCTCAGGGGACTTCGACGCCCACCCGCGACACGAACGCCTCCATGCGCCGCCGCGTCCCGTCGATGCGGAAGTCGACCTGGCCGGCGGCCCGGATCTCGTTCGGCGCGAGCGGATGCGCGAGGCGGACGTTCTCGTGGCAGGAGAGGTCGGCGCAGATGTAGGTGCCGACCGAGTCGCCCCGGTCGCCCGATTCGCCGACACGACGTGCGGCGAACAGTGTCACCTGGTTCCCCGGCTGCATCGTGTGGCAGATGTTGCACATGCCCGATCGCCCGCGACCCGGGTCGGAGGCGCGGAGCACGACGCCCGTCACTCGACCTTCGTGCTGGGTGAGCACGTACCCGCGGCGCCCGGCGGACGGATCGCGCCAGGCGAAGAAGTCGAGGTAGTCCCAATCGACGAGGACGAAGTCGTGAGGCATCTCCATGACCCGCAGCTCGTCGTCGTCGGCGTTGATGAAGGACGCACGGACCTCTGCCTCGGTGAGCGCTCGCATCTTCCCAGTCTAGGAACCGTTCGGCGGGCCTGCGGCCGCTCCGTCCCTATTCCGCGGCCCTCTGCATGGCTTCGTCGGCCTCGGACACGATGTCGCGCATCGCGGAGGCGGCGGCATCCGCATCCCCGCTCGCGACCGCGAACGCGACATCGCGATGCCACTGGACCGCACTGCTGTCCGCCACGTGGGGCATGAGGTGGTGCGCGGTCCTCCCCCGGAGCACGGCCTCGACGGTTCCGCCGAGAGCGGCGAGCATCCCGTTGCCCGACGCCTCGAGGAGCAGTCTGTGGAACCGGACGTCCGCCTGGAGGTAGCGCTCGCGGTCGGCCTGATGATCCTCCTGCGCCATCTCGACGACGAGGGAGACGAGGTCGACTCTCTGCTGAGAGGTGGCAGTACCGGCGGCCAGCCTCGCGGCGAGCGGCTCGATGACGGATCGCAGCTGACTGAGTTCGCGCAGCTGCTCGTCGCGCCCGGGGCCGGCGAGCCGCCACGCGATCACCTCGGGTGCATAGACGTTCCAGTCCGCTCGGGGACGGACCTCGACGCCCGATTTCCGGCGCACCCAGACCAGCCCGAAGGATTCCAGGACCCTGACGGCCTCGCGCGCCGCGGAGCGCGACACACCCCGCTCGCTGGCGACGTCGACCGTCAGCATCCGAGAGCCCGGGGCGTGGACCCCATCGACGATCGCGCGACCCAGTTCGTCGACCAGCGCACTGTGCACGGTCGGGACGACGGGAACGACGTTCATATGACGAGTATGCACGCAGCACCGGGATGAATGAGAGCATCATGTCAGACTTCTGCAGTTATGTTGCACATGAGTGTCGCGACGTGCTTATTATGTACGGCATAAGGCGATACCCTCGTCCAGATCAAGGAAGCTCATGGCACATCTCTCTCCCGCGGCCACCTCGCTGATCTCCGCAGCGACAGACGCAGTCACCACCGACCGTCCCGCAGCACAGCTGATCGCCGCCGCCGTCATCGGTATCGCGATCATCATCGTCCTCATCACGTGGGTGAAACTGCATCCGTTCCTGTCGCTCACGATCGGCGCCCTCGCGACCGGCGCGATCGCGGGTATGGACATCGCCGCATCCGTCACGAGCTTCTCGGCCGGGTTCGGGTCGACCATGGGCGGCGTCGGCATCCTCATCGCCCTCGGCGCGATCTACGGCAAGCTCCTCGCCGACTCGGGCGGAGCCGACCGCATCGTCGACACCCTCGTCTCCCGCGCGAGCGCCCGGTCGCTGCCCTGGGTCATGGGCCTCATCGGCGCCGTCATCGGACTCCCGATGTTCTTCGAGGTCGGTCTCGTCCTCCTGGTACCGGTCATCATCCTGGTGGCCCGTCGCTCGGGCGCTCCGCTCATGCGCATCGCCATCCCGACGCTCGCCGGACTCTCGGCGATGCACGGGCTCGTTCCGCCGCACCCCGGGCCGCTCGCCGCGATCGACGCGCTCGGCGCGAACCTCGGGCTCACGCTCGCCTTCGGTGTGATCGTCGCGATCCCCGCCGTCATCATCTCTGGTCCCCTGTTCGCGAAGTTCGCCGAGCGCTGGGTCGACGTCCCCGTGCCGGAGCTGTTCGTCACCGCCGAGGACGAGGGTGAGACGCCGAAGCGTCGCCCCTCGTTCGGCGCGACCCTCATCAGCATCCTGCTCCCCGTCTTCCTCATGCTCGCGAAGGCCATCGCCGATATCGTCGCGCCGGGTTCGGATGCGGTGTGGAAGGTCGCGCTCGACTTCCTCGGCACCCCGGTCATCGCGCTGCTCATCGCCGTCATCGCCGGATTCTTCATCCTCGGCGGCGGCGCCGGGTTCACGCGTGATCGCATCAACGACATCGTCGGATCGTCGCTCGGCCCGATCGCGGGCATCCTCCTCATCGTCGGCGCCGGCGGCGGGTTCAAGCAGGTGCTCGTCGACACGGGCATCGGCGGGGTCATCGCCGAGTTCGTCTCCGGGTCCTCCGTGTCGGTCCTCGTTCTCGCCTGGCTCGTCGCGGTCGTCATCCGCATCGCCACGGGGTCTGCGACCGTCGCGACGATCACCGCCGCCGGCATCCTGCAGCCGCTCACTGAGACGCTCGACTCCCCCATGGTCGCGCTGCTCGTGCTGGCGATCGGATCCGGTTCGGTGTTCCTCTCGCACGTGAACGATGCGGGGTTCTGGCTCATCAAGGAGTACTTCGGCCTGAGCATCCCGCAGACGCTCAAGTCGTGGACCGTCCTCGAGTGCCTGATCTCGGTCACCGGTCTCGGTGGCGTCCTGATCCTCAGCCTGTTCGTCTAGGAGTCGATGATGACCTCACACGCACCCGTCCTCGTCTTCATGGGCGTCGCCAGCACCGGCAAGTCGACCGTCGCGGCGATGCTGGCCGGCCGTCTCGGCTGGGCCTTCGAAGAGGGCGACGACCTGCACCCCGAGGCGAACGTCGCCAAGATGGCGGCAGGGCACGCGCTCACCGACGAGGATCGCTGGCCGTGGCTCGACCTGATCGCCGAGTGGATCGACGAGCGGATCGAGGCGGGAGAGCCCGGCATCGTCACCTGCTCGGCGCTCCGTCGGAGCTACCGCGACGTCCTCCGCCGCGAAGAAGTCACCTTCGTGCACTTCACGGGTGATCGCGAGCTCATCCTCGATCGGATGCTGCGGCGCGAGGGGCACTTCATGCCGACGGCACTGCTGGACTCGCAGTTCGCGACCCTCGAGCCGCTGCAGGCCGACGAGCAGGCGATCGAGATCGACGTGGCGCTCTCCCCCCAAGAGCAGGCGGCGGAGATCGCGAGCAAGCTGAGGCTGCTGGGCGACCTCTGAGGCGGATGCGTCAGATGTTCTTCGGTGCCCTGTCGCCGAGCCAGTAACGGATGCCGTGGCGGGGGCTCAGCTCGTCATTGCCGATGTACTTGTTCTCGCGCGCCAGCTGTACGTCAGTGCGACCTGTCGAGGGTTCGTAGAAGACGCGATACTCCGTCGGGGGCTGAAGACCGCTTCGCGCGAAGTCGGACTCGGCCGCCTCGAGGTGATCGAGAAGGATTCGTTGCATCTCCCCAACACGATTCGAGGTCACGGACGCGCCCTCGACGTCATCTGGCGCAAGAACCGTTCCCCGCTGATCGAAGTACGCGTTCGCAAACATCGTCCCATTGGTCCCGATGCGCTCCGACGACGCGAGAACGTACACAGCTCGAATATCGGGCGCACCCTCGGCATATTCCATCGTGAGAGACAACCAATCTCTAAATAGTCGCCGGAGAATAATCGCTTCGCTCACTTGCTTCCTCACTGCAGAAGTTCTGTGTGGTCGTTAAGTTCAGTCCATCCAGTCGCGTTGAGAACGCCGCGCCACTCACGTTCGAGAGAGGCGAAGTCGCGCCCTGTTGATGGTGGATTCCGACGGGCTCGTCGCGACCGATGCTCACGGCGCCGTCAGGCCTGGGAGGAGGGCGACGAGAGATTTGCGTGTGAGACAGGGCGAATTTGCGTGTGAGAGTCAGGCGCGTGCGATCACCCGTTAGCCGGCCTCAGCGCACACGGTTACGCATGATGCTGCAGCGACGATGCGGTGCCCTCGACACCGAAATCGGCACGGGCCCCACGGATGTGCCACGCAACTGCGTGCCTGCGCACACGCGGTTCACCGAAAACTCGACTGGTCGGCATCCCGACACGACGAACCGCGCACGACGCGACTCACCGGAACCCGAGGACAGCTCTATGGCCCCTTTGCGCCGCCTTGCCATGACCACGACAGCCCTGATCACGGGCGGACTACTGATCGGCGGTGCGTCACCGGCATCCGCGGCAGAAGCCTCCATTCCGGATCCCGCCCTCGCCGCATGCATTCAGATGTCCACGATGACGACCCCGGCGGATGCCGTCACGTCGTTGGCCTGCGACGGAGTGAAATCACTCAAAGGGATCGAGACGCTGACGGCCCTGGAAGACCTGTGGCTCGGGTACTCCGAGGTTGACGACCTGACTCCGGTGGCCAACCTGCCGTCGTTGACCATGCTCTACCTGAACGTGGTCTGGTTCCCGTCAGCCGCTCCACTTTCTCAGAGCGATACGCTGCGCGAACTCGTGGTCTTCTCTCCGAAGGACATGCAGTCCACACTCGACCAGCTCGACCTCGGCGATCAGCTGACCTCCCTTCGGCTGATCGCCGGAACGCTGACCGACGCGTCTGCCCTCTCGGCGTACACGCACCTCACGACCCTTGAGGTCAGCGGTACCTCACTGTCCGATGTGCGTCCTCTCGCGAGTCTCACGGGACTCGACGTCTTGAACCTGGAGCGTGACATGATCACGGACCTCTCGCCCCTTCCCGAAAACTCGACCGCGGTGTACGCCGGCGAACAGCGCGTCATCCTCGACGAGGGCTATGTCGGCGACGGCGTCCTCGATAACCTCCCGACGCTCACGGACCGCTTCGGGAACACAGTCACGCCCGCGGCAGACCCGACCATCTGGGGAAGCGCGCCGATCGAATCGGGCGCGTGGTCCGGGACCGGCGAGGGCAAGGTCATTTGGTCCAGCCCTACGAATGTGGGCCAACCCACCGACCCTCGCGAGCTGTTCTCCGGTTTCCTCTCTCGCCGAATCGAGGATGGGCCGCGCCCCGTGCCCCCGGTCGAGCCCGTCGAGCCGGTCGACCCCATCGACCCACCGTTCCCGGTCGATCCGCCACTCCCGGTCGACCCGCCGGCGCCCGAGGAGCCCGAGACGCAGAGCCCTGAGACACCGGATCAGACGGAGACCTCCTCGGGAAGCGTCGAGGCCGCCGAAACAGGCGAGGTTGCGGCATCCGAGGAAGGAATCCTCGCTCAGACCGGCGGCACGGTCGCATGGTTCGCGCCGCTCGCAGTGATCCTCGCCGCGCTGGGCGCGCTCCTGCTCATCCGTCGGCGTAGGGCCCGTGCGCTCGAAGAGACGGATCGTGTCGCCACCAGAACGCGCGACTGAACCTCTCAGCACTCAATGGCCGTGTGCGGCTCCTGATCCAGGAGCCGCACGCGGCCATCGCCACCCGGTTCTCGATGCCGGCGCGTCAGATCAGGGGCGGCTCCCACGTCTCGCGATGGTGTCGCAGCCGACCGATCAGCTCGATGTCGTCAGACAGGGCATCCTCGTCGATACCCGGCTCAGCCCACAGGCGGAACGCAAGGCACCCGATGACGACGGCCATGGCCGCACCGACCGTCCCGACCGCGATGAGTGCGACCTCGCTCGCTGCCCACAGGGCGCCCACGCCGAGCGTCGACGCGATCAGGAACCCGACGGCCAGCCTGACCTGGCGACTTCTGCGCACGCGTGAGAGCTCAGCACCCAGCCGGTCAGACTCCGCGTCGAGCTGACTGTGAGAGAACTGCTCGTACGCCGAGACGCTCTGCTGAAGGCGGTGGAGGTGGGGGCTGCTTCCGTGCGCGTTGAGGTCCCACTGGCGCCGGGCGGCCTCGTACTCCTCTTCCGCGTTCATCCGACGACTGTCTCGGTGGATCGCCCGCACCTGGCCGCTGTCCTCGACTCGTGCGTGCGACAGCGGCAGACAGCCGTGCAGGTCACCCCGGTCCTTGCGTGCGCGAGAACTCCGCGCGGGATACCCGTGGGTCCCCGCGCGACGTGAAGGACCGCGCGGGGACCGGACCGCGAAACTGGGGGTATCACGGTCACGAGCTGGCGTCCGACTCCCCAGCCGGAGGCCAGACCGCGTCGAGGCAGGGCCGCGACACTTCCAGACTCACGCGCGATCACGGCGTCCCGGGTGCGAAGCGGTGCTTCTGCGTGCACCCGATCCTGCAGTGCCGTGCAAGGTGACGCCCGTGCGTGCGACGGCCGCGGCGCAATGCACACGGACGTTCTGGCAGATCGCCACCGATCCTGCACGCAGACCCCGACGCAGGTACCCGTCGCCCGGAGACGATAGCCCCGTGCTGGCCATTCGCGCCGGACTCATGACCTGCGACGAAGAGCAGCGTCATCCGCCCTGCCCTCGAGGACACCATGTCGCCCATCCGCCGCCTGCTCGCCACCGTCAGCTGCTCCCTTGCGGCCGTCGTCGCCACCGCCGCTCTCGCACCCGCTGCCCACGCCGAAACCGACATCGACGCGATCACCGATCCGGCCCTGCGCGCGTGCGTGGAAGCCACGAGCGCCGACATGCACGGCGCACCGATCACCTACCTGACCTGCTACTCAGTCGGCTCCCTGGAAGGCATCGACTCGCTGACCTCGCTCGCATCACTCGACCTCATGTACCCGACGACGCAGGACCTGTCGCCGCTGCAAGGGCTTCCTGAGCTGACGCGTTTCAGGATCACGGAAGACGATCAGCAGGTGTCGGTGGCGCCGCTCTCCACTATCGAGACGCTGCGGGAGGTGATCATCCAGGGCATGCCCGACCTCCAGCGCGCGCTGGAGGAGCTCGACGACTCGACTCAGCTCACGCTCCTCCATTTGAGCTGGGGGCGCCTCACCGACCTGACTCCCCTTGCCGCGTATTCGAACCTCCAGTCCCTCACTCTCACCCAGGCGCAGATCACGGACGTGACGCCCCTCGCATCTCTCACACAGCTGGACTCGCTGACGCTCACCAACAACGCGATCACCGATCTCTCGCCGCTCCCTGAGAACGACACATTCGTCTTCGCGTGGTACCAAGGGATCGTGCTGCCGGACGGCTATGTGGGTTCCGCTCCGCTCGCCGACCTCCCCGAGATCCGGGACCGCAGCGGCGCCGTCATCACTCCGGCGATCGACACCGCCGCCACGACCGCGGAGATCGGTGCATCGACGAACACCTGGGCGACCCCGGGCGAATCCGCGATCAGCTGGACCGGAACCGACCCCTTGCACCCCGGTGGGGAGTCTGGGTTTCCCATCTTCTCGGGGACCTTCTGGCGCACGATCCTCGAGGCTCCGGTCGTGATCCCGACCGATCCGCCCGCACCGACCGATCCGCCGGCGCCCACGGAACCCAGCGCTCCCACCGAGCCCGACGCGCCATCCGAGCCCGACGCGCCATCCGAGCCCGACGCGCCATCCGCGCCGACCGAGCCCGCCGCGGGAGCCTCGAACGCGCGCCCTGACGCCCTCGCCCAGACCGGTGCCGAGTCCGGCGTGGCAGCGACGGCAGCCGCACTCCTTCTTCTCGCCGGTACCGCCCTCATCGCCGTCCGACGGAGCGGGTTCGGCAGCTCCAGACGCCCGAGTGCTCACGAACGGCGATGAGGTGCAACTCCCGCGCGAGGTTCACGTCCGGTCGCGGCGCATCCGCGCCCGTCTCCGGGTCCCCAGCACTCGGTACAAAGTGTCCGCCTCGCGCCACAGGGACGTCATCGTCTCACACTCGATCGCTCCCGGCTCCACCCGCTCCAGAGCTCTGATCTGCGCCTCGACAGCGTCGAGTCTGGTCAGGAGCTGCTCGCGCACCTTCGGCTCGACACGCGACCCGAAGCCGCTCCGTGCAGCGAAGGACGGGTCGAACGGCATCCAGGGGATCACGGGGCATGCCCGTGGCAGAGCGTCTCGAACGAGCTGCGCAGGAATGAATGTGTCACGTCGATCTCCATCGGTCGATTCCGGAAGACACCCGCGGCTGCGTCACGAAGACGATCCGCGAGAGCCCTCACAGGGATGAGCAGGGCGGGTCCCCTCGGGAAGAAGACCGACGCCGGCCTCCACTCTTTCGACGTGCGGACGCGGCATCCCGCGGTAAGGGGCCCAATGCGTGGAGCGAGGCATGAACTGCGTGCACGCGCATCGTCATGCCGTGCGGCGTACTTTCCGGACGGATCTGCGTTCCACACGCACGTGGCACGCAAACGGAGCACCCCCGCTCGCACGTGGCACGGGCATCCACGGAGCATGCCCCCAAAGGGCGCACTGCACCACGTCGCGCTTCGTAGTTTCGAGCTGCGCTCACTCCGCTGTGCGCCGCCCCACCACCGCCACCCGAAGGCAGCAGCATGAGACCCGCACAACCCTTGCGCAACGAGAAGCCCCCGTCCCACCCCGACTATTTCGCGTTCGGCGGACGGACGACGGCGGCCTTCGCGCGGGCGGCATCGCTCGGCCAGGTCACGCGTGAGGTGAGCGACGGACGCAGCGTCGAGATCGTGGGCCCCCGCTCATCGGGTCGCACCGAGCTCCTGCGCCGCGTGCAGCTGGACCTCATGGTGAACGACCGCACGGTCATCGCGATCCGAGGGGTCGAGGGAGCCGCTCCGCTCGAGGCTGCTCGGCTCGGACTCCCGGTCTCGGAGCGGTCGACGCTCCTCCCCCGCGGCCTGACCACGCCCATGCTGCACCACGCGTACGAGGCGTTCATCGGGATGCGCCCCACGGCCATCCTGATCGATGATGCCGACCAGCTGGATCTCGCGTCCTGGGCCCTGTTCGAGGGCCTCCACGGCACTCTCGGCGTCCCGCTCGTCACGGTCACGCGGCCGTATCCGGCATGGGCGATGCCCCGTCAGAGCGTGGTGCGCATGGCGCATCCGGCGATCCGCGTCGAGTTGCAACCGCTGAGCCTCGACGACACACGAGCGGTCCTCGAAAACCGGCTCGGCGGCAGCGTCGCCCCGGAGGTGGTGAGCCGCATCCACACCAAGTCCGCCGGGCAGCCCGGCATCGCGCTGGCTCTGCTCGACGCCGCGCACGATGCGCGTCATCTACGTCACGAGCTGGGCCGCTGGACGGCATCCTCGCGTCTGTGGGCGTCGGGGGCGAATGCGACCTTCGAGGCGATCCTCGGCGGGCTGCCACCGGAGTCGCAGGATGCCCTGGAGATGCTGTCGATCGCGGGGGTCACCGATCTCGAGACCGCCGAGTCGCTCGTGGGCGCGGACGCTCTCGAAGACCTCGACGGACATCGCATGGTCAAGGTCATCGCCACTGCCGAGCAGACCCGCGTGGCCGTGAACCCTCCCGGGATCGCGGAGTACTTCCTGCATCTGGAGCCGAGTGTCCGTCGCCACCGACTGGTCGAGCAGGTCACGGCCGTGCTCTCCGAACGTCATGCCGACGACGAACTCGACTACGTCGACGTCGTGTGGCGCCACTCGGAGGACAGCACCACCGCCCTCCCCCTGCGCACACCCGTCGAGCTGCCGACCATCGTGAGGATGTTCACCGAGGACCATCAGTCGCATCGGCTCGTCGCGCTGCGGATGTGGCGGGCGGAGCGCACTCTCGAGACGGCGCGCGCCTGCCTCATGGCCGAACTCACCGGCGTCCCCGACTCCGACGTCCTCAAGGATCTGGTCGCGCATGCGCTGGAAGGTGACGGGACTCCCGAGGAGGAGCTTCTCGTCCGCTACCTGCGCTCTCGCGCCGTTCTCGCGCTCGGAGGCGACGAACGCGAGGCGGCGTGCGCACTGACCGACGACATCCGCTCCGACTTCCCGTTCGCCGAGGCGCTCGACACGCTCGAGTGCGCCGCGCGCCTGGAGTTCTCGGGGGTGGATCCGGATGCCGAGGCTCTGCTGCTCGGCCGAGTCGGACCCGATGTGAACGGGCAGATCGCGCGCGTCGTCCTGGCCCTGCATCTCGTGCTCTCCGGAGAGAGCAACCGCGCACTGCCCTTGCTCCTCGACACCTGGACGGACATGTCCCCGACCCTCTCCACCTTCGCCCAGGTGCTCTACGGGCTCGCGCTGGTCCTCGGAGGACGGCAGCGGGATGCCGCCGAGTGGTCGACGGCCCATCTCGAGCAGGCGATCACCGAGATCGACCGCGTCGCCCTCGCGGGTCACGCCTATGTCGCCGCAGTCGCCCTCGCCGCCCACAGCCGCTTCGACGAGGCCAACGACGTCGCGAGCCTCCCGATGCGGATGGGTATCTCCACTCTCACTGTGCTCTCCTCCCCCGACAAGGCATCGCTCATGCTCATGAGCGTCCTTGCCGGCTACGCCGGGCATGCCAGCTCCGCGGATGCTCTGGCGAGCGCCGCCGCACGCCTCGGAGCACGAGGGCAGGGTCTGCCGTTCGCCGACACCGATTGGAGACGGGCGGCGGCGCAGTATGTCGACGCGGACAGGGCGGGAGCACGACGGACCCTGGAAGCTGTCGCCGCCCGAGCGGACGCGCTGGGCTATCGCGCAGCCGGTGATCACGCGCTGTTCTTCGCGCTGTCTGTCTCGTACGACCCTCGCACCGCCGAGAAGCTCCGCTCACGCGTCGAGCGAGCGGGCGGTGAGCTCGCTCTCACATACCTTCGGGCGCGCGGCTCGATCGCCGTCGGCGACGGCAGCGGCGCGATGGAGGCGTCAGCTCGACTGACGGAGCTCCACGCGCCGCGCGCCGCCGCGAAGTACTACGCGCAGGCCGCGAGCCTCTTCCGAGAGGAGGGCGACCTCGACGAGGCCGCCGGTGCGCGAGCGGCGATCCAGGCACTCACCGGCGCTGGTGTGAGCCGCGTCGAGGGCCCCTCGCCTCGCACGCTGACGGCTCGAGAGTCGCAGGTGGTGCGGTACATCGCCGATGGCCTGTCGAACGGTCAGATCGCCGCGCGGCTCGTGCTCAGCGTCCGCACCGTCGAGAGCCACATCAACCGGATCACCCGCAAGACGGGAGCGGTCGGCCGACACGAGATCGCGAAGCTGGCGCGGATCTGAGCGGACCTCAGTGCGCCGTGAAGCCGCCGTCGACGGGCAGGGCCACGCCGCCTCAGACGGCGAATGCGGAGCGGGCGGCGGCGATGGCAGCCATGGCGCGCGGCCAGCCCGTGTAGAAGGCGAGGTGGGTGATGGTCTCGATGAGCTCCTCCTCGGTGATGCCGTTGTCGCGGGCGTAGCCGAGATGGAAGGTGAGCTGGTCGGCGGCTCCGAGAGTGACGAGCGCCGAGACGGTAGCGAGGCTCCGATCGCGACAGGAGAGCTCCGAGCGCGCCCAGACCTCGTCGAAGAGCACCCGGTCGGTGTAGTGGGCGAGAGCCGGCGCGATGTCGCCGACGGCGCGCTCTCCCCCGGTCCACCCGGTCATCGCTGCACCTTGCCCTCGTACTCGTCGTCCGTGATGTGAGCCTTCCACACGGTCGTCGCTGCGGGATCGTCGCCGCTCTCGAGCATCGCGATGTGTTCCATGAACGTGCCGTCGGCCGAGGCGTGCCAGTGATCCTGACCCGGGGGCGTGTAGAGGGTCTGCCCGGGGTACACGTCGATGATGTCGCCGTCGCGGGTGCCGAAGCGGGCGACCCCCTGCGTCACGCGGAGGTACTGCCCGCGCGCATGGGAGTGCCAGGCCGTCCGGGCTCCGGGCGCGAACTTCACGACGGCGACCGACATCCGCTGATCATCATCGTGGGGCACCGCGATCATGTCGACCCAGACGTCGCCGGCGAACTGCTCCGGCGGGTTCTTGACGGTCGGGGTGGTGGGTTCGATGTTCACGGCATCCTCCTGTTCATCGTGTGACGCTCGCAGCATCGAGTATTCGCCTGCGCCGGTCGCCGCGGGAGTCTCTGTCGAGGGGTGTATCGACAGACCACCCTTCGCCCGTCGTCGTCGGGTCGCACTGCCCTCTCTTCTTCTGGCACTGCAGTGCACCTCGATGCGATGGCGGGGAGTGCAAGGCCACCTAGCTTCGTCTCGGACGCTGTCATCGACGCGTCACGTGGCCCGCACTCGACCGGGCGTCACGACCCGAAACCTGGAGGCAACATGAAGAACTCTCGTGCGCGATTCGCGCTCGCTATGGCCGGGACGGCCCTGGTCTTGTCGGCGACCCTGTCGGGCTGCAGCGCGATCACCGACCTCCTCAGCAGCGGCACGGGCGACGCCGGGCGAGACGACGAGACCGGGCAGGTCACCGAGAGCGCGAACGTCGACATCTTCTCCCTGAAGGTCGGCGACTGCAAGATGGAAGACCCCTCCGGAACGCTCTCGGACACGGACGTCGTCCCGTGCGACCAGCCACACGACGAAGAGGTCTACTTCGAGATCACCATGGACGACGGCGACTTCTCGGACGACGATGTCGACACGGCATCCGAGCAGTGCTTCGGCGGCGCCTTCACCTCGTTCGTGGGCCTCGCCTATGACGCATCTGTTCTCGAGGTGTTCTCGATCACGCCGACCAAGGAGACCTGGGACGAGCTGAACGACCGGGTCGTGCAGTGCGTGATCGCCGACCCTGACGGCCCGACCATGGGGACGCTCAAGGGCGCCGCGCGCTGAGCCGCGCTGAAACGAAAAGCGCCCCCGAGCGGGGGCGCTTTTCGTTGTGGTCCTGGTGGCGAGTGAGGGATTCGAACCCCCGAATGCAGTGCAGTCTGATTTACAGTCAGATCCCTTTGGCCGCTTGGGTAACTCGCCATTGCGCACCCGTCCAACTTGAACAGCCAACCGGGGGCACGAGTCACAATCATACCTGTCAGAAGCGGGCACGAGAAATCGGGATCTCAGCTTCCCCGGATTCCCCGCTCGGCCTCCGCCAGCGACTCCGGCGTGCGCAGCAGACCGCCCTCGGCGCGACACGTCGCCGCGGCAACGGCCATGGCGCGATCGAGCACCTCCTGCCACTCCCCCGGGCCCGCAGGTGCTCCCGTGGCGAGCCCTGCGGTGACCGCGGCGAGGGTCGCGTCTCCGGCCCCCACGGTGTCGATCACCCGTCCCGGCAGTGCAGCGATCGGCGCGCTTACGAGCCCCTCGGCGTACTCGAGCGTCGCGCCCTCCGCCCCCGCCGTGGCGAGGACGGCGTCGACCCCGAGCGCCCGCAGTCGCTCCCGCAGCCCGACGAGGTCGCCGTCATACAGGAGCGTGGCATCGTCCGCGCCGACCTTCACGATGTCGGCATCCGCCGCCACCCGCTCGAAACCGCGCACGAACTCCTCGCGGTCGCGCAGCATCCCGGACCGGGGATTCGGGTCGATCGCCAGCCGTGCGTCTCCGACGGCCTCGACGAGAGCGTCGACCTCGGCAGGCTCGTCGAACGGGAAGCAGCTCACGGCCACCATCGCCGCACCGGCGATCGCCTCGCGAGCGTCAGACGGATAGCGGATGCTGCGCCGCTGCGCCGCCTCATTGAAAACGTAGACCGGCTCGCCGTCGGCTCCGCGCTGCACGATGGCGCGTGAGGATCCGTGCGGCGCCGCGCTCTCGACGAGGTCGACGCCGTGATCCGAGAGGTACTCTCGGATGTGGTCTCCGGCCTCGTCGTCGCCCACCATGGCGATGAGTGCGGTCGGGACTCCAAGCCGGCGGAGGCCGACAGCGACGTTGAGAGCCGCACCTCCGACGAGCTCTCTGACGCCACCGGCATCGTGGATCTCGTCGATCAGTGCATCGCCGATGACGACGACGGACGACACACCCGAGGAATCGCTGCTCATCCAGCCGACATTACCGCGCTGGCGGCCTGCGTGCCGTGCGGTCAGCCTCCCGAAGAAGGGAATCGCCGAGCGCTACGGTGAGCGCATGAACGCGCGACTCGCCGCCGGTGGTGCGGCCCTCCTGCTCATCGCGGTGCTGGCGGGATGCGGGCCCCAGGGCTCCGCCGACGATGAGGGCGGATCCTCGTCGACTCCAGGCTCGAGTTCGTCCCCCACGGATACGGCCAGCCCGACGCCCACGGCCTCCCCCACTCCGACCGCCGACGCGATCGCGCTGCCGACGGACTGCCGTGCGATCCTCTCCGACGACGTGCTCGCCCAGTTGGAGGGGATCCCGCTCAACGATGCCGCGTTCGGCCCCTCCGGCGTGGGCGATGACGGGACCCTGACCTGCATCTGGGCTGACCCGGGAGCCGACACGACCCGCCTCGTCACCGACATCTCGCGGATGAACCGGGGCCCCGCACTCGACATGCTCAACGCCCTCGTCACGAACGAGGGGTTCTCCTGCTTCACGCCGGATGACGGCACGCGGTGCGAGAAGACGTGGCAGAACGAGCAGTACCCGGTCACGGACGGCCGCACCCTGTTCTGGCGCGACGACATCCTCATCGATACGCGTTACTCGAACCTCGCACCCAGCGGCTACACATCGAGCATCATCACGCACCTGTTCGACTGAGCCGCGGCATCCGGCATCCGTCTCCCCCTCGCGTCCTCGACGCGTCGGTCCCCGAGCACAACTTCGGATGCCGCGCGCGACACGCCGCGGTTCCCCGTCGCGCCACGGCGCGCCGCCTCCGATCTCCGAAGCTGTGCGCGCCGGACGGGTGGGTGACGTCCGAAGTTGTGCCCGCCGGGGGGGTGACCGACCGCAAGACCGACCGGCCACAGACGCGAAGAAGGCCCCGGGCAGATGCCCGGGGCCTTCTCAGTCACTCAGTACGTCAGTTGTACGTACCAGGCGTGATGTCGTCCGTCGAGAACGCGTCGAAGTCGACGTAGCCGAAGTCGCCGTCCGAGTACGCGCCGTCGGATGCGAAGATCCGGTTCGGGTAGCGCTCGCTCTTGGCTTCCTCGGTGGCCTCGACCGTGACGTCGCGGTACTTCGAGAGTCCCGTTCCGGCGGGGATGAGCTTACCGATGATGACGTTCTCCTTGAG
>JAZBLS010000042.1:0-21001 GCA_037033365.1 Actinomycetota bacterium | reverse complement strand
TCGACATGGTGTCGCGTCGCGGTGAGTTCGCGGTGCGCGGCGGCATCCTCGACGTGTTCCCGCCGATCTCCGAGCATCCGTACCGCGTCGAGTTCTTCGGTGACGAGATCGATCAGATCCGCGCGTTCTCGGTCGCGGATCAGCGTTCCCTCCCCGGCGAGGTCGGCGACGTCGACCTCCCGCCGAGCCGCGAGCTGCTGCTGACGCCCGACGTCCGCGACCGCGCACGCGCGCTGATCGGCGGCTTCCCCGCGATCTCGGGGATGCTCGAGAAGATGTCAGAGGGCATCCCGGTCGAGGGCATGGAATCGCTCCTTCCCGCCGTGGCAGGTCCGCTCAAGTCGCTCGCGGAGTACCTGCCGGCCGGCAGTGCGACGGCGGTGGTCGACCCCGAGCGGTCGAGCGCGCGTGCGATCACTCTGGGCGAGACGAACCGCGAGTTCCTCGACGCGGCGTGGAGCGCGGCGACCTCGGGGGCGTCCGCGCCGATCGACCTGGGAGCCGGTGACTTCCTCACGATCGCCCAGCTGCGGGAGGTCGTGCGCGACCGGGGCGGCGTGTGGTGGCGGCTGAGCCCGTTCGCGATGGGCGGCGAGGATGCCGAGACCATCGACTCCGCCGTGATCCCCTCCTTCCACGGCAACGTCGACGGCGCGATCGCGTTCGTCGACGCCAAGGTCGCCGAGGGCTGGCGCGTCGTCGTGATCGCCGCCGGCAGCGGCCTCGTCGACCGTGCACGCGACGTGCTGTCGGATCGCGGAGTCGCAGCCCGCGTCGTCGAGACGCTCGATTCCGCGCCGGATGCCGGTGTCGCGACACTCGTGACGGGCTCTGTAGAAGCCGGGTTCCAGGTGCCCGAGGCGAAGCTCGCCGTCCTCACCGACAACGAGTTCTACGGCCGCACGATCGGCGGCGACCAGCGCGTCGTCAAGAAGCTCGCCTCGCGGCGGAAGAACGTCGTCGACCCGCTGCAGCTGAAGCCCGGCGACTTCGTCGTGCACAACACGCACGGCATCGGTCGCTTCGTGGAGATGACGCAGCGCGAGGTCTCGACCGGAGGCCGCAACGCGACCAAGTCGACCCGCGACTACCTCGTGCTCGAGTACGCGCCGTCCAAGCGCGGCTACCCGGGCGACAAGCTCTTCGTCCCCACGGATCAGCTCGACCTGCTCTCGAAGTACGTCGGCGGCGAGGGGCCGACCCTGTCGAAGATGGGCGGCAGCGACTGGTCGCAGGCCAAGGGGAAGGCGCGCAAGGCCGTGCGCGACATCGCGGTCGAGCTCGTCAAGCTCTACTCGGCGCGCATGAGCGCGAAGGGCCACGCCTTTGGCCCCGACACCCCGTGGCAGCGCGAGCTCGAGGAGGCGTTCCCGTTCGCCGAGACGCTCGACCAGCTGCAGACCATCGACGAGATCAAGGCCGACATGGAGCGGCCCATCCCGATGGACCGCCTGCTGTCCGGCGACGTCGGCTTCGGCAAGACCGAGGTCGCCGTCCGTGCGGCGTTCAAGGCGATCCAGGACGGCAAGCAGGTCGCGATGCTCGTCCCGACGACGCTGCTCGTGAAGCAGCACCTGGAGACCTTCACGGAGCGTTTCGCGGGCTTCCCGGTCAAGGTGCGCCCCCTGTCGCGGTTCCAGAGCGACAAGGAGGCGCGGCTGACGCTGCAGGGCCTGCTCGACGGCACCGTCGACATGGTGATCGGAACCCACCGCATCCTCACCGACCAGGTCATGTTCAAGGATCTGGGCCTCATGATCATCGACGAGGAGCAGCGATTCGGCGTCGAGCACAAGGACGCGCTTAAGAAGATGAAGACGAACGTCGACATCCTCGCGATGAGCGCCACCCCCATCCCGCGCACGCTGGAGATGGCGGTCACCGGCATCCGCGAGATGTCGACGCTCGCGACACCGCCCGAGGACCGGCATCCGATCCTGTCGTTCGTCGGTCCGCGCAGCGACAAGCAGATCGCGGCGGCGATCCGTCGCGAGGTGCTCCGCGAGGGGCAGGTCTTCTTCGTGCACAACCGCGTGCAGTCGATCCAGCGCGTCGCGGCGGAGCTCGCCGAGCTCGTCCCCGAGGCGCGCATCGCCGTGGCGCACGGGCAGATGGGCGAGCACGCGCTCGAGCAGGTCGTCGACGACTTCTGGGAGCGCAAGTTCGACGTGCTCGTGTCGACGACCATCATCGAGACAGGGCTCGACATCTCGAACGCGAACACGATCATCATCGACCGGGCGGACAAGTACGGTCTGAGCCAGCTGCATCAGCTGCGCGGACGTGTCGGACGAGGGCGCGAGCGCGCTTACGCGTACTTCCTGTACGACGACATGAAGCCGCTCAGCGAGACGGCGGCCGATCGCCTGCAGACGATCGCGGTCAACAACGACCTGGGCTCCGGCATGCAGGTCGCGCTGAAGGACCTCGAGCTCCGCGGGGCGGGCAACCTGCTCGGCGGGGAGCAGGCCGGCCACATCGCGGGCGTCGGCTTCGACCTGTACCTCCGGATGATCGGCGAGGCCGTCGCGACGTTCCGCGGCGAGGACGTCGAGTCCGGGCAGGAGCTGCGCCTCGAGCTGCCGCTCGATGCGCGGATCCCGGAGGACTACATCGACAGCGAGCGACTCCGCCTCGAGGCGTACCAGAAGCTGTCCGCGGCGTCGGCCGCGACGGCGAAGGACGACGCGATCGACCTCGTGATCGAGGAGCTCGTCGACCGCTACGGCACGCCGCCGGAGGAGGTCGAGGGCCTGATCTCCATCGCGCGTCTGCGCAGGCGTGCGGCGCGGGTGGGACTCACGGACGTCGTCGTGATGGGCTCCAACCTCCGGATCGCCCCTGCGCGGCTCGAGGACTCCATCAAGGTGCGCCTGCAGCGGCTCTATCCGAAGGCCAAGCTGGTCTCCGGGGGAGAGGCGCTGGTCGTGCCGATGCCGACGGTGCCCGCTGCCGTGGGCGTCGGGCTCGAGCCACTGCCGAACGCCGAGCTGCTGGAGTGGGTGAGCCAGCTGTTCACGGCGATCTTCCCCGAGCCCGTCAAGACGGAGTAGATCAAGACGGAGTAGCTAGAGCGAGAAGCCGCCGTCCGATGTCAGCACCTGCCCGACGACCCAGGATCCCGCGTCCGTGCAGAGCCATCCGATGAGCGCCGCGGGGTCGCTCGGGCGGCCGACGCGTCCGAAGGGTGTGCCGGCGATCCACTCGGCCACCCCCGAGAGATCCCGATCCGACGTGTCGGCGTCGAGGTATCCGGTGTTCACGGGGCCGGGGTTTACGGTGTTCAGCACGATGCCGATGTCCAGGAGCTCGGCCGCGGTCGACCGGGTGATGCCCGCGAGCGCGGCTTTGCTCGTCGCGTAGGAGATCTCACCGCGCATCGCGCTGTGCCCCTGGCCCGAGGTCATCCAGATCACGTGCCCGGTGGGCTTCTCGAAGGGTCCGAGCGGGTCGATCCGGTCACCGGGCCGCGCCGCGTTGGCGGTCTCTCCGCCCAGCTCCGCGCGCCGACGCCTCGCGAGGCCGGCTGTCAGCAGCAGCGTCGCGCGGGCGTTGGCCTGCCAGTGCGCATCCAGGTGCTCGGCGGTCATGTCGAAGATCGACCCGTCCGATCCGCTGAGTGCCTGGTTGCAGACGAGCACGTCGAGGGTGCCGGTGAGGGCGGATGCCGCGTCGAGAAGCGTTTCCGCCGCCCCCGGATCGCGGAGATCGGCGTGGAGGTCGCCCATCACGGCGCCGGGAGCGAGGGAGGAGCGGATGCCGTCGCGCACCGCGTCGAGGTCGTCGCCGCCCCACGGGTGATCGAGGTCGTGCGGACGGTAGTGCTGGATGAACACGTTCGCGCCGAGCGAGGCGAGCGTCGTCGCGGTCGCGAAGCCGATCCCGCGTCGGCGGGAGACGCCGGTGACGAGTGCGGTGCGGCCGGAGAGAGGGAGGTCGTGGGCGTGCACGGGGTGCCTTTCGATCGAGGTGTCGGGCGCGCGGAGAGAGCGCCGAACGGCAGGGGGAGAGGATCGAGTCACCGGCATTGCATGGCCGCCAGCGTAGCAGCGTGAGCAACTAGCCCACGGTGGTCATCGCGTCAACGGGTTCCCGGGAGCCCCACGCAGGCGGATGCTGGGGGCATGTGGGCTCTCCTCATCATCCTCCTCATCGTGTGGGCGGGTCTCGCGGTCTTCGGATTCGTGATCAAGGGACTCGTCTGGCTGGCGATCATCGGCATCGTCCTTTTCCTCGTCACGCTGGTCGTCGGCATGCTCCGGGGAGCTGCCGCGCGATCCAAGTAGCCGAGATCGGGGGATGACCCTGCCGCCGCCGCGGGTCTACGCTGGCGGCATGTTGTACGAGCACCTCGGGGCTCGGCCCCGGATCCATGACACCGCCGTCGTCGCTCCCACCGCCGTGATCTCCGGCGATGTCGAGATCGGACCGGGCTGCCAGGTTCTGCACGGTGCGGTCATCACCGCCGAGGGCGGCCCCATCCGCATCGGCGAGCACGTCATCGTGATGGAGAACGCCCTGATCAGGGCCACGGCCGCGAACGCCGTGCACATCGGCGCGCACGCCCTGGTGGGAACGCTCGCCAGCATCGCCGGAGCGACGGTCGGCGAGGAGGTGTTCTTCGCCTCGGGCGCCCGGATCTTCAACGGCGCGATCGTCGGTGACCGATGCGAGGTCAGGGTGAACGCGATCGTGCACCGGCGCGCGGTGCTGCCGTCGGGCACGGTGGTGCCGATCGGCTGGGTGGCGGTCGGAGATCCGGTGCAGCTGCTGTCACCCGACCGGGAGGACGAGATCGCCGCCGCTCAGCCCGAGCTGGACTTCCCCGGGCACGTGTTCGGCGTCGACAGGGACACGCCGGACCTCATGGTGCAACTGACCGAGCGCTACGGCAGTTCGCTCGCCCGTCACGCGGACGACGTGCGCATCGACTGACGGATGCGGAAGGGCCGCCTCCCGTGGGGAGACGGCCCTTCGACAGGCTCAGTGACCGGAGTCAGATCACACCCTGCGCGAGCATCGCGCCGGCGACGCGCTCGAAGCCGGCGATGTTCGCACCAGCGACGTAGTCGCCACCGCGGTCGTAGCGCTCGGCGGCGTCGAAGGCCGCGCGGTGGATGTCGGCCATGATCTCGCGCAGCTTGTTCTCGCTCGCGTCGAACGTCCAGCGCTGGCGCGAGGCGTTCTGGCTCATCTCGAGCGCGGAGGTCGCGACGCCACCGGCGTTCGCGGCCTTGCCGGGTGCGAAGAGCACTCCGGCACTCTGGAACGCCTCCACGGCCGCGGGCACGCAGGGCATGTTCGCGCCCTCCGAGACCGCCCGGACGCCGTTCGCGATGAGTGCCTCGGCGGCATCGAGGTCGAGTTCGTTCTGCGTGGCGGACGGCACCGCGATGTCGACGGGGACGTCCCAGACGCTCCCGCCCTCGACGAACCGTGCTCCAGGACGGCGGTTCGCGTACTCGACGATGCGGGCGCGCTCGACCTCCTTGATCTGGCGGAGGAGGTCGACGTCGATGCCGGCGTCGTCGATCACGTAGCCGGAGGAGTCGGATGCCGTCACCGCGGTCGCGCCGAGCTGCGTCGCCTTCTGGATCGCATAGATCGCGACGTTGCCGGAACCCGAGACGCCGACGCGCTTGCCGTCGAGCGAGTCGCCGTGTACGCCGAGCATCTCCTGCGCGAAGAACACCGCGCCGTACCCGGTGGCCTCGGTGCGGACCTCTGCGCCGCCCCAGCCGGTGCCCTTGCCGGTGAACATGCCCGACTCGTGGCGGTTGGTGATCTTGCGGTACTGGCCGAAGAGATAGCCGATCTCGCGGCCGCCCACGCCGATGTCACCCGCGGGGACGTCGGTGTGCTCGCCGAGGTGGCGGTAGAGCTCGTTCATGAACGACTGGCAGAAGCGCATGATCTCGGCATCCGACCGGCCGTGCGGGTCGAAGTCCGAGCCGCCCTTGCCGCCGCCGATGCCCTGGCCGGTCAGCGCGTTCTTGAAGATCTGCTCGAAGCCGAGGAACTTGATGATCGACAGGTTGACCGACGGGTGGAAGCGGAGTCCGCCCTTGTACGGGCCGAGCACCGAGGAGAACTGGATGCGGTAACCGCGGTTGACCTGCAGGCGCCCGGAGTCGTCGACCCACGGCACGCGGAAGAGGATCTGACGCTCCGGCTCGACCAGGCGCTCGAGGATGCCGCCGTCCACGAACTGCGGGTTGCGCTCGAGGACCGGGGCGATCGAGTGCAGGACCTCGTGCACGGCCTGCTGGAACTCGGGCTCGTGCGGGCTGCGGGCGAGGACCGTGTCGAAGACGGGCTGCACGGACTCTGCGAGCGGGTGGAAATCAGCGGGGGACGAAGGGGTCACGCGAAAGAGCTTTCTGAACGGGAGCGGGGGATGCGTGCGATCGTGTCGCGTGAGGGGTCGCCGGATAGGGCGGAGTTTTCACTCTATCGGCCACCCCGATGCGCGAACGCACCGGGGTGGGGACGCTCACCCGGTGTTCTGCAGACCGGCGGCGACGCCGCTGACGGACAGCAGCAGCAGGCGCTTCTGCTCGTCGTCGGCACCCGAGCCGGTCGCCGCCTCCGGGGCGCGGAGTGCGCGCAGGGCACGCAGCTGCAGCAGCGACAGCGCGTCGACGTAGGGGGTCCGCAGCTGCACGGCGCGCTGCAGGATCGGCTTGTTCTCGAGGAGGCCGACGCCACCCGTCAGGCGGATGACCCACTCACGGGTGAGAGCGAGCTCGTCGAGCACGAGCTGCGCGAGATCGTCGCGGTCGCCGAGGGCGAGGTACTGCCGGGCGATGCGCTCATCGGTCTTCGCGAGGCTCATCGCGACGTTGTCGATCATGGTGCGCAGCAGCGGCCAGTCGCGGTACGCCTCGATCAGGCGGGCCTCGTCGCCGACCGACGCGAGCGCCGTGCCGAGACCGAACCAGCCGGCGAGGTTGATGCGCGCCTGCGTCCACGCGAACACCCACGGAATGGCACGCAGGTCCTCGAGCGACTCCACCGAGAGCCCGCGGCGGGCGGGGCGCGAGCCGAGGGCGAGCAGGCCGATCTCCTCCATCGGCGTGACCGTCGCGAACCAGGGCGCGAAGCCCTCGGCCTTCACGAGCGAGAAGAAGCGCTCGCGGGACGAGCGGTCCATGACCGCGGCGATGTCGGCGAAGCGCGCGGCCGCGTCGCTCGTGCGCTGCTCGACGCTCGGTGACGAGGCGAGCAGGGTGGCCGCCGCGACCTGGTCGATGTGGCGCATCGCGATGGCCGGCTCGCCGTACCGGGCGAAGATGACCTCGCCCTGCTCGGTGAGCTTGAAGCGTCCGTCGACCGAGTGCGGCGGCTGCGCGAGGATGGCGGAGTTCGCGGGACCGCCTCCGCGACCCAGAGCGCCACCGCGGCCGTGGAAGAGCGTGAGCTCGATGTCGTTGTCCTTCGCCCACTGCGCGATCTTCTCCTGCGCTTCGTAGAGAGCGAGGTTCGCGGCGACGGGGCCGACGTCCTTCGACGAGTCGGAGTAGCCGAGCATGACCTCGAGGCGGTTGCCGGTGGCGGCCATGCGCTCGCGGAACTCGGGGAAGGTCACGGCCTCGGCGAGGATGCCGGGGGCGGCCTGCAGGTCGGCGAAGGTCTCGAACAGCGGGACCACGTCGAGCACGGGGGCGTCGTCGCCGAGCGCGTGCCGCGCCAGACGGTGGACGTTGGCGAGGTCGGAGGCGGCCTGCGTGAACGACACGACGTAGCGGCCGGCGGCGCGGAGGCCGCGGTCGCGCTGGATCTCGGCGATCGCGCGGAAGACCTCGAGCACCTCCTCGGTCTGGGCGCTGAGGGCCTCCCCGCTCTCGAGCTCGGCGAGGGCGTTCCGGTGCACCTGCGAGTGCTGACGCACCTCGAGCTCGGTCAGATGGAAGCCGTACGTCTCGACCTGCCAGATCAGGTGCTGCACGCCGCCGAAGGCGTGACGACGCGCGCCCGCCTCGACGAGCGAGGTCTGCACCGCGCGGAGATCGGCGAGGAGCTCCTCAGGGGCGGAGTACCGCAGCTCGTCGCCGTGGCGGGTAGCCGCGACGCGGTGGGCCAGCGCGAGCAGCACGCGGCGGTAGGGCTCGCCGGGAGAGCGTGCGCCGAGCTCCTCCGCCTGGCGCGGCTCTGCCTCCGAGAAGCGGGTCCAGATCTCCTGCACGGCGTCGCTCGGCGGAGCGTCCTCGGCGTCGAGGGTCAGCGTGCGGCCGATCCGGTCGAGTGCGCGCTCGAGGCCGCGGAGCACATGGTCGGACGCGATCTGCGAGGCCTCGCGGGTCACGGACGCCGTGACGAACGGGTTGCCGTCGCGGTCGCCGCCGACCCACGAGCCGATGCGCACGAAGGCGGGGACCACCGGAGCGCTCGCCCCGGACTCGTCGCCGCGGAGCGCGTCGTCGATGCGCCGGTAGACGTGGGGCACCGTGGTGAACAGCGTCTCGTCGAACACGCCCATGACCGTGCGGACCTCGTCGGTCGGAGACGGCTTCTGGGAGCGCAGCGGCGCGGTGCGCCACAGGGTGTCGATCTCCTCCAGCATCCGGCGGCGAGCGCGGTGCTGCTCGGCGCCGCCCTCGCTCGCAGCGTCGTGCTGCGTGAGCAGCTCGGAGAGTCGGCGGATGCTCGACGACACCGCGCGGCGGCGGGCCTCGGTCGGATGCGCCGTGAAGACGGGGTGGAAGCGCAGGCCCTCCAGGCGACGGCGCGCCTCCTCGTCACCGACCTCGGTGCGCAGCTGCGCGTACGCCGTCGCGACCGTGTCGGCAGTGTGGATCCCTGAGCCCGTCGAAGGGCCTGAGCCTGTCGAAGGGACCGGCTGCCCCGCGCGCTCGCGCAGGACCCGCACGCGCTGGTGCTCCTCGGCGAGGTTCACGAGGTGGAAGTAGCAGGTGAAGGCCCTCGCGACCTGATCGGCGCGGGCCACGGTGAACGACTCCGCGATCGCGGACGCCCGGTCGAAGGCGTCGGAGGTCTCTTCGTCGTAGGCCTGGATCGAGGCCAGACGCAGCCGCTCGACGTCCTCGAAGAGGTCATCGCCGCCGGCTTCGCGCAGGACCTGGCCGAGAAGGGAGCCGAGCATCCTCACGTCGGAGCGCATCGCGTCCGGGATGCCGCGGCCCGCTTCGAACCGGCCGATGATGCGAATGGCCGACGTGTCGGTGGGCTCGGGGAAGGCAGATTCGGGGGTCACGATTCGAGAGTATCCCGGGTCGAGGGGGTGCTCTGAACGCATGACGCCGTTCGACGATGTCGGCACGCGGCGACGGTTCGCCGCGACCTAGCATGGAGGGGATGCGCATCTCCGTGAACCCCCTCCGAGGTCAGCAGTTCCCTGCCGTCCTGCTGCTCGTGGCGGCAGGTCTGGGTCTCCTCCTCGCCAACCTCCCCACGCACGATGCGCTCGCCGCGGTCCTCGACACCCATATCGCCGTGCCGGGCACCGGCCTCGACCTCTCCCTGGCGCACTGGGTGTCCGACGGCCTGCTGGCGGTCTTCTTCCTCGTCGTCGCGATCGAGCTGCGGCATGAGCTCACGCACGGCGAGCTCGACTCCCCGCGAAAGGCCATGCAGCCCGCGATCGCGGCGGCGGGCGGCGTGCTCGTGCCGATCGCCGTCTACCTGCTGCTCGCGGGTGGGGGAGACACGGCGACGGGGTGGCCGATCCCGACGGCCACCGACATCGCCTTCGCGCTCGGCGTCCTGGCCATGTTCGGTCGCGGGCTCCCGTCGACCGTGCGGGTGTTCCTGCTGGCCCTCGCGATCCTCGACGACATCATCGGCATCATCTTCATCGCCGTGCTCTTCGCGCATGACGTGCAGTGGCTGCTGCTCGTGCTCGCGATCGTGGCCGTGGCGGTGTTCTGGGCGCTCAGTCGGCTGCTCCACGCGAAGGGGCACCCCCTCATCGGCGTCGCGATGGTCGTCGTAGGCATCGTCGCGTGGGGGGTCGTCGCGGCATCCGGCATCCACGCCACGATCGCGGGCGTGCTCCTCGGACTCGTCATGGCTCCCGTCCCGGCTGCCCGTGTGCGTCACGCGCTCGAACCCGCCGTGAACGGGGCGATCCTGCCGCTCTTCGCCTTCGTCGCCGCGTTCGTCGTGATCCCCGCTCTCGCCCCCACCGAGCTGTCGCCCGCGTTCTGGGGCATCGTGGTGGCGCTGCCCCTCGGGAAGATCCTCGGCATCTCGCTGTTCGGGTGGATCGCGATGCGCATCCGCCCCCGCGGCGCTGCTCCCGCCCTGCCCTTCGCCGACATCCTCGCGGCCGGCGCGCTCGGCGGGATCGGCTTCACAGTCTCCCTGCTGCTGGCGAACCTCGCATTCGCCGCGGATGCCGTCATCCGCGACCAGGCGATCCTCGGCGTCCTCGTGGGCTCGCTCATCGCGCTCGTGATCTCGGCCGTGATCGTGTCGCTGCGCGCCCGTCGGTACCGCAGGGTCGCGGCGGCATCATCATGACCCGTTCGCCCGGAAGGGCGCTGAAGGAGGAATCGTGACGGAGCACACGCACACGCCGCACCCGGAGAGCGAGCACGCGCCGCAGGATCCGCTGCGCGCGGCGGCCGACACCATGCGGGCCGTGCGGGAGCGCTGCGTGTGGTCGCAGCGGATCACGCACCGCGACCTCGTGCCGTACCTGATCGAGGAATCTCACGAGGTGATCGACGCTGTCGAGAGCGGAACCCGCGCAGACCTCCGGGAAGAGCTCGGCGACCTGCTCTGGCAGGTGCTGTTCCACTCCGCGATCGCGGCAGAGGATCCGGACGACCCGTTCGACATCGACGACGTGGCGGATACCCTCACCGAGAAGATGGTCCGTCGGCATCCGCACGTGTTCGCCGGGGAGGTGGCGACCACCCCCGAGGAGGTGCTCGTGCACTGGAACGCCGCGAAGGCGGCCGAGAAGCGCACGCGTGAGAGCGTGCTCGACGGTGTGCCCCGGGGGATGCCGGCGCTCGCGCTCGCGCAGAAGCTCGTGGGCCGAGCCGCGGGAGCGGGCGTGGAGACGGCGCCGACGACGAGCGAGGTGGCCTCGGAGGCCGATCTCGGCGAGGCGCTGCTCGGCCTCGTCTCCCTCGCCAGGACGCACGGGTGGGACGCGGAGCGTGCTCTGCGGGAGCGGCTGCGCACCCTCGAGGCCGACGTCCGCGACGTCGAGTCCGGCGCCTGACGCCGAGGGGCTCCTCCGCGACCTGGGAAGATGGAGTCGTGGCTACTGTGAACCCGCCGCGCGGAATGCGCGACATCCTCCCCGCCGACAAGGCCCGCCGCGAGCGCGTGCTCTCCGTGATCCGTGATCGCTACCGGTCGCACGGATTCGACGAGATCGAGACGCCGGCCCTCGAGGAGTACTCCCGCCTGCATGCGGGCGTCGGCGGCGACAACGAGAAGCTCGCCTACAACGTCCTGCGCCGGGGGCTGGATGCCGAGGCGATCCGCGCCGCGGCCGACGACCAGGGTGCCCTCGCGGACCTCGGCCTGCGCTACGACCTGACGGTGCCGCTCGCGCGGTTCTACGCCAGCAACCGCGGTCAGCTCCCCGGCGTCTTCCGTGCCATCCAGATCGGGCCGGTGTGGCGCGCGGAGCGTCCGCAGAAGGGCCGCTACCGCCAGTTCGTGCAGTGCGACATCGACATCATCGGCGACGACTCGTCGCGCGCCGAAGCCGAGCTCATGGTCGCATCGCTCGACGCCGTCGACGCCCTGGGGCTCGAGGGCGCGAGCGTGCGGATCAACGATCGGCGCGCGCTGGACTGGATGCTCGACAGCTTCGGCTTCCACGCCGACGTCCGGCCCGGGGTGCTCATCACGATCGACAAGCTCGACAAGATCGGGCCCGAGGGTGTGGCGGCGGAGCTCCGCGAGCGGATCCCGGGGGCCGCGAGCGCGGTGGACGCCTTCGAGGCCTTCCTGCGGCGCCCGCAGACCATGGAGTACAACCCGTTCGGGGAGCGGCAGATCCGCAAGGCGCTGCCCGATGGCGCTCCGGACGAGATCGTCGCGCACCTGGTCGGGATCGGCGATGCCGTCGCAGCCGGACGCGCGTCGACGCCTGCCGACGGGGTCCCTGCGGAGATCCCGCTCGTGTTCGATCCGTTCCTCGTCCGCGGGATGGGCTACTACACCGGGACGATCTTCGAGCTCGCGCACCCCTCCGTGGGCTACTCGCTGGGCGGGGGAGGCCGCTACGACGGCATGATCGGCCGCTTCCTCGGGCAGGACGTCGCCGCCGTGGGCTTCTCGCTCGGGTTCGAGAGGCTCGTCGACCTGGTCACGACCGGAGCGGATGCCGAGGTGCGCGCCGTCGTCCTGATCCACGACGCCGATGTGCCGGTCGCCGAGCTCGTGGCGCACAAGACCGCACTGGTCGCGGCAGGCTCGCGCGTGCGCCTGGAGCGTCGGACGAAGAACCTCAAGGCCCTGCTCGAGCGCTCGGCCGCCGACGGGTACACCGCATTCGCGACGGTCACGGCGGGCGCGACCGACCTGGAGCTCAAGCCGCTCAGCTGAGTGGGGTCGGCGTGTTCACGTCGTGTTCACGCCGGTCGGGTCGAATCGGCGCATGAGCCGTCCGCACCTGATCACCGCGGCAGGAGTCGGGGTCGGTGCCGCGGCGCTCGTCGTCGGCATCCGCGCCGTGCTGATCCGTCAGGCCGCCGTCGCGCGCCGACGGATCGGGAAGCCGCTGGGGGAGCAGTCGCTCGACGCCGACCGCGTGTGGCGGTCGAGGTTGGACGGACGCCCGCTCGAACTGCTCGTCCTCGGCGATTCCGTCGCCGCGGGTCTCGGCGCGCAGCGGCGCAAGGAGACCCTCGGCGGGCGACTGGCGAAGGGACTCGCGCGTCGAGCGGGGCGCCCGGTCCATCTGCGCACCGGCGCGGTGGTCGGGTCCGAATCCTCGGATCTGCCCTCCCAGCTCGACGCACTGCCCGCGGATTACGCACCCCACGTGGCCGTGATCATCGTCGGGGGCAACGATGTCACGCACCGCGTGCCCGTCGCGGTGTCGATGCAGCATCTGCGCGACGCGATCCTTCGACTCGGTGGGCGCGGCGCGAAGGTCGTGGTCGGCACATGTCCCGACCTCGGAGCGCTGCGTCCGGTGCCTCAGCCGCTCCGCCGACTGATCTCCAGCATGTCCCGGCGCCTGGCCGATGCGCAGGCCGAGACGGCGCGGGCGGCGGGGGCCCGACCCGTCGACCTCCGACGGGCGGTGGGCGCGCTGTTCTTCGACGACCCCGACGCGATGTTCAGCATGGACAGCTTCCATCCGAGCCCGCTCGGGTACCGCAGGACCGCCGAGGCTCTTCTGCCCGAGGTCCATCGGGCAGCGGAGGCGGCACTCAGCTCGCGGCGTCGGCCGAAGCCTCGCTGAACGACGCGGCCCACTCGGCCACGCGCCGGGCGCTCTCGTCGTCGGACAGGTCCTCGACCCGCGTCATCACGGACCAGCGGACGCCGAACGGATCGCGGATGCTGGCGAACCGGTCGCCCGAGACGAACGCCGACGGCGCCTCGCGCACCGTCGCACCCGCCGACACCGCGCGTTCGACCACTCCGTCGACGTCCGGCACGTAGATGCCCATCGAGTAGCAGTCGTCCTCGCCGCTCGGAGCCGCCACCAGGTGATATTCCGGGTTCGGCTCGCCGAGCTGCAGCCGCCCCACCCCGAAATCGAGGTCGGCGTGCACCACCACACCTCCGAACTCGGTGACGTCGACGACCCGCGCCCCGAACACGTCGCGGTAGAAGTCGATCGCCTCCCGTGCGCGCGGAATCGCGAGGAAGGGGGTCAGGGACGTAGCGGTGTGCGGGCGGCCGTCGGTCGTGTGCGCGCCGGTCACGCCGGTCGTGTTCTCATCGGTCATCCCGCCACGGTACGGAGCCGGTGCCGCCCCGCGCTTGAACATCCGCGACACGATGCGCACGCCCGTCGCGGGCCCTACGCTGGGGCGATGGCGACGCGTGACGGAGGGGTGCTGTACCCGGCTCGTCTCCCCGAGTTCCATCGCCTTCCTGCGTCCGGTGACGCGGCCGACCTCGTCGCCTGGTTCTGGATCCCGGAGTGGGACATCGGGCCGGGCCGCTCCTCGCGCCAGCACGTCGTCGGCTACCCGGCGCTCAACCTCGTCGTCGAAAGCGGCGTCGAAAGCGGCGTCGAGAGCGGCACCGTGACCCTGTCCGGGGCGACCACACGCGCCTCCCACCGCGACCTTCGAGGCCGCGGGTGGGCCGTCGGAGCGCTGCTGCGTCCGGCCGCCGTCGCCGCTCTCACCGACGTCCCCGTCGACCTGGTCGACACGGAGGTCGAGATCGCCGAGCCCGAGCTCGCTCGCGAGGTCGCTGCGGCGATGTCCTCGGGTGAGGGGCACCGCGAGCGCGCCGTCGCGGTCCTCTCCGACTGGCTGGTGCGGCGAGTCGGTGAGCTCGACGCGGCGGCGCATCAGGCGAACCGGCTCGAAGACCTCCTCCTGGGCGAGGACGAGGCCGAGGACGGCGCGGATTCGGTCGAGGAGGTCGCGGCGCGTCTCGCGGTGTCGATGCGCACGCTGCAGCGTCTCGCGCATCGATACGTCGGGATGCCGCCTGCCGCGATGATCCGGCGCCGCAGACTGCAGCGAGCCGCCGAATCCCTTCGTCAGGACCCGGGAATCGACCTCGCCGACCTCGCCGCATCGCTCGGCTATGCGGACCACGCACACCTCACGAGGGACTTCCGCCGCACGCTGGGCATCGTGCCCCGGACGTACCGCGCTGATGCGGCCGGCGCAGAGCCCGAGGGCGGGCCTAGCGTCGTGCGACGCGAAGACGGATGAGGCGGTACGCGACGCCGATCAGGACCACGACGGTGCCGATGAGCGAGGCGAGCACGGGCAGCGTGTTCAGCAGCACGAGGCACCCGAGGGCGCCGATCACCTGCAGCGCGCGGGGGTACCGTCGTGCAGCGCCGTCCTGTCGGAAGGCGGCCGCGTTGGCGATGAGGTAGTAGATCAGGACGCCGAACGAGGAGAACCCGATCGCATCGCGCAGGTCGGCGACGATCACGATCGCCACGACGACGAGAGCCACGGCGATCTCGGCGCGGCGAGGGACCTGCCAGCGTTCGTCCACCACCGCGAGGAAGCGGGGGAGATCCGCTTCCCGTGCCATCGCGAGCGACGTCCGTCCGATGCCGGTCATCAGCGCGAGGAGCGCGCCGAGCGACGCCGCGGCCGCGGCGATGCGGACCAGCGGAGCCAGCGGCTCCCATCCCGCGGTGGCGAGGACGTCGGCCAGCGGAGCCGTCGACCGTGCGGCCGCAGCCCCGAGCACGACGACGACCGTCACCCCGATCACGGAGTACACGACGACCGCTCCGCCGAGGGCGAGGGCGATCGCGCGCGGGATCGTCTTCATCGGATCCACGACCTCCTCGCCCATCGTGGCGATGCGCGCATAGCCTGCGAAGGCGAAGAACAGCAGGCCGGCACCCTGCAGCACGCCGTAGGCGGTGGCGTCGGGCAACGGCGGGGAAGCGAGGCCGGGGGCCGCGCCGAGCCCGGTCGCTGCGACGACAGTCAGCCCCAGGAGGGAGACCACCACGAGGATCCGTGTGACGAGCGCCGTCCGTGTGACCCCGAAGCAGTTCACGACCGCGAGGGCGATCACGGCGGCGACGGCCACCGGCACCTGCCATCCCTCGGGGGCCGCGTACGCGGCGAACGTCATGGCCATCGCCGCGCAGCTCGCGATCTTGCCGATGACGAAGCTCCACCCGGCCACGAATCCCCACCACGGGCCGATCTCGGCGCGGGCGTACGCGTAGGTGCCGCCGGCGACGGGGTGGGCCGCGGCGAGCTGCGCCGACGCGGTGGCGTTGCAGTACGCGACGACCGCGGCGATCGCGAGGGCGACGAGGATGCCGCTGCCGGCGACGCCGATCGCGGGCGCCCACACCGCGAACACTCCGGCGCCGATCATGGAGCCGAGGCCGATGGCGACGGCATCACCGAGGTTCAGACGGCGGGCGAGGGGCATCCGCTCATCGTTGCATGGTCGGGTGAACAGCGGGTGTCGTGCGCGACGCGTGCGTCATCGCGCAGCGTCGGTGACCCTCTTCTTCTCGCGGATGTACACCTCGCGCCGCACACGCGCGACGACGTCTCCGTCGCGATCGGTGATGACGGTCTCGAACCACTCGAGCACCTTCGCCCCGCCGCGCGCCCGCTCGCGGATCTCCTCCGCCTTCTCGCGGCTCACCTCGAACTCGGCGGTCAGGACGCCGCGTCCGGGCTTCACGAACTCGATCTCTCCCCGCGTGTCCCAGACGACGTGGTCGCGACCGAGCTGGTGCATCACGAGCATGAAGAAGTACGGGTCGGTCATGGCCGACATGGAGCCGCCGAACGCCGTGCCGACGTAGTTGCGGGTCACGGGGTTGACGTGGAGCTCGACGGTCGCGTGGGTCCAGTCGTCGGAGAACCGACGGATGCGGATGCCGCTGAAGAGGTTCGGAGCCCACAGGCTCATGCCGATCGCGAGTCGACGGGGAGTGATGCGCATGACCACAGTGTGGAGCACCTCCTCCTCGACGCGAAGTGCTGTGGAGGGTCACGACAGTTGTTATAGTTGAAATAGAACTAGTAGAAATCGAGGATCCCGATGCTGATTCGCATCGATGCCGACGACTCGCGGTCCCTGTTCGAGCAGGTGGCCGCATCCGTGCGTGCCGATGTCCTCGCGGGACGACTCGCGCCAGGCGACCGCCTGCCGGCGGCGCGCGAGCTCGCTGATGCTCTGCAGATCAACGTGCACACCGTGCTGCGGGCGTATCAGCAGCTACGTGACGAGGGTCTGGTCGACCTCCGACGGGGGCGGGGTGCGGTCGTCTCGGCCGCGGCCGCACCCCTCGCGGAGCTCGCGCACGACATCGCCGCCCTCGTGGCCCGCGCCGCGGACCTCGGAGTGTCCGCGACGACCCTGGCCGCCCTCATCAAGGAGACAGACTCATGACCGCTGAGATCCGGCGCGCCCGCACCGCCTTCTGGTGGGTCGGGGTGATCGTGCCCCTCTCGATCATCGCGCTCGCGACGATCGCCGTGCTCTCCTGGCTGCCGCAGATCCCCGATCCGTCGGCGATCCACTGGGGGACGGACGGCGTGAACGGATACGGCCCGAAGTGGACGCACCTCGTCACTCTGATCGCCATCGGAGGCGGCATGGTCGTGCTCTTCGCGGGCATTGCGCTGTTCGCGCACAAGGCCCCGCAGAGGGGCCCCGCCTCGCTCGAGCCGCAACCGCAGTGGTCGGTGACGGCGCGCTTCCTCGGGGCCGCGAGCCTCGGCACGAGGGCGATGATCGCCTTCATCACAGTGGTCGGAGTAGCCGTGCAGCGGGGCCTCGCCGACGCGAGCCAGACCCCCGACATCACCCCGTGGGTGTTCGTCGGCTTCGTGCTGATGTTCGGTCTCGGCGTGCTCGGCTGGTTCCTCCAGCCCGCGGTGGACCTCGAGACCCGCGCCGACGGCGAGGCCGCCGCTCCGCTCGCCCTCGGCGAGGGCGAGCGTGCCGTGTGGTTGCAGACTGCGACCGTGGCGAGGTCCGGACGCATCGTGCTCGGCATCAGCGTGTTCGTCGCCCTCGCGATGGCCGTCCTGCTCTTCACGCAGGACGTCACGGCCGGCTGGATCGTCGCGGCGATCGCCCTGGGCGTCCTGCTGCTGGTCACGACGACCCTGACCTTCCGGGTGCGCGCGAGCAGCGCCGGTCTCCGCGTCCGATCGGCGGTGGGCTGGCCGCGGCTCGACATCCCCGCGGCCGACATCGCGAGCACCCGGGCGATCCAGGTGAACCCGTTCGCCGAGTTCGGCGGGTGGGGCTACCGCATCGGCCTCGACGGCCGGCGCGGGTTCGTGCTTCGCGCAGGCGAGGCGCTCGAGGTCACCCGCATCGACGGCCGTGTGTTCGTCGTCACCGTGGACGACGCCGGCACCGCGGCATCCGTCCTCGCCACGCGCTGATCCCGTACCCCGACGAGCGAAGGAGAACACCCATGACCCGCACGAGAATCCTGGCCGTCCTCGCGTTCTGCGCCCTCGCGTGCGGGCTGGCGTGGCTCGTGGCGCTCCCGCTCTGGTTCGGCGGCGGGCTCGCGAACCCGCTCACGCCGTTCGTGCTGCCCGTGATGATGTTCACGCCGGCGGTCGCCGCGCTCGCGGTGTGCCTGCTCATGGGGGTCCCGGCGCGCGGCGAGCGTCTGCGATTCCTCGGGCTGTGGCCGCTCCGCCCGGCGCGGCGGGTCGTCTGGCTCATGGTGATCGCGTGGCTGACCCCTCCGGTGCTGGTCGCCCTCGGCATCCTGGTCGCGGCGATGCTCGGGTTCGTGCAGCTCGATCTCACCTTCGCGGCTTTCGCGACGCAGCTGCGGGAGGCGCTGCCTGCGGGCACGCCGCTTCCGCCGATCGGGCTGCTCGTGCTCGCGCAGGTGGCGGCGATCCCCGTCGGCGCGCTCGTGAACAGCGTGCTCGCGTTCGGAGAGGAGCTGGGCTGGCGCGGCTGGCTCGTGCCGGCGCTGCGTCCGCTCGGCACGTGGCCGTCGCTGCTGATCAGCGGCGCGGTCTGGGGGCTGTGGCACAGCCCGGTGATCCTCCTCGGGTACAACTTCGGTCGCACGGATCTCCTCGGCGTCCTGCTCATGGTCGCCGGATGCGTCGCCTGGGGCGTGCTCTTCGGGTGGCTGCGGCTGCGCTCGGGATCCGTCTGGCCGTCCGTCCTCGCGCACGGCGCTCTGAACGCCGCAGCCGGTCTGGTCCTCATCGTCGCAGCCACGCAGCCGGACATGGCGCTCGCCGGCCCCTTGGGCGTCGCGACCTGGATCGTCCTCGCGATCGTCGTCGTCGCGCTCGCCGCGACCGGCCAGTTCCGGCAGCAGCCCGAGCTCGCCGGGGCGCAGGGCCGACTGCTCTCCGTACCCCGACCGCACGCGGGGCCGCTCGCCCCTTGACGCGTCCGGTCGCCCGGCGCTTGGCTGTGGGCATGGAATCCACGCCCACTGCCTGGTCGGACACCGACGCCTACCTCGCCGACCTGTTCGTCGGCCCCGACCCGGAACTGGAGGCGGCTCTCTCGGCGCAACGAGAGGCCGGGCTGCCCGAGATCGAGGTGGCACCCGTGGCCGGGAAGCTCCTGAACCTGCTCACCCGCATCAGCGGCGCACGTCGAGTCCTCGAGATCGGCACGCTCGGCGGATACTCGACGATCTGGCTCGCGCGGGCCGTGGGCGAGGGCGGCCGCGTCGTCACCGTCGAGGCCGAAGCGGAGAACGCGGCGATCGCGCGTGCGAGCATCGACGCCGCGGGCGTGGGCGACAGGGTCGACATCCGGGTCGGGCGCGGAGCCGAGGTCCTCCCGACGCTCGTCGGCGGATTCGACCTGGTCTTCATCGACGCCGACAAGGAGTCCAACACGACCTACCTCGACTGGGCTGCGCGGCTCGGGCACAGCGGCACCGTGGTCGTGCTCGACAACATCGGGCGCGAAGGGGAGATCGTGCGCGACGACTCCACCGACTCGAAGGTCGTCGGCACGCGGGAGGGGCTGCGGATGCTGGCAGAGGACCCGCGCTTCGACGCCACCGCGCTGCAGACGGTCGGCGTCAAGGGCTGGGACGGGGTCGCGCTGGCGCTCGTCGTGTGAGCCATCCGCCCCCGGCCCGGGGACGAGGCCGTCGGCGGGCTAGACTGGGGCGCGGATCGACGACGCTCCACACAACCTTTTCTCTGAGCAAGGAGCACATCAGTGGCACTGATCGAGGCTGTAGGCGCACGCGAGATTCTCGACTCGCGCGGAAACCCGACCGTCGAGGTGGAGGTGCTCCTCGACGACGGCGTAGTCCAGCGGGCAGCCGTCCCGTCGGGTGCATCCACCGGCGCATTCGAGGCGTACGAGCTGCGCGACGGCGACAAGAGCCGGTACGGCGGCAAGGGCGTGCTCAAGGCCGTCGACGCCATCATCGACGAGCTCGGCCCGGCGCTCGAGGGCGTCGAGGCCAGCGAGCAGCGCATCGTCGACGAGATCCTCATCGAGACCGACGGCACCGACAACAAGCAGCGCACCGGCGCCAACGCGATCCTCGGCGTCAGCCTCGCGGTTGCCAAGGCCGCGGCCGACTCGGCCGACCTCCCGCTCTTCCGCTACCTCGGCGGCCCGAACGCGCACGTGCTGCCCGTTCCGCTCTTCAACGTCATCAACGGCGGCGAGCACGCCGACAACGGCATCGACATGCAGGAGTTCTTCCTCGCGCCGATCGGCGCCGAGACGTACTCCGAGGCGCTCCGCTGGGGTGTCGAGACCTACCACGTGCTCCGCGGCGAGCTGAAGGCCGCCGGCTACGCGACCGGCCTCGGCGACGAGGGCGGCTTCGCTCCCGACCTGCCCAGCAACCGTGAGGGCCTCGACTTCCTCGTCAAGGCGATCGAGAAGGCCGGCTTCAAGCCCGGCACCGAGATCGCGCTCGGCCTCGACGTCGCCGCGACCGAGTTCTTCTCCGACGGCGTGTACCGCCTGGACAACAAGGACTGGAGCGGCCCCGAGCTGATCGAGTACTACCAGGGCCTCGTCAACGACTTCCCGATCGTCACGATCGAGGACGCGCTCGCCGAGGACGACTGGGACAACTGGAAGCTCCTCACCGACGCTCTCGGATCGAAGGTGCAGCTCGTCGGAGACGACCTGTTCGTCACGAACCCGCAGCGTCTCGCCGACGGTATTAAGCGCGGCGTGGCGAACTCGCTGCTCGTCAAGGTCAACCAGATCGGCACGCTCACCGAGACGTTCGACGCGGTCAGCCTCGCGCAGCGCTCCGGCTACACCGCGATGCTGTCGCACCGCTCGGGCGAGACCGAGGACACCACGATCGCTGACCTCGTCGTCGCGACGAACGCGGGTCAGATCAAGGCGGGTGCGCCTGCTCGCAGCGAGCGCGTCGCGAAGTACAATC
>JAZBLS010000041.1:0-21074 GCA_037033365.1 Actinomycetota bacterium | reverse complement strand
CAACACGGCGGTTTCTGGTTCCGTTGTTCTTGGTTCGAGTCCAGGTACCCCAGCACGATGAAAACCCCCGCTCAGGCGGGGGTTTTGTCGTATCCGGAGTCAACAGGGGATATCACTTCGCGCGCCGGATGACCACTCCCTTCCGCGTCCTTCTCGAGCACGGCATCCTCGAGTCCATCGGGCTCCGTCGAGCCCGCGGAAGGATGAGGGATGGCGCTCACGAGAGTCACGCCGGGAGTCGAGCCCGGGTTCCGGCGGATCCGGTCCGGTTCGGGGTTCCGCTACCTGGACGAGAACGATGCGACAGTCTCGGAGGCCGATCGGCAGCGGATCCAGGACCTGGCGATCCCGCCTGCCTGGCGCGACGTCTGGATCGCCGCGGATCCGCTGGCTCACATCCAGGCAGTGGGGACCGACGACGCCGACCGGCGCCAGTATCTCTACCACCCGCTGTGGCGCGCAGGCCGTGACCAGCGCAAGTTCGCGAAGGCACTGCGGCTGGCCGAGGTCCTGCCCACCGCGCGCGCGAAGGTGACTCGGGCGATCTCGCAGGACGGACTGACGCGGGAAAGGGCGCTCGCTGTGGCGTTCCGAATGCTCGACGACGCCGCGCTGCGCATCGGCTCCGAGCGCTACCTCGCGAAGCACGGAAGCCGGGGACTGAGCACTCTGCGTCGACGGGACGTGCGGATCGTGGGTCACTCGGTCGCACTGAAGTTTCCGGCGAAGAGCGGTCAGATCGCCGACATCGAGATCACGGATGCGGCTCTCGCCGAGGCACTGGAGGAGTTCGCCAAGGGCTCCCCGCGCGCACCGTTGCTGGCCTACCGTCGGGGGCGGAGACGCGTGCGCCTCACCTCTGCTGAGGTCAACGCCTACCTCCGCGAGGTCACGGGTGCCCCATTCACGGCGAAGGACTTCCGGACCCTGCACGGCACGATCCTCGCCGCCGACGCACTGTCGCGGATAGGACCGCTCGACGGCAAGACGGATCGCAAGCGGGCCGAGCGTCTCGCGGTGCAGGCGACCGCGTCCGCCCTGGGCAACACGATTGCCGTGGCCCGAGCGAGCTACATCGACCCTCGCGTCTTCCGTCAGTACGCTCGCGGGCGGACACTCGATCGGAGCGTGGCACCCGAGAGTGCGATCCGGCGGCTGCTGGGGAAATGAGTGCCTTCGGCCGGGCTGCACGGATGACAGGATGGATCCATGGACACAGCCAACCTCACCCGTGAGGAGACTGCGGCGCGATCCGCTGCGATCTCCGTCCGCAGCATCCGCGTCGAGCTCGATCTGACCGGAGCCCCGGAGCAGGCGCGCACCGGATTCTCCACGATCACCACGCTGGAGTTCGACGCTACGACCGAGACGACCTGGATCGACTTCATCGGCGAAGCCGTGGACCGTGTGGAGCTCAACGGCACGGCTCAGGACGTGGAGTGGGACGGCGCGCGCATCCTGCTCCATGGCCTGGGCGCCGAGAACACCGTGCGGATCGAGGCCGTCGGGGCCTACAGCCGCTCCGGAGAGGGGCTGCACCGCTTCCTCGACCCGGCTGACGGCCGCACCTACCTGTACACGCAGTACGAGCCCGCCGACTCCCGCCGGGTGATGGCGTGCTTCGAGCAGCCCGATCTCAAGGCCCCGTACACGTTCGTGATCGACGCACCATCGGGCTGGGAGGTCCTGTCGAACCAGGCCCCGGCGACCGTGGACGCGGGTGTCGGCGTGCAGAGGGTCGAGTTCGCACCCACCCTGCCCATCTCGAGCTACATCACGGCGGTGGCGGCGGGGCCGTACGCGCGCGTCACCGGGGAGTGGAGCCGCGACGACCAGCGGATCGAGCTCGGTGTCCTCGTGCGCCGGTCGCTTCTGCCGCATCTCGATGCGCAGGGCGTGCTGGAGGTCACCGGCCAGGGACTCGACTTCTTCACCGACGCCTTCGCCTACCCCTATCCCTGGGGCAAGTACGACCAGATCTTCGTCCCCGAGTACAACCTCGGCGCCATGGAGAACCCGGGCCTCGTGACCTTCACCGAGGCCTACATCTCACGGGGTGCCGCCACCGATGCGCAGCGCGCCTCGCTCGCGAACACGATCCTGCATGAGATGGCCCACATGTGGTTCGGGGATCTCGTGACGATGAAGTGGTGGGACGATCTCTGGCTCAAGGAATCGTTCGCCGACTACATGGGCTCGCACGCCTCAGCCGTCGCGACGCGCTTCCACGATGCGTGGGTGAAGTTCGCCGCGAACCGCAAGGCATGGGCGTACCAGCAGGATCAGCTGCCGACGACGCACCCGATCGTGGCGGACATCACGGATCTCGAGGCAGCCAAGCTGAACTTCGACGGCATCACCTACGCCAAGGGCGCCGCGGTGCTCAAGCAGCTCGTCGCGTTCGTCGGCGACGAGGCCTTCTTCGAGGGAGCACGCCGCTACTTCGCGGCGAACGCCTTCGGCAACACCACGCTCGATGACTTCCTCGTCGAGCTGAGCGCAGTGTCCGGGCGGGACATGACCGAGTGGTCTCGTGCATGGCTGGAGACGACGGGGCTGTCGACGCTCAGCATCGAACGCGACGGGGAGGGGGCCGTGCTCGTGCAGACGGATCCTCGCCCGCACCGCCTGCGGATCGGCCTCTATGACCGTGTTGACGGTCGCGTCGTGCGTCGTGAGCAGCTGTCTGTCGACATCGCGGACGAGCGCACGCCGCTCGAGCTCCCGGACGCCGAGCTCGTGCTGCTCAACGACGACGATCTGACCTACGCCAAGGTCCGCCTCGACGAGCGGTCGCTCACGACGGTGGAAGAATCGCTGTCCGCCGTCGACGATCCGCTGGCACGAGCGGTGGTGTGGTCATCGCTCTGGAACGCCACGCGCGACGGCGAGCTGCCCGCTGCGCGGTACCTCGCGATCGTCACAGCGCACGCACCGGGGGAGTCCAACATCGGACTCCTGGTCGGCATCCTGGCCAACGCGAGCTTCGCGATCCGCCATTTCGTGACCGACGAGAGGCGGCAGGAGGAGCAGACGCTCTGGACGGATGCCGTGTGGACGGCCCTGCAGGACGCGGAAGGCGGGAGCGACGCCCAGCTTTCGTGGGCTCGCGCGCTCGCGACCACCTCGGGCTTCGACGATGCACGGAACGCCGAGATCCGCGGCATCCTCGACGGGCATGCGCCCGAGGGGCTCGTGGTCGACCCGGATCTGCGCTGGCAGCTCCTCACCGCCCTCGTGACCACGGGGCACGCGGGAGCCGAGGAGATCGGAGCGGAGCAGGACCGAGACGACACCGGGACCGGGCGCACCGCGGCGCTCCGGGCGCTCTCCTCGCGGCCGGACGCCGAGACCCGCGCCGCGGCCTGGGAGTCGGCATGGAACGATCTCACGCTCAGCAATGATCACCTGGACGCTCGGATCGGCGGTTTCCGGGCCGGCGGGCGTCGCGACCTCGTCGAGCGCTTCGACGCCGAGTACTTCGAGCGCATCGCCGACGTCTGGTACACGCGCAGCATCGAGTTGGCGCAGCGCCTCGTGGTCGGGATGTTCCCGGCCACGTCGACGCTCGAACGGGTCGACGCATGGCTGGCCGACAACCAGGACGCCCCGGCGGCTCTCCGGCGGATCGTGGTGGAGCAGCGCGACCATCTGGCTCGCGACCTGCGGGTGCGTGCGGCGCAGTAGCAGAGGCGCAGCGGCAGAAGCGATCTCGAGCTCTCAGCGGGGGAGTGCGAGCTCCTCCGCTGTGCTGCGGCCGAGCGCCGCGAGCGCTGGACGGTCGTCGCTCTGCGTGCTGAGCACCAGCGCGATGTAGGCCGCCCAGCCGCGGGCACGCAGCCAGGTGGAGTCGTCGTATCGTCCGTCCGTCTCCCGGCGGAACGCCTCGCGGCCCGCCGCATCGAACAGGAGCCACGAGACGGCAAGATCGTATGCCGGGTCGCCGGCGGTGACGTCGCCGAAGTCGATGAGCGCGACGAGACCTCCATCGTCGACCAGGATGTTGCCGGGGTGGAGGTCTCCGTGCACCCAGACGTGCTCGGTGGAGAGCCCCGCATCGAGCCCCGCCCGCCAGGCGTCGTCGATCGCAGCCGGAGTGCCCGGCATCTGCAGGCGCTCCCGCATGGCGGGATCACGCAGCCGCAGGGGCACCCCGCGCAGGGGATTCGACGGCGCGTCGATCGGCGCGGGCCGGTGGAGCGCGAGGAGGCACCTGGCGAGCGCCGGCGCGAGACGGACGGCGGATGCCCGAGACTCCCCGAGCGCGTCTCGACCGTCGATCCACGGCACCACCGACCACGGCCACGGGAAATCGGCCGACGGCATCCCCGCCACGATCGGGACCGGGGTCAGGACGCCCACGTCCGCGAGCCGGGGGGCCAGCTCCGGCAGAGCGCGGTGCTCATGCGCGATGAGGGGCGCCGCGAGAGCGCGACGGGGGATCCTGACCGCCAGCTCGCGCCCGAGACGCCAGGTCGCGTTGTCCCACCCCTCCGAAACGAGCTGGAGCGGGAGGTCGTCGAGGTCCGGTGCCCCGGCGCGAAGGAGTGCCCGCACGCCCTGCTCGTCGAGAACGTGCTCGGCGGCGGGTGAATCGGCCACGCTCAGATGTCGAGCGAATCGCCGGGCTCCAGCACGGAGAACTCCCCGCCGTTCTGCTCGGTGGCCCACTGCAGGCGCTGTCGGTGCATGGTCTTCCCCGCGACGGACAGGGTCATGTCGTGCGTGCCGAACGCGCGGCGTGGCTTGACAGTGAGCACGTAGTCCATCGCGTCCCCGATCTTCAGCCAGGGCGCCCCGAGAGGAGCGGCGAGAGTGTCGACCTCGACGCCCTCGGGCACCGCATACGAGTCGCCGGGGTAGTAGAACGCATCGTCGACCAGGACTCCGACGTTCCCGATCGTGGGGATCGAGGAGTGGATGACCGCGTGAGTCCCTCCGAAGAACCGCAGCGTGAAGGGACCGGCCGTCACGGTGTCGCCGGGCGCCACCACAGTGATGTCGTAGCCGTCGGCCGCCGCAGCCACTCCGGACGGCGCGAAGATCGGGGTGCCCGGTGCCGCGCGGAGGATCCGGTCGAGGTGCTCGGGCGTCCAGTGGTCGGGGTGCTCGTGGGTCAGCACGACTGCGACGAGCCCCGCGAGATCGTCGATGGGCGAGGTGAAGGAGCCGGGATCGATGAGGAGGACGTCGTCGCCCTTGTCGATGCGAAGTGCGGCATGTTCGAATTTCGTGATGCGCATGGGACGAGTCAACTCCCTCCGGGCCCGAGTGGCAAACGTCCCACGCCGTGCGCCACGCCCGGGATTCGGGCGGAGGCGGCGTCGATTTGGCGACGCGAGAATCGCCGTGGCATACTTGAACAGTTGTCGCGGGACGGAAACGCTCCCGCCAGACGGCCCCATCGTATAGCGGCCTAGTACGCCGCCCTCTCACGGCGGTAACGCGGGTTCGAATCCCGCTGGGGTCACACACAACACGAAGAAAGCCTCCGGTTCGCGCCGGGGGCTTTCTTCGTCTCCGCCTCAGCGAGACGTGGCCCGCGTGCCGCCCGTGAGCCAGAGTGCGATCCCGGCGCCCAGGAGCGCGAGCCCGGCGAGAGGGAAGTCCAGGCCGTAGGCCGTGATGGCGATCACCGGAGCGACGAACACCCCGATGGCGGTGATCGTCGTGATGCGTGAGGGGAAGCGCGGGGCATCGAGCATCCGGGCCTTCTCGAAGCGGGCGAGCCAGAGCGACAGCAACCACACCGCTGTGAGCACGACCACGAGGAACACGGGCCTCGTCCACCACCAGAGGGCGCTCCCCGGAGCAGGCATCGGTAGCGGCAGGAGCAGCTCGATGCCGATCAGCACCATGATCACCGGCAGGTGCCACAGATAGACCGTCATGAGACGAGAGCCCACGACGAAGACGGCGCCCTGCGCTGCCCGCGTACTCATGAGGGCAGAGAGGGGGCGGTGGAGCAGTGTGAGCGCCGCGGCCTGCACGACCGCCAGCACGGCGAGGGGCGCCGTCGGCGGCCACTGGTTTCCCAGCATGCTCCACGAGTAGCCGCCGACCGAAACGAGCGCCCAGATCGCGAGATACCCGACGGCGACGAGAGAGGCCAGCTGCCACAGTCGACGCGGCGAGAACCAGCCGTCGAAGAGGAAGAACCCGACCTGCTGCGCGAACAGCCAGACGAAGACGATGTTCGGAACGCCGAAGATCTCCTGGCCGAGCCCGTATCCGGTCGGCCCGACGGGGTCGATGCCGATGATGCCGCCCACCACCACGAACCGGAAAGCGTCGATCGCGATCGCCGCACCGAGAAGGACGGCGAGCACGCGGACACCGTGACGCTCGTGCAGGCGCATCATGAACGGCGCGGATGCCTGGGCGATCAGGTATGCCGCCAGGAACCAGAGCGGAGAACCGACGCCGATGGCGACGGTGTCGACGAGCGCGGGGTCGATCCCGAGCATCCGTGCTGCTCCCAGTGCGAGCGTGAAGAACACGAACAGCGGCAGCGCGGGTCTCGCGAGGCGAGCCAGCCGCACGCGTACGAACCGGTCTGCCGACTCACCTCGGGCCTGTGCGGACCGCCAACCCGCGCGCGCCGCATAACCGCCCACGACGAAGAAGAGCGGCATGATGTTCGCCGCCCAGGTCGCGGCGGTGAACCACGGCTGGGCCTCGACCGTGCGCTCGATCAGCAGTCCGCCGTCTTCCGAGCGCCCGACACCCGTGAAGAGGATGTGGACGAAGACCACGAGCACGACGCAGCCGACGCGCACGAGGTCGAGGGTGAGGTCCCGCCCGACCGGCACGGAGCGGGTCGTCGTCGTCGAGGCTGCGCTGCTCATGGCGACGACTCTAGCGGGAGCATCCGCTGGTGCCCGGAGTTCCGCTCAGTGCACGCCAGCCTCGACCTGGGGCCGCAGCGAAAGATGACGGAACGTGCGGTTTGTGAGGGGGACGACCATGATCGCCATCATCGCCCCGCCGAAGACCGCGAACGGGACCCAGATCGAGCCGAGTGAGGCGAGGGCGCCGAATCCGGCCATGGCCAGAGGCATGAAGCAGTCGTCGCCGAGGCGGGTGATCGAGCTCATGCGGCCGAGGTAGGCGGTGTCGACCGTCGCCGCGAAGGTCGCACTCAGCAGCACGGAGGCGTAGCCCGCCGTCGCCCCGATGACGAATGCGGCGACCGCCACGCTCCAGGCGGGTCCGACACCGAGCACGACGATGGCCGCACCCTGGAGTACGAGTGCCCAGAAGCCGGCGAACGCCTCGCGGCGAGGACGCCATCGCACGACCGACACGGCACCGAGAGCGGCCCCCAGGCCCAGGAGCGCCTCGAACAGGCCGACCGCCTGCGCGCCCCAGCCCTGATCGTGAGCGCGCAGCGCGAGGCCGATGCCGACGGCCGGGCCGACGGCGAGGTTCAGCCCTGACAGGGCGAGGACGAGTGTGCGCGTGGTGGGTTCGTCGCGCAGGTGCGCGAAACCGCGCGCGATGCCGCGCAGCGCCGACTCGCGGGGCGCGCGTGCCAAGAGGAATCGCGGTCGCAGCCAGATCGCGATGAACGCCACGACGAAACTGAAGGTGACGGCGTTCACGGCGGCGCTGCCAGCGATCCCGGCGGCGGCCACGAGGACGCCACCGACCGCGGCGCCGGCCATCGTCCCGAGTCGAGACGCCGTCTGTGACAGAGCACCGTAGGAGGGCAGGTCCGCCGGACGGACGAGCTGTCGGGCGATGGTCCCCGCGGAGGGTTCGTAGAACGCGTCGCAGACGCCGAAGGCGACGGCCGCGAACAGGAGCACCGCGACGCTCGGCGGAGTCGCGAGCACCCAGACGGCGACGGCGACCAGGACCACGACTCTCAGCGCGTTGAAGAGCATCATCACCTTCCGCGCATCCGCGCGGTCGGCGAGCACCCCGCCGAAGAGGAGGATGACCGCTCGGGGGAGAGTTCCGGCGGCCACGATGAGGCCCGCGACCGCGGGGGACGCGATCTGCACGACGGTCCAGGCGAGGGCGATGGTCCAGAGTGCGTCGCCGGCATCCGAGAGCGCCTTGATGCCCACCCATGCCTGGACGCGGCGATCTCTGCGGAACGCGGGCGGCTCCGACAGCTGCACGGCTTCGGAGGCGGTCATCACGGCGCCGTGGGGAACGCGTGAGCGAAGAAGAAGACCGGGGTGCGTGCCTGCCCGTCGTCCGGATCGATCGAGGCCTGCCACTCCCGGAGTACCGCCAGCACGCGATCGCTCAGGTCGCGGAGCTCGTCCGGCGAGGCCCACGCCGTCCACTCGGTGTTCGACGCGTCGTACGCGGAGAAGGCGGGGTCATCATGGCGGCGCTGCCAGCGCTGCAGGCGCTCGATCTGCATCCGGATGCTCTGGCGCTGCGCCTCGCGGGCCAGCAGCGCGTCGGCGGGCGAGTCGGCGAAATCGGATGCCGACCACGTCAGCCCCCTCCGGGCGAGCCTCCACCAGCTCGTCCTGCGGTCACCGGTGGGGTCATCACCGCGTTCCACGAGTCCGGCGCGCTCCAGCATCCGGAGGTGGTGGCTGATGCTCCCCACCTGCGCGTCGAGCGCCCGCGCGACCACCGTCACCTGGGACGTGCCGTAGAGCAGGAGATAGTCGTAGATCCGCCGGCGCACCGGGTGGTGGATCGCCGTGATGACCGAGATGTCTTCCATGCGGCCACGGTAGGGCGACCCTCGCGATCCCACAAGCCTTCTTGTATATCCCGGAAACACGCGAATTCTCGGTAATGCGGGGTCGAAAACACAGCGCCGGATGCCGTTCCGGGTGCATCTTCGACCCCGCGCCGTCGTCGCGGTGCGAAACCGACCCCGCATGCGCTGGGGCGCGGGTCAGTCCTCGGTCGACCGGGCCGCGGTCTCGCGGCTCCGCTCGCGACGCGTGCGGCGAGCGCGACGGATCAGCCAGACGACGAGCACCACGACGCCGGCCACGGCGATCCACGGCAGCAGGAATCCGATCGCGATGACCAGGGCGTTCAGTGACACGACGAGGCCGTTCCAGCCGGCGAGCAGCCCGCCGCCGAATCCGGCGGGGTCCGCCGTGGTGGGAGCGGATGCTCGAGTGAGCTGCACCTGCAGGCTCGACATCGCGACCTGATCCTCGAGCGACGCGAGCTGCTGCTCGTACGACTCCAGCTGCGCCTGACGGTCGGTCAGTGCGACCTCGGCCTCGATGAGCTCCGAGACGCTGCCGGACTGCGACATCAGCTCCGTGAGCCTCTGCACCGACGCCTTCGTGGCGTCCACGCGGGCCCGGAGGTCGATGGCCGTCGAGGTCACATCCTGCTTGGAGATCGACGACGAGACCACCTCGCCCGAGTCCTCCAGCCGACCGATCACCGCGGACAGGTCTGCGGAGGGCACCCGGATGCTGATGTACCCGTAGTCGGAGTCCACCGGCGCGGGCTCCGACGAGGCATCCAGGGTCTGACTCCGGCCGATCTCGGTGCTCTCGACGTAGCCGTCGACCGACTCGGCGAGCGCGCTGATGTCCTTCGCCGCCGCGGGGATGTCCTTCACCTGGACGGTGGCGTACGCCGAGGCGATGATCTCGCGCCCCGTCCCGTCGGTCGCGCCGGGCACGATGCTCGTCGATTCCGCAGAGTCTGCGGATCCCGCGGCCGCATCCGGGGCGCTCCGCAGAGGGTCCCCGACGCTCGAGTCCTCGGCGGTGCCGGAGATGTAGACACCACTGCCGTCCGCCGTGCTGGTGGCGACGCCACCGACGCTGTTCAGGATCGGGGGAGTCACGAGGACGCCGACGACGAAGGCGGCGGCGATGCCCGCGGCCGTGCGCCATCCGCGACGACGCGAACGTCCGCGCTCTCGGGTCTTCGCGCTCAGGAGAGGCCGCTCGGCGGCGATCTTCTCGAACACCGCAGCCTCGATCCTGGACACCGCGGAATCCGTCAGCTCCGGCAGGTCGCCGGTGCTCGTCGTGTCGTTCATGCCTCGCTCGCTTCCTTCACGGCACCGCGCAGTCGGGTGCGTACTCGCGAGAGACGGTTCCGGACGATGGCGTGGCTCACACCCAGCTGCTCGGCCGCCGCCTGATAGGCGTAGCCCTCGGCGGCACACAGGCGGAAGATCTCGCGATCGAGATCGCTGAGTGTCCCGACCTCCGCCGCGATGCGCTCCGCGAGGGCCGCCGTGATCACCTGCTGCTCGACGTCGATCGTCGAGGGCAGGAGATCGTCGACGGCATCCGCGCTGTGAGCCTGGTCGCGTCGCTTCTGCCTCAGTCGATTCGCCGCCTGGAAGCGGCAGATCGTGGCGAGCCAGGGCAGCAGCGACTCGCCCTGGAGCTCGAGATCGGGCAGCTTCCGCCACGCGGTCACGAAGGTCTCCTGGGTCACGTCCTCGGCGTCGGCGGGGGAGCCGAGGATGCCGTGGGCGATCCAGTAGACCGGTCGGACGTGAGCGCGGTACAGCTCGCGAAAGGCGCGCTCCTCGCCGGCCGCGGCCTGTGCCGCCCATCTCTGATCACTCGTCTGCACGGGCATCCTGATTCCGTTCGGTGTCTCTCACCAGGAAAGTGTCACGGGATGCGCCATCGTCTCAGAATGCACCGGGACTCCCTCCCTCCGCTAGCATGGGGGACGCGAAGGGGAGTATCCCGCAAGCGCATCCACCGTCATCACGAGCACCGACATCGCTGCTCCGGTCGTGCGACGCACTCTGTGCGTGGGAGAGACTTTCGGTACTCACCGACCTCCCGAAAGGCTCGCGACGCCCGTGGAAATCCCCCTCTGGTTCGAGATCACCTCGATGATCGTGCTGTCGATCATCCTGATCGGCGACCTGCTGCTCATCCGACTGCGCCCGCACATCCCGTCGACCCGGGAGTCGACGCTGTGGGTCGTGTTCTACGTCGGGCTCGCGCTGCTGTTCGCCGTGATCCTCGGCAACGTCGCCGGCTGGCGCAACTCCGGGGACTTCATCACCGGCTGGGCGCTGGAGTACAGCCTGTCGATCGACAATCTCTTCGTCTTCGTCCTGATCATGGCGCAGTTCGCCGTGCCTCGCCGTCTGCAGCAGCAGGTGCTGATGTTCGGCATCATCATCGCGCTGATCCTCCGCGGGGCCTTCATCCTCGTCGGGGTGACGGTCATCGAGCACTTCTCGCCGATCTTCTACATCTTCGGTGCCTTCCTCATCTACACGGCGATCAAGCAGGCCATGCCGGAGGGCGAGCACGACGACGACGTCAAGCGCGAGAACTTCATCGTGCGGCTGCTGCGTCGACGCATCGACATCAGCGAGACCTACGACGGATCTAAGATCCGCACCACGGTCGACGGCAAGCGCATGTGGACCCCGATGGTGATCGTGTTCATCACGATCGGTGTGACCGACCTGATCTTCGCGATCGACTCGATCCCGGCGATCTTCGAGATCACCACCAACGGGTTCCTCGTCTTCTCCGCGAACATCTTCGCCCTGATGGGTCTGCGCCAGCTCTACTTCCTGCTCGGCGATCTGCTCGACCGCCTGCGCTACCTGCACTACGGCATCGCGGTGATCCTCGGTTTCATCGGCATCAAGCTCATCCTCCACGCTCTGCACGAGAACGAGCTGCCGTTCATCAACGGCGGTCAGCACGTCGAGTGGGTGCCGGACATCGACAACCTGGTGTCCCTCGGTGTGATCCTCGTGTCGATGACCGTCGCCACCATCGCGAGCCTCGTCGCCTCGTCGCGCGAGAAGCGCGCCGAGCGGCTCACCCAGAAGGTCGACTGAGCGGGCTCACGACCAGAGGAGCTCCGCCTCGAGCGTGAGGTCGATGGTCTGACGCAGCAGCGATCCGACGGAGGTCGACCGCAGGAGCGTGTGCTGGTCGTATTCACCGAGAGGCGCGATCGCGGCGAGCTGCCACGCGGCGGCGAGCGGGTCCTCGGAGAGCTCGGTGTCGGCATCCCATCGGGTCTCCGCCCGGGAGAGCACCCGTCTCACGATCGCCTCGGCCTCGGTGCGCATCGGCGCCAGCTCGTCGTTCCACTCGAGCTCCGGCAGTGTCTCGACCTCCGCTCGCGGGTACGGGTCGTCGTCGACCCACCGCGCGACCGTGAAGCGCTGCGTCCCGACCGCCATGATGTGGAGCACCTCGGCGTCCGCCGCGACGCTGACGAGACGCGCCATCGTCCCCACACCGCTCCGTCGGTCGCCGCCCCCGACCTCGTGACCCCGCTCGATCAGCACGACACCGAACTCCGGATCGTCGTCGTCGAGCAGTTGGCCCACCATCCGGAGATACCGGGGCTCGAAGACGCGCAGTGGGAGCGGCGTGTAGGGGAACAGCACCGAGCCGAGCGGGAACATCGGTATGGCGTTCATGGACCCAGTCAACACCGCGCGACGTACAGTGAACAGATGCGCAGACCAGAACCCCTCCCGCCCGCCGCCGGTCAGGAATCCGTCTGGGATTACCCGCGGCCTCCACGGGTGGAGGGCGTGTCCGAGCGCGTCACCATCCGCTTCGGCGGCGAGCTGATCGCGGAGACGACGGATGCGCTGCGGGTGCTCGAGACGAGCCATCCGCCTGTCTACTACCTTCCGATCGCGGACTTCGTCCCGGGAGCGCTGACGGATGCCGAGGGCTCGTCGTTCTGCGAGTTCAAGGGCGCGGCCCGCTACTTCGACGTGCGCGGCGCGGACGCCGTCGCACCCGGCGCTGCCTGGAACTACCCGCACCCGTCGCCCGGTTTCGAGGAGCTCGCCGATCGTGTCGCGGTGTACGCCGGGCCGATGGACGAGTGCACGGTCGGGGGAGAGGTCGTCTCGCCCCAGCCGGGCGGCTTCTACGGCGGGTGGGTCACGTCGTCCGTGGTCGGCCCGTTCAAGGGCGTCCCAGGCTCGCTGGGCTGGTAGCCCGCCGCGTCGCGCCCTGGCTCAGAACGCCTGCAGGTTGGCCCGCAGGCCGCCGTCGACGTATTCGCGGCGCAGGATGCCCCGGCGTCGCAGGACCGGCACGAGTTCGTCGAGCGTGCGGTGCAGCGTGACCGGGTGGAAGTCGCCCCAGAGCAGCACACCGTCGTTGCCCCAGTCGCCGAGCTCTTCGATCAGGTCGGCGAACTCCTCCGCCGTTCCGACGAAGCCCGTCCGATCAGTGATCCGTCCGGCGCGGGCGAGTGCCGTCAGGTGGGCGCGCAGGGGAGCGTCATCGCCGCGGTCGCCGATCAGCCGCTGGATGCTGCCGCGCGAGACGTGCGCCCCGAAGATCGACAGATCGAGCGGGCGGTCCAGATCGAGCCCGGTGAGGTCGGTCTCCAGGTCGCTCGACTGCTTCCGGGCGATCTGGACGAGTGCGGCCTCGTCGGGGTGCGCGGAGGCTGCGACGATGCGTTCGGCCTCCTCGGCGGACGAGGTGATGACGGGCTGGATCGCGAAGAGAATCTTGACGTCTTCGGGCGTCCGACCGGCGGCGACGGCCGCGTCGTGGACCTTCGCGCGATACGCGCGGACAGACGCCTCGTGGAGCGGCGCCAGCGCGAGCTGGACGTCCGAGTTCGCGCCGGCGAAGCCGAGCCCTCGCCCGGATCCACCCGGTGACACGATCGCCGGCTCGCCGTCGGTGAACGGCACCGCGTTGAGCGGGCCGTCGAAGTCGAAGTATCGCCCGCGGTGCTGAGCGGCACTCAGCTTCGAGCCGTCTGCGTAGACACCCGTGGCGGTGTCCGCGACGAGCGCACCGTCGTCCCAGCTGCGCCAGAGCGAGCGGATGCCGTCGAGCCACTCCTCCGCGCGGTCGTAGGCCTCGTCGTGGCCGAGTTGCTCCGCGGACGAGAAGTGCCGCGCGCTCCCGGTGTCGGTGACGACGTTGAGTCCGAGGCGGTGCGCGCTGAGGTGCTGCAGGGTCGCGAACTGGCGGGCGGCGGTGTACGGCGAGTACGCGGCGGGGTTCACCGTGGGTACGACGCCCAGGTGGCGAGTGGTCTGGAAGAGGTAGGGCGCGAGCAGCAGGGGGTCGTGCTTCGGACCACCGAATGCATGCCGCACGCGGATGTCGACCGTGGACGCGGAACCCAAGGATGGGGCATCCTCGATGATGACCAGATCGAAACCGGCCTGCTCCAGTGTGCGCGCAGCCTCTTGGTAGATGTCGGGGCGGGTCCAGTCGTAGTCCCAGTCCAACGACGGATAGCCCCATCCTTGCGGGCCGAAGCCGCGCGCGAGGAACCACCCGAAGTGCTGGGGCCGCGTCATGCGACCGCCTCCCTGGCGGGCTCGAGCACCCGGGACAGGTCGGCGATGAGATCAGCGACATCCTCGATGCCGATCGAGAGGCGGAGGGTCCCGGGGAGGACACCGAGCTGCGCGCGCTCGTCCTCGCTCCGGGATGCGTGACTGGTCGTCCCGGGGTGGAGCACCAGCGAACGGACGTCGCCGATGTGCGTCATGTGCGTGAAGACGCGCACGCTCTCGACGAAGTCGCGTGCCGCGTCCAGACCGCCGCGCAGCGTGAAGGTGAAGATAGAGCCGAAGCCGCCGCTCAGATACCGTCGCGCGACGAGGTGGTCGGGGTGCGTCTCGAGCCCGACGTGGTCGACGCTCTCGACGGCGTCGTGGGCAGACAGCCAGCGTGCGACCTCGAGGGCGTTGCGCGACTGCCGCTCGACCCGGAGTCCGAGCGTCTCGACGCCCTGCTGGATGAGGAACGCGTTCAGTGGCGAAGGAGAGGCGCCGAAGCGCGGGGCCACCGATTCGCGCGCATACGCGATGCGGGCACGGCCGCCGTGGCGGGCCGCGACGCTCGCCAGGCCGCCGCGACCGGGGAGCACGAGATGGGGCGCGTTGTGCCCGGCCTTCTCGGCGTCGAACCGGCCGTCGTCGACGATGACCCCGCCGAGGACCGAGCCGTGACCGGCGAGGAACTTGGATGCCGAGTGCACGACGATCGCTGCGCCGTGCTCGAGGGGCCTCACGAGGAACGGCGTCGCGAGCGTGTTGTCGACGATGAGCGGGATCGCCGCCTCATCCGCGACCGCGCTGACGGCCGCGATGTCGAGGATGTCGTTCCGCGCGTTCGCGATCGACTCGGCGAAGAGCGCGCGCGTGTTCGGGCGGATCGCCGATCGCCAGGCCTCCGGGTCGCGGATGTCGTCGATGAACGTCGTCTCGATGCCGAGCCGCGCGAGGTTGTCGAGGAAGAGCCCGCGGCTGCCCTCGTAGATGTGCGTCGAGGAGACGATGTGGTCGCCGGCGCCCGCGACCGTGAGCAGTGCGGTCGCGACGGCGGCCTGTCCGCTCGCGACGAGGACGGCATCGGCTCCCGACTCGAGCGCGGCCAGCTGGCGCTCCACCGCTCGGACGGTCGGGTTGCCGGTGCGCGTGTACCCGAATCCGGCGCCCGTCCCGAAGTGATCGGCGGCGTGATCGAAGTCCTCGAACTCGAAACCGGCCGTGAGGTAGATCGGGGTGGCACGGGAGGAGGCGGCATCCTGGTTCCGCGCGGCGTGGACCGCTCTGGTGGCGAAGCCGGTGGTGTCGTCGGTCATGCACGTGCCTCTCGATCTATCGGGTCACAGTAGAGTGTCACGGCGCGTCGAGGAGCGTCTGCACGGTGGTAACCTGACGTCATGCGGACCGTGCTCCTTCTTAGCGGCCGCGACGAGACCTCGTTCTGAGCCCCTCCTCGTCGCGGAGTCCATCGTGGGCCGAACCGCCAGCTCCAGGAGATACGCAATGAACACCCCCGCAGCAGACCCTGCCTCCGCACGCCGCCGGACCCTCGCCGAGAAGGTCTGGGACGACCATCTCGTCGTCAAGGGCGACAACGGCGAGCCCGACCTGATCTACATCGACCTGCACCTGGTCCACGAGGTCACGAGCCCGCAGGCCTTCGACGGTCTCCGTGCCGAGGGGCGTCCGCTGCGTCGCCTCGACCTGACGATCGCGACAGAGGATCACAACACCCCGACCTGGGAGATCGACAAGCCGATCGCCGACCTGACCAGTCGCACGCAGATCGAGACTCTTCGCCGCAACGCCGAGGAGTTCGGGGTGCGTCTGCACTCGCTGGGGGACGCCGAGCAGGGCATCGTCCACGTCGTCGGACCCCAGCTCGGACTCACGATGCCGGGCATCACTGTGGTGTGCGGCGACTCGCACACCTCGACCCACGGAGCGTTCGGCGCCATGGCGTTCGGCATCGGCACGAGCGAGGTCGAGCACGTCATGGCGACGCAGACGCTGCCGCTGAAGCCGTTCAAGACCATGGCGATCAACGTCGACGGCACTCTCCGTCCCGGGGTCACGGCCAAGGACATCATCCTCGCGGTGATCGCCAAGATCGGCACCGGCGGTGGCCAGGGCTACGTCCTGGAGTACCGCGGCAGCGCGATCCGCGCGCTGTCGATGGAGGGGCGTATGACGATCTGCAACATGTCGATCGAGGCGGGCGCCCGCGCCGGCATGGTCGCCCCGGACGAGACGACCTTCGCCTATCTCGAGGGCCGTCCGCACGCACCGAAGGGTCAGGACTGGGACGACGCGGTCGCCTACTGGCGCACGCTTCCCACCGACGAGGGCGCGAGCTTCGACGCCGAGGTCTTCATCGATGCCGACGAGCTCGAGCCCTTCGTGACCTGGGGCACGAACCCCGGGCAGGGCAGCTCGCTCTCGGCCTCCGTGCCCGACCCCGCCGCGATCACCGATCCGAACGAGCGGGCCGCCGCCGAGCGGGCACTGGAGTACATGGCGCTGACGCCGGGCACGCCTCTCAAGGAGGTTCCCGTCGACGCCGTGTTCATGGGCTCCTGCACGAACAGCCGCATCGAGGACCTCCGTGCCTTCGCCTCCGTCATCAAGGGCAAGAAGAAGGCCGACGGCGTGCGCGTCATGGTCGTCCCCGGATCCGCGCGCGTCCGTCTCGAGGCGGAGGCTGAGGGGCTCGACCAGGTCATCAAGGACTTCGGAGCAGAGTGGCGCTTCGCCGGCTGCTCGATGTGCCTGGGCATGAACCCCGACCAGCTCGCCCCTGGAGAGCGCTGCGCATCGACCTCGAACCGCAACTTCGAGGGCCGGCAGGGCAAGGGAGGGCGCACGCACCTCGTGTCGCCCCTGGTCGCCGCCGCGACCGCGATCCGCGGGACTCTGTCGAGTCCCAGCGACCTCGACCCTTCGACAAGCTCAGGGACCCAGTTCGGCTCAGGGACCCAGTCCGGAAAGGGCATCTGATCATGGAGAAGTTCACCACGCACACCGGTGTCGCCGCGCCGCTGAAGCGGTCCAACGTCGACACCGACCAGATCATCCCCGCCGTGTTCCTGAAGCGCGTCACCAAGACGGGCTTCGAGGACGCGCTGTTCCACGGCTGGCGTCAGAACCCCGAGTTCGTCCTGAACCAGCCCGCGTTTCAGGGCGCGTCGGTGCTCATCGCCGGCTCCGACTTCGGTACCGGCTCGAGCCGTGAGCACGCCGTCTGGGCACTCAGGGACTTCGGCTTCAAGGTCGTGCTCAGCCCGCGTTTCGCGGACATCTTCCGGGGCAACTCGGGCAAGCAGGGCCTCCTCGCGGCGACCGTGTCGGAAGAGGACGTCGAGCGCATCTGGGCCGAGATCGACCGGAATCCCGGGGCGGAGATCACGGTCGACCTCGAGGCGCGCACCGCCACCATCGGCGGCATCCAGGCCGACATCGGGATCGACGATTACACTAGATGGCGGCTCCTCGAAGGGCTCGATGACATCGGGCTCACGCTGCGCAACGAAGACAAGATCGCGCAGTTCGAGGCCCGTCGCGAGTCGTGGCGGCCCCGGACCCTTCCCGTTCAGTGAACGGCGGGGCGGGTGAGCCGGGGGCGACCCGCCCCGAATTCCGTTGATTGAAGTGAGGCTCCGAATGACGACACCTGTGCGCGACGCTCTTCCGGACGGAGTTCCCCCTCTCACCGGAGACGTCCTCGCCATTCGTGGAGGGCGCCCGCTCCGCGGCCGTGTGGATGTCAAGGGAGCCAAGAACCTGGCGACCAAGGCGATGGTCGCGACGCTCCTCGGTGAGACCGCCAGCACGCTGCGCGATGTCCCCGATCTGAGCGACGTCGCCGTCGTCCGCTCGCTGCTCGAGGTCCACGGCGTCCAGGTCGTCCCCGGCGATGAGCCCGGCTCGCTCGTGTTCGACCCGAGCGGTGTCGAGTCGGCGCACTTCGAGGAGATCGACGCGCACGCGGGTGCGTCGCGCATCCCGATCCTCTTCTGCGGTCCGCTCCTGCACCGCCTGGGCCAGGCGTTCATCCCCGACCTCGGCGGCTGCCGCATCGGCGACCGTCCGATCGACTTCCACCTCGACGCGCTCCGCAAGTTCGGCGCGATCGTCGAGAAGCTCCCCAGCGGCATCCGTCTGTCGACCGGCGGAGCCCGCCTGCACGGCGCGAACATCCACCTGCCGTATCCGAGCGTCGGCGCCACCGAGCAGGTGCTGCTGACGGCCGTCCGCGCCGAGGGCACGACGGAGCTCCGCAACGCCGCCATCGAACCCGAGATCATGGACCTCATCGCGGTGCTCCAGAAGATGGGCGCGATCATCTCGTACGAGCCGAACAGGGTCATCCTCATCGAGGGTGTCGAGAACCTGCGCGGCTACGACCACCGCTCCATCTTCGACCGCAACGAGGCTGCCTCCTGGGCATCCGCCGCGCTCGCGACGGACGGCGAGATCTTCGTCGGCGGCGCGAAGCAGCAGGAGATGCTGACCTTCCTCAACGTCTTCCGCAAGGCGGGTGGATGGTTCGACATCCAGGAGGACGGCATCCTCTTCCGCCGCGCGGGCGAGCTGAAGCCCGTCGTCGTCGAGACCGACGTCCACCCCGGCTTCATGACCGACTGGCAGCAGCCCCTCGTCGTCGCGCTCACCCAGGCGAACGGCCGCTCCGTCGTGCACGAGACGGTCTACGAGAACCGTCTGGGCTTCACGGATGCGCTGGTCAAGATGGGCGCCGACATCGTGGTTCACCCGCGCGGCCTCCAGGACGGACCGCGTCGCGTCCCGCGTCGCGACCTCGAGCAGGCCGCCGTCATCACCGGCCCCACGCCTCTGCACGCCGCCGACATCGTGGTGCCGGACCTCCGTGGCGGCTACAGCCACGTGATCGCGGCGCTGACCGCCGAGGGCGAGTCGAAGGTGTCGGGCGTCGACATCCTCAGCCGCGGTTACGAGAAGTTCCTCGCCAAGCTCGACGCCGTGGGCGCCGACTTCGACGTCCTCCGGTGACCCGCATGGGTTCCCGGTCGACGGAGACCACGCGACCGAGCGCGTTCTGGCCGGTCGCGGCGATCGCCGTGCCTCTGATCTCCCTGGTCGCGAAGCTCCGGATCCGGGGCGCCGAGAAGCTCCCCCGTGAAGGTGCCTTCGTGCTCGCGCCGAACCACTACTCCGAGTTCGATCCGCTCGTCGTCGCACTGGCGGTGTGGCGGATCGGGCGGGCGCCCCGGTTCATGGCGAAGGAGAGCCTGTTCAAGGTCCCGGTGCTCGGCTGGATCCTGCGCAGCACGGGCATGGTGCCGGTCGCGCGGTCGTCGTCCGCGTCGGCTGCGAAGCAGACGCTCAAGCAGTCGGCCGAGCTGGTCGAGCACGGCCGGGGCGTGATCGTGTACCCCGAGGGCACGCTCACGCGTGACCCCGACATGTGGCCCATGCGCGGCAAGTCCGGTGCGGTGCGACTCGCGCTGACCGACGGCATCCCGCTCATCCCGATGGCGCACTGGGGCACTCAGGAGATCATGGGCCGCTATCAGAAGGGGCTGAGTCTCTGGCCGCTCCGCAAGCCCGTGGACGTCCTGATCGGCGACCCTGTCGACGTATCGGATCTCCGAGGACGCGCCGGAGAGGCGGCGGCGCTCAACGAGGCGACGAACCGTCTGATGAACGCGATCACCGCGCTGCTCGAGGAGCTGCGAGGCGAGAAGGCACCGGCGGAGCGCTGGAACCCGGCGTCGCACGGACAGAAGGAGACGGGTCGCCTTGACTCCTAAGCGGAACTCGCCAGCGGGACCACGCGTCACGGTCATCGGCGCCGGAAGCTGGGGGACGACCTTCGGCAAGATCCTCGCCGACGGCGGCGCGCAGGTCACCATGTGGGCCCGCCGCGCCGAGCTCGCGCACGAGATCGACGAAGCCAAGCGCAACTCGCGCTACCTGCCCGGCATCAATCTGCCGAGGACCATGTCGGCCACGCATGAGCTCGCGATCGCGATGCGCGACGTCGACCAGGTGTACCTCTCCGTGCCCAGCCAGTCCCTGCGCGAGAACCTCAAGGCGCTCCGTCCGCTGCTCTCCGACGGCGACGCCAAGATCGTCAGCCTCATGAAGGGCGTGGAGCGCTCGACGGGGCTGCGCATGAGCCAGGTGATCGAGCAGGAGCTCCGGTGCGATCCCGACCGCATCGCGGTCGCCTCGGGGCCGAACCTCGCCCTCGAGATCGCGCGCGAGCAGCCCACCGCCGCCGTCATCTCGTCTCGGAGCCAGGAGACAGCGGAAGAGGTCGCCCGCGCCGCGCGCAACGACTACTTCCGCACGTTCGTGAACACCGACGTCATCGGCACGGAGTTCGGCGGCGTGCTGAAGAACCTCATCGCCGTGGCGATCGGGATCGTGGACGGAGTGGGGTACGGAGAGAACACGAAGGCCTCGATCATCACGCGAGGACTCGTGGAGATGACCGACTTCGCGGTGGCGAACGGCGCGCACCCCGAGACCCTGCAGGGACTCGCGGGACTCGGCGATCTGATCGCCACCTGCCAGTCGCCGCTGAGCCGCAACAACACGGCCGGGCGCCTGCTCGGTCAGGGATACAGCTTCCAGGACGTCGTGAAGCAGATGCAGCAGACGGCTGAGGGCCTCGCGTCCGTCGCGCCCGTGCTGCAGCTCGCGCGCGAGTCGGAGGTGCACATGCCCATCGTCGAACAGGTGAAGATGGTGCTCGACGGGAAGATGAACCCCCGCGACATCGCACCCCACCTGACGACGGACGACGACACCCCCCAGGGTGAGAGGACCAACCATGGACAAGCAGACGGTGGTGGTGCTCTTCGGAGGG
>JAZBLS010000040.1:0-21131 GCA_037033365.1 Actinomycetota bacterium | reverse complement strand
ACGACCGCTGGGGCGAATCGCACTGGGATTTCCGCACGAGCGAGTACGTGCACGGCACGGCGGTCGAGGTCGGTGAGGCCTGGGAGAACACCCGCGGCATCGGGCTCTCGTTCGGGCACAACCGCAACGAGACGGAGGAGCACCTGCTGTCCGCGGAGGACGCGGTGCGCCTGCTCGTCGACGTGGTCTCCCGGGGCGGCAACCTGCTCCTGAACATCGGGCTCGAGGCGTCCGGACGCATCCCCGACCTGCAGCGGCGCACGCTCGAGGGTCTCGGCGAGTGGAACGCCCGCTACGGGCGCGCGGTCTTCGGAGCGCGGCCCGCACCCGAGTTCTCCCCGTCCGACGACCCGTGGCTGCGGTGGACGCGCACGGATGACGCCGTTCATGCGATCGTCGGCGCCTCAGGCGCCGTGCGGCTCCCGGATCCCGAGGGCCTGCTCGACGAGTCGACCGCCCGCATCGGCGACACCGCCGTGACGGCCGAGCGCGTGGATGGTGCGATCCTGGTCGAGACGGCGGATGCCGCGGCACCTGTCGCGATCTCCTTCCGCCCCCGGAGCTGACGAAAGGCCCACCCATGCGCATCGCCCTGCACTCCGAGATCCGCGAGGGCGCGGTCGACGACTACCGCACCAATCACGCGCGGATTCCCGAGGCGCTCGCGGAGTCGTTCGCGCGCCTCGGCATCCACGACTGGACGATCTGGCGCTCCGGCCACCGCCTGTTCCACCTCGTCGACTGCGACGATTGGGATGCCGCGGTGGCGGGCCTCGCGGATGACCCGGCCGACCATGCCTGGCAGGCGGACATCGGTCGCTTCGTCGAGGTGTTCCGCGACGCCGACGGCGCCGAGGGCACCGCACCCCTCGAGCAGATCTGGGATCTCCGCACCCAGGCCGGTCGCTGATCCTCACCCCCTGGGTCGCTGGGCCCCTCCGCCGGGGTCGCTGAGCCTGTCGAAGCGCGCCCTCTCGCCGCCGAGCGCTAGCGCCCTGGGTCGCAAAGCCGCAGAGCCGCAGAGCTGCAGACGAGAGCTGCCGGCGCGGGCGCAGCTGATCGGCATCATGACCGCCATGGGGAATCCTCCCTGGTGAACATCGGCTACGGCGACGACATCAACGGCGTGACAAACCCTGACGGATCTGCGACGTGCTCCCTCGGGCTGTTCTCTTGCACCGCTGTGATGTGCCTCTCTGCGTGCACGTCGCGGTCGATCCTGAGTCATCGCACCTGCGGGTCGGCAGCGCCCCGGACAACCAACACGACAACGCTGGCGCCGGACGCCAACGCAACCGGTTCACGTCGGAATCGTTCGCGACGCTACCGCGCGCGGAGCGCGTCGCCAGGTCGCGACGTCTGCGCGACGTCGTGGGCGAGCACGGGTGGAATCCTGACCTCATCACACGCGCGATGAGGGGCGCCGGCCCCGATTATCCGGCGCTCTTCTAACCACTGATTATTCAGCAACATCGATGGCCCCTCACCGGTCATGTACGTTTCGAGAGTGGCGTCGCGGGATTGAAGGACTTCGCCGAGGATGGGGACTCATGAGCGGGAACACGCCGGGACAGAGCGGAAAGCGACGCCTCGGCGATCGAGAAAGGTACCGTCAGCGGCGCAGAAAGTCTGCGCCGCCTCGATCAGACAGCGAGTCAGAGATCTCGACAAACGTGTCTGAGGCGGTCGATCTGGTACCGGACATCGGGCTGGGCGTCCGGTGGTACGACCCGCCATATCGCTTGCTTAGGTGGCTTTCGTCTGGGTGGCGACGCCGGATACAGCCATTCGCCGTGCTCACGCTATGGAACCGTGGGCTCAACTATCTGATTCCCTTCAATGAGCACGATCGAAATTTCGTCTGGCCGCTCGACGACCGCTTTCGTAGTCTTCGTGTCCCCGACGACGAGCATGTGACCGTTGCTGGTCTTTGGCTTGTCGAACTTTTCCCGCCGGCAGATCTTCCCTCGCTCGAGCGGGCGATTGCTCGTAACGGGTGGGACCGCCGGCGCCCGTTCGCAGCACCAGAGGAGGGAAACCGAGAAGCACTTTCCCGAGCCCGATCCGGGGCAGGGACGGCCTGGTGGTCCGTTGCTTCGCTGATTCGAAAGGACTCGACTTGGTTTATCCCGGACGGTATTCGGACAGATCTGCCTAAGCCATTTGAGGCCATACAAATGCGAGCGATTCAAGTAGGGGACGGACTCACGGCCCTTGTCTGCGAGTTCCATCTCACAGACGCCGCTACCACATCGCTAGACGAGGAATGGCATGCACCCCACGAACCATTCTTGCTGTTCCCCCGAGGCGCGCGGCCGCGGAGCTACAACCGCCACTGGGGCGCGTTATGGACGGTACAGTCTGCACGTAGGAAGATGCACGACACGGCGCGCGAGTGGTTGTCTGCTCGGATACCCGGATACTTCGGTGGGCGAGACGAACCGCATCCGGTTCTAGATCTTCTGCTGCTGGATAAGTTCGACCCCACGCGGCCTGAGCCCGCGAATATCGCAAGGGAGAAGTCCCAAGCGCGCAGTGACGCATTGCGAGCGCTAGCACTCGATACGCGCAGCCCCCATCAGCTCACCTCAGATAGCCTTCCAAAGCTCGTTCTGAGTCCAGTGCAACCAACGATGCACCAGGCGATGGGGGAAGCTCCCGCGTGGGCGCTGTGGGGAAAACGTGACGCCGTTGTGAAGGCTCTCGGCAAGGACGGTCTCGCAGGATACAGCGGCGATGCGAATCGCGCGATCGCGGCTCGTTTGGTTGACCACATGTACAACCTGTTCGTGATGCTTGCTGTGTCGCGCCTGCTGATGATCGCTTCGCGTGAACAGGCGAGAGTTCGCGACACCGCTGCGGCGATCCATGGAAAGTTCCGCCCGAAGGCACTCCGGGCACTGCGCCGAAGCTTGCTCACCCTCAGCCTCGACCTGGCGAACCTTCGTCGAGATGTGGAGCAATTCTGGGAGCGGGACTGGTGGTGGGAGGGGGACGCGAAGTTCGCCTACACCTTGCATCCACGAGAGCGGCTCAATGACCTCGCCAGCGGGCGGACGATCGAAGACCCCATGGACTACAACGAGGCCGTGCGCCATAGTCAGCGCCAGCTCTTTGCTGGACTGACCGATTCAGACCGCGACATGAGAGAGATCTTGTCAACCGTCGCATCGCTTGGTGCCTCCGCAGACAGCTTCAAGCTTGGTCGCATGGCGTTATGGGTATCTGTCGTGTCGCTGATCGTCGCGGTAGGAACCGTATTTGTCGCGGAGATCAGCGATACGAGCATCCTCGGATGGATCGCGTCCATGCTTGAAGACCGATAATGCTGGCAATCACCCACGTCGGAATCGTCCGAATAGGAACGCCCGGCCGGGAACTCCGATGGGCCACCGGCCTCAGAAACTACGCTCAACCAGACGTGGGCATGTCCGAAAGATCCCTGGCGGGAGCAATAACTAGTTGATCGAGATGCCGATCTGAGGGCCGGTAAGCACGGCAGCGAGAAGTCCCCCAACGATCACCGCGAGGACAATAACTACAACAATGCCGCCCGCGCGACTGCCCCAGCGGTTCCTCATTCCTGGAATCTACCGCGAGAGTCTCGACGCAACAGTAGGCGGCGGGGCCACAATCCAACGCGGGGAACGCATGGAAGTTACGGCATCCTCGCTGCTGCGGTCATGAACGCACGTTGAACGGCCGCAAACTGGGCAGAGTCGGCGCGCTTGAGGGTGTCCACCCTCCGCAGCTGCTTGCGGGTGGACTTACGAAGGGATCGTGCATCCTTGGTTTGGGCCACGAGATCTTCGTACAGCCAGCGAGTGATGCGGTACCCCCACATCGGGTCGTGGGAGTCCGCGCGCATCAGCGCCACCAGTTCACTGTTCGGATCGATGACAGCGAGAAGCGGGTCACTGATGATCGTCTCTACCTCGGCAAGTAAATGGGCTCGTGCCTCGTCGCCCATCGGGCGGAGAGCGAACGCACACCCCATCAGGGCATCCAATCGGCCATGCTGCAGCCTGCGCAGCACGATCTCGATCTTCTCTAGCTGCCGCACGATATCTCGCCTGAGCCTCGGAACCTTTCCCCACGGCACGCGCATCTCAATCCACTGAGACACGTCGAAAGTTGACGCGACGATCAGTTTCGTCACCGGCATCGTGATCACGATGGCGAGAGACATCCCGACCGCGATCAGCGATACCCAAAAGACGAAGTAGTCCGAGCCGTCCAGAACCCTCGTTGAACGGGACGCAAGGCTTTGCAATGCGACGAACTCCGAGGAAGTCAGGAGAATCCCAACCACGAAGAACGTGATCCCCCAACGGAGGCGAAGCCCTCGTCGTGTGTACTCGTCCTTGCGGCTAAGCCTGCGGACCACCAGTCGCGCCTCAATGACGAAGGCTAGAGCGAGGACCGGGATAATCTGCGCCACCGCACCCCAGTACGCTGTCAGATCGCCAACAGTCAAGACGTCCTTCACGTCAGCGTGCCCTCCAAGTGAGCCGGTGCAGGGCGATAACGCTTAAATACCCATCTCAGTACCACTCAAGATACCTCGGCAGACTCAAACACCACCGGTGGAGCCCGCCGGGTCCGAGGTGAACTGAACACCGGCCGCGGAACCTGACCCGTTTCTCACTACGCGTAGGGACATGGGCGCATCGACCGCTGGGATCGGTGGTACCGCAGAAAAACCCCGGGTCGACACCGAATGTCCGATGCCGAATGTAGACTGGAAGTCCCTGAGGGGATCGAAGCACGACCGGTAGTAGGCCATTGCGGTCAGGAAATCCAGGTCGTTAGTACATCACAAGGGGCGGGCCCTACTCGTAGAGCAAGGTTCGGACGGTCTAGCTCGTAGAGCGAACCCGTATACGTCGACGCGTAGCGGCGGCGTAGACATCATCTCGGCTCCGGCGAAGATTTCCGGATACAAGTGATGGGCAGCCTGGTGTCGGCTGTCACCTATCTGGCCTCCCCGTGGGTCAGGAACTCGTAGGTGATTACCGATCTCAGGAATACGGAGCGATCCGACTGCCAATAACTCTCGATGACCTGTCCTTCCAGACCGGCGCTGAGCAGACGGGGACGCACGCGCCAGTTCGGAGACATGGTGGATCTGCGACCCCTCGCCGACGCGATCGGCGACGCTCTCTCTCAGCCGGCTCATGTAGCGGCCTTCATCGGGTCCCTCACGCTCGTCGGCTCCTTCTTCCTGCGCGCCTTCCTGGCAGTGGTCGCGACGTTCGGCCATGATGAACGCGCCAACAACGCATATCGCGTGCTCAGACTGCTCACGCGCCGCAAGCCGGGGCCGCACGACTCCAGCTCTCCATGATCCGCGCCCAGTTCGGGGTTCTCCCCCCGGGTAACCATGCTCACCATGCGTCAGTGCGGTTCTCGAGCATGCCCTCAGGGACCACCGCCACCGGTACGTGAGCCAAGCGCAGCTGTTCCGCGTCCAGGGTTCGCAGGGGCCGCGCGTGCGCGCTTCGCGCAGCTGCCGCTCCTCTGCCCGCTGGCCTCCAGGGTGCGGGTAGCGCTTGTTCGTTCCCACCGAGTTAAGGGGCGACCTTCTCGCCCGCTGCGGGCTTCTCCAGCTGATAGACGCGCTGCTTGCTGACGCCGAGCACGCGGCCGACGTCGAGGACGCTGTACCGCTGCATGACGCGCAACTCGTGGACGACGGCGCGGCGGCGTTCGGCGGCACGGGCTTGAGCCTGGCGTGCTGCTTCCTCGTCGCGCTGGGCCGCCTCCCACTCTGCGAGGACGGCGGCCGATCCGGGAACGGTGACGTTCACGGAAAACTCCTTGTCAGCATGGATGCTCATCCAGTCCGCGATGATCCCGCGGGCCTCCCCCTCGACCTCAGCGATATTGCGGGCCAGGCCTCCGGTGCGGAGTTCGGGGATCTCGAACACCCACCACATACCGTCACGCTCGACGGTGACCTCGAGCGTTCGTGCGCTCATCGCGCCCTCCTTCTTCATCGCCACTCTCGCGGCCACTCGACACCCTGGAACTTGGTGATCTGGTTGAGCACTCCTGCGGACACCTCGCGGTGACCGGCCGGGATCGTGGCCTCCACGGATTCAGCTCGTGGCAGAGTAGGCCCGTGACGCGGGCATGGGTGCGGGAGGTCTGGGGGTGGATCCTTGCTGCCGCCGTCGCGCTGGTGACGACGGCGACCGTCGCGGCATCCGCCCGATCCGAGCTGCTGTTCCGCGACGGCGACTCGCTGATCGTCCCGATGCTCTCGCGGTCGATCCTCTCCGGCGAACGCCTCGACTGGGCGATGTCCAGCGTGCTCTTCCTGCCGGAGACCGCCGCGTTCACGTCACTCGATGCTGCTCTGCCCGTCACCACCGACGCTCTGCTCACGATCAGCGCGGTGCTGAATCTGCTCGCACTGTACGGCGCGATCCGTCTCGTCGCAGGCCGAGCGCGCACGGGCAGTGCCCCCATCGCCTGGTCGCTCGCGGCCTTCGCCCTGTTCGGCGCGCTCGCGATGACGGAGACCTCTGCATCCCGCGACGCGCTCGAGCTCGCCTCGCTCCCGCTGACGACGACCTACTACTCGGCGACCGTCGTCGCCGTGGTGCTCTCGGTCGGCCTCGTGCGGCGGGCGATCGATCGAGAGTCGACGTCCGCTCCGCTGCTGGTCACCCTGGGCCTGGTCGCTGCGTTCTCCTCGCTCTCCAACCCGCTCTTCGCCATCTGGGCGACGGTCCCACTCGGCGTCCTGCTGGCGGTGATGGCGAGTCGACCCCCATTCCGCAGACGCTCCCTGACGATGCTCAGTGTCCTCCTGGGCGCGACCGCACTGGGAATGGTCGCTCGTATTTCTTTTGCGGCATGGATCGCGAACACCGGCACCGGGTACGCCCAGCCCGCCCTTTGGCGAGAGTCTCTCGTGTACTACGGCGATCTGGCCGGAACGCGCCTGAGCTCGCCCCTCGGGCTGCTCGCGGCAGGCGTGACCCTCGCCCTGATCATCATGGCTGTCACCCTCACGGTGCGCGCGACAGACCCGGGCACCCGGCTGGTCGCAACGGCCGCATGGCTGATGCCGCTGCTCGTCGTGATCGGCGCGATCGCACTCGGAACCCACGCGGCGCGCTATCTGCAGCCCCTCGCGTTCGCGCCAGTGCTGGCACTGGTCGCGCGGCCACGGTCTCTCGCGTGGCCGCGGAACAGGCGCGCACTCACCGCGGTCGGGGCCGCGGCCGCCGTCCTGGTTCTGGTCGGCGGCGCGCTGAGCATCCCGCGCCTCGTGACCGCCACGCGTGTGCCCGATGCGGATCTGACCTGCGTGACCGACTGGGTGGACGACTCCGGCCGCACCGGTGCCGGTCAGTTCTGGACGGTTCGGCTTCCGAAGCTCCACCTCGAGGATCCGACCCGTTTCGTGCAGGTCGATCATCGACTGAACGGCTACGCCTGGCTCGTCAACCGCACCGACCTCGCGGTGGGCGAGGTCTCGTTCCTCGTGGAGGATCGCCAGACCGTGCCGTGGGAGCTCCCCGCGGGGGTGTCGCCGGATCGCACGATCGCCTGCGGTCGCTACACGATCCTCGACTTCGAGAGCACCCAGCTCCCCCTCGGCCCCGCCCACAGCTGACGACGATAGGTTCGCGAGCCCAGCCCGGTGGGTCCCTGAGCTTGTCGAAGGGCCCCGACCGCCCCCAGGGTGCTTCGACAGGCTCAGCAACCCAGAGAAGTCAGGCTCAGCAACCCAAGAGAAGTCAGGATCAGCAACCCAGAGAAGTCAGGCTCAGCAACCCAGGGAAGACAGGCTCAGCAACCCAAAGAGGTCGGGCTCAGCGCGCGGGCGGCCCCGTGGTCGTGCCCTGTCGGAACGTGCACGTCAGGTGCAGCGTGACGGCGTGCTCGCCGCGAAGCATCCGGGCGACCTGCTCACCCGCCGCTCGGCCCTTCTCGACGGCGGGCTGCACACTCGTGGTGAGCACCGCGTCGCCCAGCCCGTCGGCGGCGATGCCGTCGAAGCCCGCGACCGAGAGGTCCTCCGGCACCCGGAGTCCGAGTTCCTCCGCCGCCCGAATGACCCCGACCGCCAGCAGGTCGCTCTGCGCGAGGATGGCGGTGGGTCGTGTCGCGGCGTCGGCGAGCAGCATCCGCCCGACGATGATCCCCTCGTCGATCAGGCTGCCAGCAGCCGAGATCGCCGGCGCATCGGGGAAGATCTCGCGCATGCCGCGCAGGCGGTCGACCGTGACGTCCACGGTGGCGGTCTCGATGCGCTCCGGCGTGACCAGCCCGCGCTCGCGCTCACTGTCGAGCGAGAGCGTGACCAGCGCGACATCCCGGTGCCCGAGGTCGTGGAGGTGCCTGGCGACATCTGCGGCGGCTGCGGTGTTGTCGAGGGTGATCCGGGGGATCCCCTCTCCGGCGTCGCCCTCGATCACGACCACGGGCAGACCTCGGCCGCGGACCACGTCGAGCGAGGCCCGAGTGCGACCCGAGCATCCGATCAGCACGACAGCGTCGACGGGCGCGTTGGCCAGCGGCGATCCGTCATCTCCCGGCTCGTCGCGCATGAGGAGGATGCCGGCGCTGAGCTCAGCCAGCCCGTCGGTGAGACCGTCCATCATCGCCGTGGTCACCGGATCGAGGAACGCAGCCCGCAGGTGCCCCTCGAGGACGACGGCGACGATCCCGCTGCGTCCCCGACGCAGCGAGGCCGCTCGCGGGTCGGGTCCGGCGTATCCGAGGTCGGCGGCCGCGGCCAGCACTCGCTCGCGCGTGGCGGGCGCGACCTTGGCCTTTCCGCTGAACACGACGGAGGCTGTCGAGGTCGCGACGCCCGCCTCGCGTGCGACGTCGGCGATGGTCGCTCGACGCGGCGCATCCTGACTGGTCATGATTCGAGGATAGCTCCCCCGGTTTCGAATGATCGAATCGATTCGATAGAGTGTGCGACATGGACACCGCCCTGACCCGCTCGCAGTACGTGCGCTGGCGCACCGCGATCTTCGCGATCTTCCTCGCCAGCGGACTGTCGATCGCGACCTGGGCTTCTCGTGTGCCCGACATCACGATCGCTCTCGAGATCGACAAGGCGCAGGTCGGAATGCTCCTGCTCGGCGCCGGAATCGCGTCGATCCTCGGCATCTCCACGAGCCCCGCGATCATGGCGCGCACGGGTGCTCGCCTCGGCATGATGGTGTCGATCTTCACCTTCGCGAGCGGCGTCGCTCTGATCGGCATCGGCGCCAATGTCGTCGGCTCGTACGCGGTCGTCCTGATCGGCCTCGTCCTGTTCGGGCTCGGCAACGGCTGCGTCGACGTCATGATGAACGTCGAGGCCACTGCGATCGAGCAGCACTCGGGCAAGACGATCCTGCCGCTCTTCCACGCGTTCTTCAGTTTCGGCACGGTGATCGGGGCGGGTCTCGGAGCGCTGGCGGCCTTTCTGCACATCAACGTCTTCGCCCACACCCTGACGATCGCGCTGGTCATCGCGGTTGTCGGCATCATCAGCGTCGCGAACGTCCCCTCTCGCGAGGAGACGCTGGACCCCACGGATGCCGAGGAGAAGGTCCACTGGCGCGAGCGCATGCACGTGGCGCTGTCGGCCTGGCGCGAGCCGCGCACCTACGCGATCGGCGTCGTGATGCTCGGCATGTCCTTCGCCGAGGGAGGCGCCAACGACTGGCTCGCCCTCGGAGTCGTGGAGGGCCATGGCGGTCAGCCGGCGCTCGGAGCCGCCGCGCTCGCGACGTTCTCGGTCGCCATGACCGTGGTCCGTATCTTCGGCGGCCCGCTCGTCGACCGCTTCGGGCGCGTAGCGGTGCTGCGGATCCTCGCGGTGGCCGCGGCATCCGGCATCCTGCTCTTCATCCTCGCTCCGAGCCTTCCGCTGGTCTTCCTCGGTGCGGCTCTCTGGGGAGTGGGCGCCTCGCTCGGATTCCCGCTGGGCATGTCGGCCGCTGCGGACGACCCTGCGAAGGCGGCGGCCCGCGTCAGCGCGGCGGCGACCATCGGATACATCTCGTTCCTCGGCGGACCGCCCGTGCTCGGCTTCATCAGCGAGCACATCGGCCTGCTCAACACCCTGTACATCCTCGTCGCGCTCGTCGTGATGTCGGGGCTGTTCTCCTCGGCGGCCCGTCCGCTCCGCCAGGAGGAGATGTCCTCCGCCTCGGCGAAGACGCTCTCGTAGCACCGTCACCGTTCGACGATCAGACGAGGGAGCGGACCCTCCAGTCGAGCGATGCTGATCTTCACGTCGCCCACCTCCGACCGCAGCTCCTGCATGCTCGCCGCCAGGCGGTCGAAATGCGAGTCGACCCTCCGGAACCGTTCGTCGACCCGGTCGAACTGTCCATCGACCCGCTGAAACCGTTCGTCAACTCTGTCGAACTGCGCATAGACCCGGTCGAACTCCGCATCGACCCTGTCGAACCGTTCGTCGACCTTGTCGAACCGTTCGTCGACCTTGTCGAACCGTTCATCGACCTTGTCGAACCGGAGATTCGTGCGCTGTTCCGACTCCGCGAAACGCGCGTCCATACGAGTGATCACCCACCCGAAGCCGGTCGCGAGACCGACGAGCGTCGTCGCGACGCTCACGACCAGCATCACCAGTTCGATCGACACCATCATCTCCTCATCCTCGACCTGCGCGCCCAGAATGTCAGGATCCGTTCTGCCGCGCGGGCGAGTAGGCGCCCAACGCCAGGGGATGGGGAAACATCGTCGAGGGCTCGGCATCCGCAGAAGGAGTCCCGCCGACGAAGTAGGCTCGACGGGTGCGTCTCGTCATCGCCCGTTGCTCCGTCGACTACACCGGTCGACTCAATGCCCACCTCCCGCTCGCCACGCGTCTGCTCGTGCACAAGGGAGACGGCAGTCTTCTCGTGCATTCGGACGGCGGCAGCTACAAGCCGCTGAACTGGATGAGTCCTCCCTGCTCGCTCGCTCCGGAGGAGCCGGGCGAGGAGGAGGCCAGCGCCGGCGTCATCGAGGTCTGGCGCGTCACGCACAAGAAGACGGGTGACGCACTGCGCGTGCAGATCTACGAGATCATCCACGACACGTCGCACGAGCTCGGCATCGACCCCGGCCTGCAGAAGGACGGCGTCGAGGCCGACCTGCAGCGCCTTCTCGCCGAGCAGGTCGAGCGCATCTCGGAGGGTGCGACGCTCGTGCGCCGCGAGTACCCCACCGCGATCGGGCCGGTCGACCTGCTGGTGCGGGATGCGGACGGCGCCGCGATCGCGGTGGAGATCACGCGCAGCGGCGACATCGACGGGGCGAATGTCACGCCACGCGCGGATAGCCCCAAGCGCGGTCACATCGCTGTCGAGATCAAGCGCAAGGCCAATATCGACGCGGTAGAGCAGCTCACCCGCTACCTCGAACTCCTCAACCGAGACAGTCACATCGCACCCGTGCGGGGCATCCTCGCCGCGCAGAGCATCGCTCCGCAGGCGCGCACCCTGGCGAAGGACAGGGGTATCGATGTGCTCCTCCTGGACTACGAAGCCATGAAGGGCGTGGAGTCAGGCATCCCGACGCTGTTCTGACGCCTCGTAGCACTTCACATCACGTCACTGCGTGACGGACTGTCACGATTCAGCGACTGGCGACACAGGTCAAGACGGACTGGGTGACGGCGACTCGCTCGGCGTTCCACCGCCACCGCTTCCGCCCAGCGCAGCCCAGATCGCGGAGATCCCCGCCGCGAGCAGGAAGGCCAGGCCTATGAGTATGAGGAACACTCCAAGTGCTTGAATCTTCCTCGGACGGGATTCCGCTCGATCGAACATGATCCTGAAGCAGTTCCCGATCAGCTCGACCAACAGATCGCCGAAGGACTTGGACTCGGCCGGAGCGAGACCGTCGTCCTTCATGAAGAAGCCGATGATCGTGATGACCAGCCCGACAACGATGATCGCCCCAGCGATCGACAGCAACAGCAGTGCAGCAGCCATGATCTCTCTCCCCAGAGTTGAGTGGCTGAATTCTCCCAGGTCTTCCGTTCTACCGGAAGAGTCATGTCAGTGATCCCCAGGTCGGCCCTGTCTGGGCGTCCCGAGGTCGAACGGGTATGCCGCGCCTGTTTCCAGCCGGTCGGAGCCGTCCCCTGGCTCCCCATAGGCTGGAAGGCATGGCTCACTCCCCCTACTCCTGCGTCCTGTGGGATGTCGACGGCACGATCGCCGACGCCTCGGTCGGCATCCTCCGCCGACTGAACGTCGCGCTCACCCACTTCGGCCACCCGGCCCCGACGCGGGAGCAGCTGGTCCACTGGATCGGCCCGCCGATGTTCCAGTCATTCCAGTCGCAGGCAGGCATGACGCCCGAGCAGGCCGCCGAAGCCGTGACGTTCTACCGCACGCTCGGCAAGGCCGACGGCTACACGACCGACGTCGCTTCCTACCCCGGTGTTCCGGAGATCATCCGCGACCTGCACGCGGCGGGTGTCCCGCAGGCGACCGCGAGCTCGAAGCCGGAGGTCCAGGTCGACGCGATCATCGACTTCTTCGAGCTGCGCCCGTACTTCCTCACTACGGTCGGCGCGACGCCCGACGAGTCGACGCTTGCGACGAAGACCGAGATCGTCGCCGAGGCACTCCGGCGCCTGGAGGAGCGCGGCGCGGACATCTCGCGGCCCGTTCTGATCGGCGACCGGCACCACGATGTGACCGGCGGCGCCGCGAACGGCGTGCCCGTGATCTTCGTCGACTGGGGTTTCAGCGAACCGTCCGAGGGCGATGAGGCGAAGTTCCGGGCGGCATCCCCCGAAGAGCTGCGGGCGCTCCTGCTCGGCTGACCGCCGGGCACAGGTCGCTTGTCCGACGCCGCCACCGCGTCGGGCGGAGAACACGCCGATGGGCGGACGGATGCTGTGTGATCATCCGCCCCACGCCGAGAAATCCGCCCCAGACCGTGCCGCGCGACTACGGCCGGAAGCACAGAACTCCCTGCCGGGGGACGCACGGAAGGCGCCTCCGGTCAGGGAGCTCTGAGTTCGTCCGAAGTCAGACCGGGCGGATGTTCTCTGCCTGCAGGCCCTTGGGGCCCTGCGCGACATCGAACTCGACTCGCTGGTTCTCTTCGAGCGAGCGATAGCCGGATGACTGGATGGCGGAGTAGTGCGCGAAGACGTCAGCGCCGCCGTCGTCGGGGGAGATGAAGCCGAAGCCCTTCTCCGAGTTGAACCACTTAACCGTGCCCTGGGTGCTCATGTACTGCCTGTTCTGCTGGAAAGAAGCCGACGCAGGATGCCCCGACGTGCTCCACGCTAGTGGAGCACGCGCTGAGCGGAAGTCCTGATGTCAGCCCGTAACCCAAATGTTGCATGAGCGGTCATGCACGGTCACACGACGACCGAAGACGAAGACCCTCAGAAAATGGTGTGGCCCTCACCGCGGGGGGAGCGATGAGGGCCGAAGACGACCGGAGGGTGCGTCAGATTCCACTCTATCCCCTTGAATGAGGTTTTGTCCCCCATATGGGGGACAAATCAGCAAATTCATCAGAAGAAGTCGATAGCGGCCCTCTCGAGCAGGCCGTTGGGGACAGAACTGCTCGAGAGGGCCCAATCGCATGCACGGATCGCCTTGCCTCTGGGGAAGGCAGCCCGTCCGCTGGGGTGGACGGAGACGATCAATCCCCTGTGCACGCAACTTCACCCTAGGCGAGGAATCTTCTTCTCGCCATGGGGCTTGCTCCGGCATCGCTGTCACCGCTATATCCCGCGGGTAGCCTGGTGCAGTGACCATGCTGAACAAGGACATGACGCTGTGCATCTCGCTCTCGGCCCGCCCGAGCAACAACGGCACGCGCTTCCACAACTTCCTCTACGAGGAGCTCGGCCTCAACTGGATCTACAAGGCCTTCGCGCCGAGCGACCTCGGCCAGGCGATCGCCGGCGTCCGCGGACTCGGCATCCGCGGCTGCGCGATCTCGATGCCCTATAAAGAGGACGTCATCGCGTTGGTCGACCACATGGATGCGTCCGCATCCGCCATCGACTCGGTCAATACGATCGTGAACGACGACGGCGTGCTCTCCGCGTACAACACCGACTACAGCGCGATCGCGCAGCTCATCGAGCGGAACGGTCTCGACACGGAATCATCGGTGCTGCTTCGGGGATCCGGCGGCATGGCCAAGGCCACGGCCGCGGCCTTCCGCGACGCGGGCTTCCGCGCGGTCACGATCGCGGCGCGCAACGAGGAACGCGGACGCGGCCTCGCCGACCTCTACGGCTTCGCCTGGACACCGGATGCCGAGGCCGTCACCGCCGACATCATCGTGAACATCACGCCGATCGGCATGGCCGGGGGTGCCGACTCCGATGCCCTCTCCTTCACCGAGGATCAGATCGCCGCGGCATCCGTCGTGTTCGACGTCGTCGCCCTTCCCGCCGAGACGCCGCTGATCGCGGCGGGGCGGGCAGCCGACAAGACGGTGATCACCGGTGCCGAGGTCGCCACGCTGCAGGCCCTGGAGCAGTTCGTCCTCTACACCGGCATCCGCCCGACCTCCGATCAGGTCGCCGCCGCTGAGGAGTTCATGCGGGCGCAGTGACCGCCGCGCCCGCATGAACTCCTCGGTCAGCCGCTGAAGACGGCCGGGTGCGGTCCGGTGCGCCCGTCGTTCTCGAGTGCGTCGATCGTCGCGAGGTCGTCGGCGGACAGCTCGAAGTCGAACACGTCGAGGTTCTCCGAGATCCGCGCGGGCGTCACCGACTTCGGGATCACGATGCGACCCTGCTGCAGGTGCCAGCGCAGCACCGCCTGCGCCGGAGTCTTGCCATGGCGCTCCGCGATCTCGATGACGGAAGCATCGTCGAGCACGGCACCCTGCGCGAGCGGGCTCCACGCCTCGGTGACGATGCCACGCTCCGTGTTCGCCGCGACGACGGCGCGGTTCTGCAGCGCAGGATGCAGCTCGACCTGATTGACGACGGGCACGATGCCGCCCTCGGAGGCGATGCGCTCCAGGTGCCCCGGCTCGAAGTTCGACACCCCGATCGCACGCACGCGCCCGTCCGCATAGAGCCCCTCCAGGGCCCGCCACGTCTCGGGGTACGTCCCGAGCGCCGGAGTGGGCCAGTGGATCAGGTACAGGTCGAGGTGGTCGAGGCCCAGTCGCTCGAGCGACTCGTCGTACGCGCGAAGTGCGGCGTCGTAGCCGTGGTCGGAGATCCACACCTTGGACGTGACGAAGAGATCGGTCCTGGGGATACCCGATTCCCGGAGCGCCCGGCCGACACCGATCTCGTTCCCGTAGATCGCCGCGGTGTCGATGCTGCGGTATCCGGCGTCGAGGGCGGCGGAGACGGCGGTCGTCGTCTCTGCGTCCGGCACCTGGAACACGCCGTAGCCGAGCTGAGGCATCTCGACGCCGTTGTTCAGGGTGACGGTGGGGATGGAGGGGATGTTCACTGCTATGTCTTCTCTCTGTGTGCGGGTCGGGGGCGTCAGGCGGTGACGGTGCGGAGCGTGCCGGATGCCGTGGTCGCGGGCCTGCGCGCGAGGACGATGGCGATCAGCATGACGACGACCGCGGATGCCGTGATCGCCGCGCCGATCCAGATCGGCGACGTGTAGCCGAGGCCCGCCGCGATGCCGAGGCCGCCCGCCCAGGCGCCGAGCGCGTTGCCGACGTTGAACGCGCCGATGTTGGCGCCGGACGCCAGGGTCGGGGCGCCGCCGGCGTACTTCATGATGCGGCTCTGGAGACCGGGGACCGTGCCGAAGCCGAAGGCACCCATCAGGACGAGGATGGCGATCGTCGCCGGCTGCGACCACGCGAAGACGCCGAAGAGCACGAGGATCACGGCGAGCGCGACGGTGAAGATCAGCAGGGTGCGGTCGATCGAGCGGTCGGCGAGGCGTCCGCCCACCATGTTGCCGATCACGAGGCCGACGCCGAAGAGCACGAGCAGCCAGGGCACGGCGGACGACGAGAAGCCCGTGACACCGGTCAGCGTGTACGCGATGTAGGTGAATGCGCCGAACATGCCGCCGTAGGCGAGCACCGTCACGATCAGCGAGAGCCAGACCTGACCGGAGCGGAAGGCGCTGAGCTCGCTCCGCAGACTGACGACCTGACCCGAGGTGCGCGGTGCCGTCACGAGGAGCGCGATGCCGACGAACGCGATCACGCCGATGCCGGAGATCACCCAGAACGTCGAACGCCAGCCGAACTGCTGGCCGAGGAACGTGCCGAACGGGACACCGAACACGTTCGCCGCGGTGAGTCCGGTGAACATGATCGCGATCGCGCGGGCCTTCTTCTCCGGGGCGACGAGATCGGCCGCGACGACCGATCCGATCCCGAAGAACGCTCCGTGGCAGAGCGCGGCGATGATCCGGCCGATCATGGCCGTCGAGTAGTCCGGGGCGAGGGCGGTGAGCGCGTTGCCCGCGATGAAGAGCACGACGAGTCCGAGCAGGACGGGCTTGCGCGGGAGTCTGGTGGTGGCGGCCGTGAGCCCGAGTGCGCCGACGACGACGCTGAGGGCATAGCCGGAGATGAGCCACCCGGCTGTGGCCTCGGTCACTGCGAAGTCTGCGGCGACCTCGGGCAGCAGCCCCATGATGACGAACTCGGTGAGTCCGATGCCGAACGCGCCGATGGCGAGTGCGATGAGTCCGAGTGGCATGTGTGCGCTCCGTGGTCCTCTGCTAAAATGATTGCAGACGCGGGATATTGCGTCCGGGACATAATGATTGCACACGCAACTAGTTAGCGCAAGCAACTACTTCGGAGGTCACCATGGGCATCTCAGACGACGCCGTCGAGATCCGCGCGCGCGGATGGCGCACACTCGCCGCCCTGCACGGCATCATCGAGTCCGAACTCGAGCGCGCCCTCGCGGCATCCGTGGGACTGTCGGTCGTCGAGTACACCGTGCTCGACGCGCTCAGCCGTCAGGACGGATGGCACATGCGGATGCAGCAGCTCGCCCGCGCGACCGCGCTGAGCCCGAGTGCGACGACCCGTCTCGTCACGCGCCTCGAAGACCGCGGCCTGCTGACGCGCATCCTGTGCGCCGACGACCGACGGGGCATCTACACCGAGCTGACCGCGGCGGGCCAGGCGCTCTACGAGAAAGCGCACCCGATCCACGACGAGACGCTCGAGCGCGCGCTCGGCGATGCGGTGACGCAGCCCGAGCTCGCGCCGGTCGTCCACGCACTGCAGGGCTCGACGGCCGGCGTATAGCACCCGATACCCTAGGCGCATGAGCGCGCCTCGCACCGCACGACGCATCCCCGCCCGACGCACCTCGACCGCACTCGCCACGGTGGCGATCGCGGCCCTGGCGCTGACCGCCTGCACGGGCGGGGGCGGCGAGAGCGGAACGACGGAGGGCGGCCAGGGCTTCCCCGACGACGGCTGCACGCACATCACGGTCGCGACCTCGTCCGAGAAGGTCAACATGCTCGACGAGCTGGCGAAGGCCTTCAAGGAGTCGCCGGAGCACGACGACCTCGACACCTGCGCGACCGTGCGGCCGACGAACGTCTCCTCGGGCAATGCGACGCGGTTCCTGACCTCGGGCGACGACTGGCCGAGTGACGACAGGGCGCTGTGGCCGACGCTGTGGTCTCCGGCATCCACCGTCTGGACCGACCGTGTCGCGGCCGCAGCCTCGCCCGCCCTCGTCGGCGAGCCCGCGTCGTTCACGCGCACGCCCATCGTGTTCGGCATGCCCGAGCCCATGGCGACGGCGCTCGGCTACCCCGAGAAGCCGATCAGCATCACGGATCTCGAGAACCTGTGCCAGGACCCCGCCGGCTGGGGCAGCGTCGGCAAGGACATCTGGGGAGCGTTCAAGATCTCCAAGACCAACCCGAACACCTCGACGACCGGCCTGTCGACAATCCTCATGCAGTCGTACGAGGCGACCGGCAAGTCCGACGGGCTCACCTCCGCCGACGTCGAGGCCTCGGCGGACTTCTCGCGCGTCTTTGAGGAGTGCGTGATCCATTACGGCGACACCACGGGCAACGTGCTGTCGACGCTCTACGACGAGACGCAGAACGGCTCCAACGGCTCGGCGTACGTCTCCGCCGTGGCGCTCGAGGAGACCTCGCTGCTCAACTACAACCAGGGCAACCCCGACTCGCACACCGTGCAGCCCGGTGAGACACTGACCCCGCCGAAGACGAAGCTCGTCGCCGTCTACCCCGCGGGAGGATCCCTGTGGTCCGACAACCCGATCACGGTGCTGGGCGCCGACTGGGTCACGGCCGAGCAGCGCACGGCGGGTGAGGCCTTCGCCGAGTTCCTGCAGACGCCGGCGGCGCAGAAGGTGCTGCCGGACTACGGCTTCCGCCCGCTCGACGAGTCCGTGCCTCTGGGCGACCTCTTCACGGCGAAGTTCGGCGTCGACCCCGCACTCCCGGCCGTCACCCTGCCGAAGCCCGAGGTCGATGTGATCTCGACCGCGATCGACCAGTGGACGCAGGTCCGCAAGCCCTCGTCGGTGCTCGAGCTCATCGACATCTCCGGCTCCATGGACGACCCGATCGGCGACGGCCGGTCGCGCCTGGACGGCGCGATCGAGGGCGCACAGACCACGCTCGACCACTTCCGCTCGACCGACGAGATCGGCGTCTGGGCGTTCACGACCGGCATCTCCTCCGACGAGGGCGACGGCGTGCAGGTGCTCCGCGACGTCGCAGCCCTCGGATCCGACGGCGAGAAGCTCGACTCCTCGCTCGACGATCTCCGCTACGCGCAGCGCAACGGCACGCCGCTCTACGACTCGATCCTGCTGGCGTACGAGGCCATGCGCGAGCGTGCGGAGCCGGGCCGGATCAACGCGATCGTCGTCCTCTCGGACGGCGAGGACACCGACTCCACCACCTCTCTGGACTCGCTGATCGCGAAGATCGGCAAGAGCACGAAGGAGGGCGGCGACGACGCCCCGGTCCGCATCTTCCCGATCGCCTACGGCGAGGGAGCGGATTCGAGCGCGCTGCAGCGCATCGCCGACGTCACCGGCGGGCAGCTCTTCGACGCCTCCGACGCCGAGCGGATCGACCTCGTGTTCGCCTCCGTGATCAACAACTTCTGAGGTCCGGATGCCGTTCATCAGCGCATCGGGATCCAGCTGGGTCGACGATGCCGTCGCCGCCCTGCAGTCCGGCGACCTCTACGTCTCACCGAAGGCACCGGATGCGTCGGGACTGCAGAGCTCCCTCGGTGGCGTCATCCCCGGCGACGGATCGATCGCCGTCGTCGTCCTGCCGGCGGATGCCGAACTCGGCACCGTGTACGACCTCGAGCTCCTCGACCGGATCACCGAGCGCGCTCCGCAGAAGACCGTGATCCTGGCGGTCGGCGACGACCTCCAGGCGGATTCGACCGTGATCGACAGCGAGATCGCACTGCGGATCGCGAACGAGAACGAGGCAGCGTCCGGGGGTGATCTGCAGACCGCGCTCGTCGAGACGGTCCAGGAGATCGCGGCCGAGAGCCCGTCGTCGCCGGGTGGCAGCGCGGGCACCGGCGGCGCCGACCTGCTGACGCCGGCGATCATCGGCGGCGTCGTGGTGATAGCCGGTGCGCTCACCGCTTTCGGGCTGATCGCGCGGCGGAGTCGACGGAAGCCGGAGGTCTCGACGGACCCGGTTCCCGCCGGCATCCGCCTCCGGGTGAATCGGCTGCGCGAACTGCGAGCCGACTACGCCGCCGTGCCGGGGAACCCCGTCGCGGCGGAGACCGCCGTCGGGATCGATGCGCTCGCCTCGCACGTCGAGCAGCTGTTCCTGCGTCTGAACGCCAAGGCCGGAGAGGATCAGAGCGTGCTCGCTGAGGCCGAGTACTCCGACAAGCTCGCCCGTCTCGTCGCAGCCCTGGACCGCGACTACCTGCTCGATCTGCTCACCCGCCCCGACCTCTGGGATGCGCCCGATGAGCGCGTCGCCGAGGTCCGCGAGGCGCTGGCGGCCGTGACGACCCAGATCGTCGACAACATCAAGCAGGTCAACGCCCGCACGGGCCTCCTGTTCCAGGTCTCGCTCGACTCGCTCATCGGGCGCAGCGAGCTGCGGGACTGGGAACGGCAGTTCAAGAAGAGCTCAGGCGAGGAGCGGTGAAGACGATCGGCGTGCTCGGCGGGATGAGCTGGGAATCGTCCCTCGAGTGGTACCGGCTCGCCAACGAGCGGGTGCGCGAGCGGCTCGGCGGCCACCATTCGGCCCGCATCGTGCTCGATTCCGTCGACTTCGCCGAGATCGAAGCGCTGCAGGCTCAGGGCGACTGGACGGCTGCGGGCGACCTCCTCGCCGGTCGCGCTCGCGCACTCGAGAACGCGGGAGCCGAGCTGCTCGTGCTGTGCACCAACACGATGCACCTCGTCGCGGGACAGATCCAGGATGCCGTCGGCATCCCGTTCCTCCACATCGCCGACGTCGCAGCGCGCGCGGTGACCGAGGCGGGCATCTCCACCGTCGGACTGCTCGGCACCGCCTTCACCATGGAGCAGCCCTTCTACGCCGAACGCCTGGCGGAGCACGGCATCCGGACTCTGACTCCGGATGCCGAAGATCGCCGCGCCGTGCACGACGTCATCTACGGCGAACTCGTGCACGGGGTCATCCGCGAGGAGTCGCGCGCGCGATTCGCCGAGGTGATCGGGCGTCTGGTCGCGGCGGGAGCTCAGGGCATCATCCTGGGATGCACGGAGATCGAGCTGCTCGTGTCGGCCTCGGACTCGCCCGTTCCCGTGTTCCCGACAACCGCGCTGCACGTCGAGGCCGCCGTGGACCTGGCCCTCGCCGACGACTGAGAACGCGTTCCCCGCCGCGAACTTCTGCGGCCATCCGCACGTTCTGCGGCCCCGAGGCCGCACCCGAGGCCGCAGAAGGTGGCTCTGGCCGCAGAAAGCGAATCGGGTAAGGCGGGCTCAGGCCGCGGGAGGCGCGGTCGACGCCCGAACGATGAGCTGCGACCCGAGCGTCGCGACCTCGTCGATCGCCGCACCCGCGATGGCCTGCAGCAGCAGGTCGACCGCGAGCGCACCGCTGCGCTCGATCGGCATCCGCACGGTCGTGAGCGCCGGTGTCACGGCACCCGCGAGATCGATGTCGTCGATGCCGACGATGCTGATGTCGGCCGGGCAGCGC
>JAZBLS010000039.1:0-21251 GCA_037033365.1 Actinomycetota bacterium | reverse complement strand
CCGCGGCGACACATCGAGGTCAGGCCTCGAGACCCCGGCGCCGCAGCAGCGGCTCGATGTCCGCGTCGCGGCCTCGGAAGTCGCGGTACGCCTCGAGGGGGTCCTTCGACCCGCCCACGCCGAGCAGGCGGTCGCGGAAGCGCTGCCCGTTCTCGCGCGTGAGTCCACCGTTCGAACGGAACCACTCCACGGTGTCGGCGTCGAGCACCTCGCTCCAGATGTAGGAGTAGTACCCCGCGCTGTACCCGCCCGAGAAGACATGGGCGAAGTACGTCGACGAGTAGCGGGTGGGTACCGCCGGCGCATCCAGCCCGATGTCCGCGAGGGCCGCTGCTTCGAATGCCGGGACATCGCCGGCCTCGATCGTCGCGTCGGTCCCGAGCCGGTGCCAGGCCTGATCGAGCCAGGCGGCGGCGAGGTACTCGCTCGTGGCATGACCCTGGCCGAACGTCTCGGTGGCCCTGAGGCGCTCCACCACTGCGGAGTCCAGAGGTTCGCCCGTCTCGTGGTGGCGCGCGTAGTTGTCGAGCACCTCGGGCCAGAGGATCCACATCTCGTTGACCTGACTCGGGAACTCCACGAAGTCGCGGAAGACGTTCGTTCCGGCGAAGTGCGGGTACGTGACCTCGGCGAAGAGGCCGTGCAGCGCGTGACCGAACTCGTGGAACAGCGTCGTGACTTCGTCGAGGGTCAGGAGCGTCGGCTGTCCTTCCCCGGGGAGGGCGACGTTCAGATTGTTGACGACGACGGCACGCGAGCCGCGGAGCCGTGACTGGCTGACGATCGGATTCATCCAGGCCCCGCCCCGCTTGGCATCCCGGGTGTACAGATCGAGCACGTACAGACCGAGCTCGCTCCCGTCCTCGTTGTGGACCTCGAAGACGCGCGCTCCCGAGTGGTAGGCGACGAGATCGGTGCGCTCCGTGAAGGTGACACCGTACAGCCGGGTCGCGGCGAAGAAGACGCCGTCGCGCAGCACGCGCTCGGCCTCGAACCAGGGCCGCAGCGCGTTGACGTCGATGTCATACCGAGCGACGCGGAGCCGCTCGGTGTAGAAGGCCCAGTCGTGAGCCTCGACGGGGAAGCCCTCCGCGTCTCCCTCGTCGACGATGCTCTGCAGCTCCGCGCGCTCGGCCTCGGCGTTGCGTGCCGACGGGCCGGCCAGGCGGCGCAGCATCCGCTCCACGGCCTCAGGGGTGCCCGCCGTCTCGTCTGCCGTGATGTACGCCGCGTGCGAGCTGTAGCCGAGCAGAGCGGCGCGCTCCGCCCGCAGACGCACGATCTCGGCGAGCACGGGGCGGTTGTCGTTCGCGTTGTCGCGCGAGGCGCGCGCCCGAGAGGCCTCCATGATGCGACGGCGAGCCTCACGGTCGCGCAGCTGCGCCAGATACGGGTGGCCCGTGAAGAGCGGGAGGGTCACGAGGTACGTGCCGTTCAGGCCGCGCTCCGTGGCGGCGCGTGCGGCAGCCGACAGCTCGCCCTCGCCGAGACCGTCGAGCTCCTCGGGAAAGTCGAAGACGACCGCGAGGTCGTTCGTGTCATCGAGAAGGTTGCGCTCGAACGTGTTGCTGAGCGTCGAGAGTCGCTGGTTCAGCGCCGTCAGCCTCTCCTTCGCCTCGTCGTCGAGCGCGGCACCGGCGTGCGTCATCTCCCGGTACCGGCGCTCGAGCAGATACCGCTGCTCATCATCCAGGTCCAGATCATCGCGTCGTTCGTGCAGCTGCTGCACGCGCCAGTAGAGAGCGGCGTCGAGCGATACAGCGTCCTGGTGCGCGGCCATGAGTGGGGCGAGCTGTTCATCGACCGCCTGAATGGCCGGTGTCGCATCGGCGGAGCTGACCGTGTAGAAGGCGTGAGCGACGCGATCCAGCAATGAGCCCGCGCGCTCGAGGGCCTCGATCGTGTTCTCGAAGGTCGGCATCGAGCGCACCATCGTGATGCGGGAGATCTCCCGCAGATGCTCGTCGAATGCTGCGTGGAAGGCGGGGAGGTAGTGCTCGGGGCGGATCGCCGCGAAGTCGGGGAGCTCATAGGGGAGCGATGACGGCTGGAGCAGCGGGTTCGAGGCCTCGGTCATCCTCCGAGCCTAGTGACCGGCATCGTGTCGCGATGCAAAGAAATACTTGCAAAGAAAAGTTTGCAGAGGTATCTTTGCATCATGGCCGATGACGAGCAGATGCGACGACTCGATCCCGGCGCACTGAAGGCACTGGCTCATCCGCTCCGTGTGCGGATCTTCGACCTCCTCAGCGCGCACGGACCGCAGACCGCCAGCTCGCTCGCGGCCATGCTGGGGGAGACCTCGGGATCCACGAGCTACCACCTCCGGACCCTCGCATCTCACGATCTGATCCGCGAGGTCGCAGGCCGTGGCACGGCTCGAGAGCGGTGGTGGGAGCTTCCGCAGGGACGGATCGACATCCCCGGTCCGAGCAGGTCCATGTCGCCCGCAAACCGCGCGGCCGCACAGATCGTGTCGTCCGAGTTCTTCCGTCTCCGCCACGAGACGCTGATGTCCTACGTGAACCGCCCCGAGGCCGAGGTGCCGGCGGGTTGGGAGGACACCGGACTGATCGCCACGACGCTCCTCGAGATGACGCCCGCGCAGATGGAAGAGGTCAAGAGCGAGCTCATGGCCGTCGTCGACAGCGCCGCAGAGCGCTATCGAGGGCAGACGGGGCCCGACGTGCGCCGGGTCTCGATGCGCACGGAGATCTTCGATCTCCCCGGCTCCGGAGCCGTCCTCGACTCCGCCCATGCGAACACGGAGAAATCATGACCAGCGCGACCATCCGCCTCGTCGCCCCCACGCGCGCCGAGCGCAGGCTGCTCGGACTCGCCGAGCACCTCACGGCCTTCGTCGAACGTCGCATCGCCGATCGCGCTCGTCGGAGAGAGGTCGCACTCGACCTCCTGCGCGAGCAGCAGACCAGGCGTCAGGACCCGCGAGCCGTGGATCACATGCTCGCGCAGCTCGGCATCCGGGAGCGCTGAAGCCCCGGACGATCCGCGGAGCTCAGTCCTCGAACGGTCGGGCGAGCACTTCGCCTGACGCGGTCTGCACGACCTCCCACCCCGCATCGAGTTCCGCGATCGCGCGGCCTTCGAGCCAGGTGAGCGTCCAGTGACCGACGAGCCCGCGGGACTCGACATCGGCGATCGCCGGCCGCAGGGCGGCGGGAACGGATGCCGGTGGCTCCGATCCCGTCGCCCAGCGGGTGCCCAGCTGCATCAGGCTCCTTCCGTCGGCGCGAGCTCGATCGCCGTGACGGCGAACGCGTCCGCCTCGGAGAACTCGAGCTCGGCGATGCGACCGACGGCGCGCAGGTCGTCAGCGGCGGCACGGAGCGCCTCGAGCTTCGTGGCGGGAGCCTCGATCGCTGCGCGGGACACCGGGGTCTTCTGCGACGCCTTGGCCTCGGTCTTGGCGCGGCGGATGCCGATCAGGGCTTCGCTGGCCGCCGCGAGGACGGCGGGGTCGCCCTCGATGCCGAGCGCCTCGGGCCACGATGCGGTGTGCACCGAGCCCTCTTCGAACCAGGACCAGACCTCCTCGGTCGCGAACGACAGCACGGGCGCCAGGAGGCGCAGGAGCGTCGACAGCGCGAGACGCAGGGCGAGAGCGGCGGACGCCTGTCCGACGTCGTTCTGGTTGTAGGCGCGCTCCTTGACGAGCTCGAGGTAGTCGTCGCAGAAAGTCCAGAAGAAGGCCTCGGTCACTTCGAGCGCCTTGGCCTGGTCGTAGTTCTCGAAGGCCTTCGTCGCCTCGGCGATCACACCGTCGAGCACCGTGAGCATCGACGCGTCCAGGGCATGCGTGACCTGCGCGCCCTCGGGCACGGGGAAGGACAGCACGAACTTGGCGGCGTTGAGCACCTTGATGGCCAGTCGACGACCGATCTTCACCTGCGTCGGGTTCTGCGGATCGAACGCCGCGTCCATGCCCAGGCGGCTGGATGCGGCCCAGTAGCGCACGGCATCCGATCCGTGCGCGTCGAGGATGTCCGAGGGCGTCACGACGTTGCCCTTCGACTTCGACATCTTCTTGCGGTCGGGGTCGACGATGAAGCCGGAGATCGCCGCGTTGCGCCACGGCGAGCGTCCGTCCTCGAGGGCCGACCTCAGCATGGTCGAGAACAGCCAGGTGCGGATGATGTCCTGGCCCTGGGGGCGCAGGTCGAACGGGGCGGTGAGAGCCCAGAGCTCTTCGTCGCGCTGCCAGCCGCCCGCGAGCTGCGGAGTCAGCGAGGAGGTCGCCCACGTGTCGAAGATGTCTGCCTCCGCGTCGAAGCCTCCCGCGACGCCGCGCTGCTCCTCGGTGTACCCGGCGGGCACGTCCGTGGTGGGGTCGATCGGGAGCGCGGCGAGGTCCGGCGTGAGCACGCGGTCGTAGTCGCGCTCGCCGTTCTCGTCGAGCGCGTACCAGAGCGGGATCGGCACGCCGAAGAAGCGCTGGCGGGACACGAGCCAGTCGCCGGTGAGGCCGCCGACCCAGTTCTCGTAGCGGACGCGCATGAAGTCGGGGTGGAATGCGAGCTCCTGGCCGTGCGCGAGCAGCTCCTCGCGCAGCTTCGCGTCGCGCGCGCCGTTGCGGATGTACCACTGGCGGGTCGAGACGATCTCGAGCGGGCGGTCGCCCTTCTCGAAGAACTTCACCGCGTGGTTGAAGGGCTTGCCGACGGCGGTCATGTCGCCCGTCTCCTGCAGCTTCTCCACAATCGCCTTGCGCGCGCTGAAGACCGTCTTCCCCGCCAGCTCCGCCTCGTACCACGCACGGGCTTCGTCGTTCTCGACGATCGCGGGGGCGTCGGGGAGGAAACGGCCGTCGAGGCCGATCGTGGTCATGTTCGGCAGGTCCGCGCCGGCAGCGGTGCGCAGCTCCCGCCACCAGATGATGTCGGTCACGTCGCCGAAGGTGCAGACCATCGCGGCACCCGTGCCCTTGTCGGGCTGCGCGAGGTGGTGGCCGTGGATCTCGATCTCGGCGCCGAAGAACGGCGTGCGGACCTTCGTGCCGATCAGGTGCTTGTGCGGGCCCTCGGGGTGCGTGACGATCGCGATGCACGCGGGGAGAAGCTCGGGCCGCGTGGTCTCGATCGTGATCAAGCCCGAGCCGTCGGCGAAGGGGAAATCGATCGTGTGGTACGCCGCCTGCTGGTCGCGGTCCTCGAGCTCGGCCTGCGCGATCGCGGAGCGGAAGTCGATGTCCCACAGCGTGGGTGCGAGGGACTGGTAGGCCTCGCCGCGCTCCAGGTTGCGGAGGAACGCGAGCTGGCTCTGCCGGATGGTGTCGTTCGAGATGGTCCGGTAGGTCTGCGTCCAGTCCACGCTCAGGCCGAGCTGACGGAACAGTGCCTCGAACTGCTTCTCGTCCTCGAGCGTCAGGCGCTCGCAGAGCTCGATGAAGTTGCGGCGGCTGATCGGGATCTGGTCGGCCGCGCGGCTCGACTTGTTGTCGCCGCCCTCGAATGGCGGTGTGAAGTCGGCGTCGTAGGGGAGCGACGGGTCGCAGCGCACGCCGTAGTAGTTCTGGACGCGGCGCTCGGTGGGCAGGCCGTTGTCGTCCCAGCCCATCGGGTAGAACACCGTCTTGCCGCGCATGCGCTCGTAGCGGGCCTTGACGTCGGTGTGCGTGTAGGAGAACACATGCCCGATGTGCAGGCTGCCGGATGCCGTGGGCGGGGGAGTGTCGATCGAATAGACGCTGTCGCGCCCGGCCTCCGCGGCCCGGATGCGGTCGAAGAGGTACGTCCCCTTCTCGGACCAGACCTCACCCCACTTCGCTTCGAGACCTTCGAGTACGGGCTTGTCGGGAATCACGGACATGGAGGTCTCCTCGAGCGATGTATGCGGCACTGTGTGAGCGTGCCTGAGTGTGGGTTGTGCCCTACAGTCTAGACGCCCCGCGTTGGGCGTCCGGCTACTCGCCCCAGACGGCCTCGACGATCGCGCGAGCGTCATCCGTGTCGAGAAGGAGCCTCGTCTCCGAGGACCCGAACAGATCGAGGCCGGGACTCGCCTGCAGTGCGATCCGCTCCAGGTCCACGAAGTCCCCGTCCGCGTTCTGCACGCTCATCCGGATCTCCTCGGTGGGCAGATCGTTCTCCACGAGGATGATCCGCAGGAATGCCGCGAGGTCGTTCGCGTCTATGGACTCCCGGTCCACGTCGATGCCGACGGCGAGGTAGAACGTGAAGCCATCCAGCCCCTTCGCGGCGAACGAATCGGTGACGCCGCGATCCGACGATGCAAGCGCCGCCGGGATGGTCTCGTCGAAGTCACCGTCCGACACCTCCTTGAGCACGACTCCGCAGCCGCTCAGGACGACGGCGGCGATCCCCAGGAGAGTCCCCGCGACGATGCGGCCGCACCGGCCCGCTCGGTCGCCGTGTCGCATCTCAGCCCCAGACGGCCTCGACGATCGCGATCGCCTGGTCGTTCGTGACGGAGAGGCCTCCGTAGGAGCCCGCACGCGTCTCGAGCTCCGGGTCGATGCTCTCGACGACGGCCGGCACGTCGATGGTCTCGCCCTGCGAATCGTCGACCGACAATCTGATCTGGTCGCTGGGCACATCATTGTTCTCGAGGATGGCTCGCAGGATGGTGGCGAGCTCGTCCGGGGAGAGGTCGTCGTGATCGAGATCCACGCCGACGCCCATGTAGAAGGTGAAGCCGTCGAGACCCTTCGCGGCGAACGAGTCCGTCACGCCGATCCCTGCGTCGGACAGCGCGGCCGGTATCGTCTCGGCGAAGTCGCCGTTCGACAGCTCTTTCGTCACCGGGCCGCAGCCCGTCAGCGTGAGCATCGCCACGGAGGCGACTGCGCCCGTCGCGAGCAGACGGCCGATGATCCCGTGTCGTGTTCGAGCCATATCAGCGCTCCACGCCCTGATACACCTGATGGTCGACGACTGTCCCGCCGAGGCCGGCGAGGTTCCACGGGTCGGATCCGTTGTTGGCGGAGTTGTAGCCGTCCTGCCACTCGCCCGCGGACAGCGCGTACTCCTCGTTGTTATGCGCGCCGAATCCGTGCATCCCGTCGGGATCGGGAAGCGTGATCTGGTGGATGTTCGGGGGCAGGATGCTGACCGGCGTGTTCGGGATGTCGATCGGCGGAAGGCCGGGGAGTCCGGGAACGCCGCTCACGCTGCCGTCCAGCATCGGCACGGGATCACTCGCGTGCTGGAACGCGTACACGGGCACATTCGGCGGCACGTGGAAGTTGTCGATGGGGGAGCCGTTCGTCACGACGCCGATCGGGTTGTACGGGAACGACGAGTCCGCGGCCAGGTTCGCAGCCATGATCCCACCTTGACTGAATCCGGTGAGCACGACGTCGGAACCCGCAGGGATGCCGGCCTGCTGCATGGCCGCGAGGACGGCGCGTTCGTACTGCGTGCGGAACAGCGGATTGTCGAGCATGAGGGCGATGTTGTTGTCACGGTCGTTCATGGCCCCGCTCGGACCGCCGAGCTCCCACGCCTGGGTCGACGGCAGCGAGACGACCCAGTGCGTCGATCCGTCGGGGGCGACCACCTGCTTGATGTCGATCGCGGTCGCACTCTCTCCGCCGATGGCGTCGGTCGTGCCGTTCACGGAGATGAGATCCTCGAGGGAATCCAGCGACGTCACCTTGTGCGCGTTGTCCCACGCGATGCGCTGTTCTTCCGTGAGTGTCGACGGATCGATCTCGTTCACGCGCACGTCCTCGCCCAGCAGGTCCTGGGTGACGTTGGCATAGATGATCCCGAGAGGGCCCATCGTGATCGGGAGGACGAACGGCAGCATGTCCACCAGCGTGTCCTTGAGCTGCGCGAGGGCGTCGCCGATGAGCGGGACGAGCTTGTAGAGCAGCTGCGCGAGCGTCACGACGGAGTCGATCAGGCTCTTCACGAGGGTGCCGGCGGAGTCCACGAACTCGTACGCCGAGCGGGCGAAGCGGTCGATCTGATCGAGCTTCTGCAGCGGGTTCAGCGAGAAGCTGAACAGGTCGTCGGCGAATCGGCTCAGCTTGCCGAGGAAGTCGCAGATGAGGATGCGCGTCGACTCGATGATCTGCGCGACCAGGCGTACCGCGCTCGCCGTCGCTCCGGTCCACTGGACCCCGTCCTCCGCGACCTCGGCGAGCTGGGTGTAGCGAGCCCTGAGCGCACGGACCGTGCGGCCGTCGAGGTCGTCGATCGAACGGTCGGCGTCCCGCAGGGACGTCGACACCTGCACGAGGCCGCGTTCGGCGTCCTCCCAGCGCGAGGCGAACGAGCCGACCGTCCCGGGGTCGCCGAGTAGGTCGTCGAACCATTCGCGCAGCGGTGCGACGTACTGGATCAGGAGGCCGGCGAAGCCGGGGATGCTGGCGCAGTCGCCGGCTGACGCGCCGGGGCCTGCCGTGCCGGCGGCCCAGGAGGAGGAGCGGACCTGGCCCGCGACGGAGGCGATCGCGGTCATCGTCCGGTGCCCTCCATCGAGCGGAACGTCTCCACGGCCGTGTCCTCGACGTCGCTGAACGAGTCGACCGTGGACTTGAGGCCCGAAGAGGCGCCTGCGGCGAGCGCGGTCGCCGTCGTCAGCACGGACTCCGAGGCATCGGCCAGTGAAGAGATCGCAGGACCCAGCAGCGGGCCGCAGAGGCCGCCGAATGCCGAGGCGCCGACGCCCCCGGATGCCGTAGATGCCGCAGCGCGGAGTGTCTCGGCTGCCTCCTCGAGCGATCGCACGTGGGCCTGCAGCACCTCCTCGTCGATCCTGATCTGCTGGTTTGCCGCTGTCATGACGTTCCCCCGTCGCGTCGGTGAGTGTGTGGATGTGCGCGCAGACGCACAGTGCGGATGCCGGTCAGCTGCCGCCGAGTGCGCGTTGGCCTGCGAGGTCGGTCTCCGAGTACAGGTTCGCGAGTCCGTCGAGGACGTCCGCGATCTCTGCGACGAAGGCCGCGCGCTCGGTCATGGACGCCGAGAATCCGTTCTGGGCGACGTCGAACGCGGCCTGCGCCTCTCCCGACCACTGTCCTCGGAGCGCGCTCGCCGCCTTGTGCAGCAGCTGAAGTTCGACGTCGATGCGGCCCGACGACTCGCCGATCGCCTCGGCGGCCGCCGTCAGCCGCGACGGGTTGACCTCGATCACGCCCATCAGCGGTACTCGATCGTGTCGGATCGTCCGCCGGGGAATGCCGTGTCCACGTCGTGACGCACAGCCGCGACGAGAGGCGAATCCTCCCCGAGGGTGATGGCCATCGACGCGAGCACCGCGTCGGCCGCCGCGCGTTGCGCCTTCGCGATCGTCGCGGTGATGACGGCTCCGAGCGACGCGGCATCCGTGTCGGTCGACGTGAGGCGCACCTCGGCGACGGCGCCGTTCGGATGCGCGACCACAGTGACCCGACCGTCCGTCGACGTGACAGACGCCGTGGTGGAGGCGACATCGGCGTTCAGCCTCGCCGATTCCTCCGCCAGTCCTCGCGACCTCGCGATCTGGGCGTCGATCCTCGCATGCAGAGCAGCGACGGTCTCCAAGAGTTCTCCATCAGCCGGCACAGTTCTCCCCCTCCTCCGGTGACCCTTGCAGTATAGGGGCGGGTGCGTCCACCGCAAGGAGAGCGGTTCCCCGTGCCGCGGAAAATGGACCGGGTGCAGGAATCGGGGATATCCTGATGGGACCCCACTCGCAATCCATCCCGAGGATCAGCATGCCCAGAACGCTCGCGCGTCGAGTCCTGCCCATCGCCGCCGTCGCCGCCGTGAGCGCGCTGCTGCTCAGCTCCTGCGCTCCGGCATCCGACTCCGCGGGCGGCGAGGTCGTCTGGTCGATCGAGGGTGCGAACCTCTCGGCAGGACACATGGACCCGCAGGTGAGTCAGCTCGACGTCTCGGGCATGGTGCAGCGGGCCGTTCTCGACTCCCTCGTCTTCCAGGAGGACGACGGCTCGTTCACCCCGTGGCTGGCGACGGAGTGGGAGGTCTCGCCCGACAGCACGGAGTACACCTTCACCCTGCGCGACGACGTCACGTTCACCGACGGCGAGCCCTTCGACGCCGAGGCCGTGAAGGCGAACTTCGACAGGATCGTGGACCCGGAGACCGAGTCCGCCCAGGCCGCCAGCATGCTCGGCGCCGACTTCTATGAGGGCACAGAGGTCATCGACGACCACACCGTGAGGGTGAGCTTCACTCAGCCGTACGCTCCGTTCCTCCAGGCCGCGAGCACGCCGCAGCTCGGCTTCTACTCGCCCGCCGTCCTCGAGGAGTCGGCCGACCAGCTGAAGGCAGGTGGTCCCGGCATCACGGTCGGAACCGGTCCGTTCGAGCTCACCGAGTACACCCCGGATCAGGAGCTCGTCTACACGCGCAACGACGACTACGCGTGGGGCCCGCACGGCGAGAAGGCCCCGAAGGTCGAGACACTGCGGGTCGAGATCCAGCCGGAGGCCGCGGTCCGCACGGGCGTCGTCGAGAGCGGTGAGGCCGACCTCGCGAGCAACATCCCGCCGAACCTCGCCGGTGACCTGGGCGACGGGATCACAGTCGACTCCGTCGAGTACCCCGGTCTGCCCTACTCCCTGTACCTGAACGAGAAGTTCGGCGTGTTCGGCGACGAGAAGGTCCGGCAGGCATTCGCACGCGGCATCGACATCGACGCCGCGGTCGAGGAGATCTTCTTCGGTCAGTTCCCGCGAGCCTGGAGCATCCTCGGCTCCACGACCCCCGGCTACGACGCGGACGTGGAGGGCAGGTGGCCCTTCGACCCCGCTGCGGCGAGCGCCCTGCTCGACGAGGCGGGATGGACGGAGCGCGACAGCGACGGCATCCGGATGAAGGACGGTCAGCGCCTCTCCGCGCGCTGGATCGCCTGGACTCCGGTTCCCGACGACCGCGCGGCCCTCGCCAACGCCATCCAGTCGGACCTCAAGGCGATCGGCTTCGAGGTCGTGCGTGAGGTGCTCGAGCCCGGTGAGTACAACGAGCAGTACGGTCCGAAGACCTTCGACCTGACGGACTGGGGCTTCTCCGGCGCCGACCCCGACTTCCTGCGCTCGCACCTGCACACCGACGGCTTCCAGAACGCCTCGCAGGTCTCGGATCCCGAGATCGACACACTGCTCGACGAGGGCGTGGCCTCCAGCGACCAGGAGCAGCGCGACGCGCTGTACACGCAGCTGCAGGTGTGGAACGCCGACTACACCGCGATCGTCCCGCTCTACAGCCCTTCCGCCATCACGGCGGTCGGTGAGCGTCTCACCGGGCTGCAGTACGACATCTACGGACGGCCTCTGTTCTACGATGTGAGCGTCGACTGATACCCATTCGTCGGTGAGCATCTGTCGGTGAGTGAGCGGAGCGGGTCGGAACGGTGAAAGCGGCGCTCCTGCGGATCGCCGGCCTCGCAGCATCCGTCGTGGTCGTGCTGTGGGGTGCGGCCACGCTCGTCTTCCTGGCGTTCCGCGTGATCCCGGGGGACCCGGTGTCGGTGATGCTGGGCCCGCAGGCGCAGGTGAGCGAGGCCGTCAAAGACGGCATCCGCGCCGAACTGGGTCTGGATCGGCCACCGCTCGAGCAGTACCTGTCGTTCATCGGCCAGCTCGCGCGCGGAGATCTCGGCGAGTCGTATCAGCTGCGGATGCCGGTGACCGAGGTGATCGGGCGTCAGCTCGGCTCCACGCTGCAGCTCGCGGTGCTCGCCCTCGTGATCGCGGCGCTGCTCGCGCTGGCTGTGGCTCTCCCCGCACGCGGCCCCGTGGCCCGATCGGTGGCGGCGGGCGTCGAGCTCGTGGTGCTGTCGTCTCCGGTGTTCTGGATCGGGCTGCTGCTGCTGAGCGTCTTCGCGTTCGGCCTCGGCTGGTTCCCCGTCTCGGGTGCACGCAATCCGGCGACCGTCGTGCTGCCGGCCGTCACGCTGGCGCTGCCCGTGGCGGCGCTGTTGAGCCAGGTGCTGCGCGACGGTCTCGTGCAGGCCGAGCGGATGCCGTTCGCCGAGACCGTGCGAGCGCGGGGTGCGAGCTCCTCGTGGTTCACGCTCCGACACGGTCTCCGTCACGGAGCCGCGAGCGCGATCACGCTCGCGGCGTACCTCACCGGCTCGGTCCTCGGCGGCGCCGTCCTGGTCGAGACGGTCTTCGCGCGTGCGGGGCTCGGTCGAGTGACGCTCGCGGCGATCACGAACCGCGACCTCCCGGTGATCACGGGCATCATCCTGCTCAGCGCGGTCGTGTTCGTCGCCGTCAACCTCGTGATCGAGCTGCTGCATCCGCTCATCGATCCCCGCATCCGCGCCGCGCGAGGCACCCGGTGAGGCGCGCGCAGTCGGTGCTGCTCTGGGCGGCGGTCGCGGTGCTGGCGGTGCTGGCGTTCGCCGCAGTGTTCCCCGGCGTGCTCGCGACGCATGACCCGTTGCAGACGGATGTGCGAGGTGCCCTGCTCCCGCCCAGTGCCGACCACCTCTTCGGCACGGATCAGAGCGGGCGGGACGTGTACTCGCGAGTCGTGCACGGTGCGGGGCGGTCCATCGGGATCGGCCTCCTTGCGACGGCGATCGCACTCGTCGTCGGTCTCGTGGTCGGGGCGTTGGCAGGTCTCGCACCTCGCGCGGTCGACGTGACGCTGATGCGCGTGAACGACGTGCTGATGGCGTTCCCCGAGTTCCTCGTCGCACTCGTGGTCGTGGCGGTGCTCGGACCCGGGCCCGTGAACATCGCGATCGCCGTCACGCTCGCCGCGGTGCCGGTGTACGTGCGGCTCGCGAGGGTGCAGACGCGCACTCTGCGCACGGCCGAGCATGTGGAGGCCGCGCGCATCCTGGGCGTCCCGCCCGCGCGGGCGTTCGTCGCTCATGTGGTGCCCGGTGTGCTCGGATCTCTCAGCGTGCTCGCGACGATCGGCATCGGGTCGAGCATCCTCGCGGCCGCCGGTCTGAGCTTCCTCGGTCTAGGACCCACCGAACCCACTCCCGAGTGGGGACTCATACTCTCGGGAGGACGCAACGTCCTGGGACAGGCGTGGTGGATCGCCGTGTTCCCCGGCATCGCGATCACGGTCACGGTCGTCGCGGCCACCGTCGTCGGGCGCGTGCTGCGGGCGCGCGCGGACGGGCAGGCCTCATGAGCGCGCTCGAGCTTGAAGGGCTCCGCATCGACTTCGGCGGGCGCCCGGTCGTCGACGGGGTCTCCCTCTCTGCCGAGCGCGGCGAGTGCGTGGCGATCGTCGGAGAGTCCGGGGCGGGCAAGTCGCTCACGGCGCGAGCACTGTTGGGCCTGACCCCGGCGACGGCGCGCGTCACGGTCGACCGGCTCATGGTCGACGGGGCGGATGCGCGACGCCTCGGCGAACGTGGCTGGCGCGCACTGCGTGGCGCGCGGATCGGGCTCGTCTCGCAGGACGCGCTCGTCTCGCTCGACCCCCTGCAGCGCATCGGCACGGAGATCGCAGAGCCGCTGCGCCTGCATGGCCTCGCGAAGGGCCGCACAGCTCTGCGCGAGCGGGTCCGCGAGACGCTGACGCGGGTCTGGATGCCGGACCCTGAGCGCCGTGCGCGTCAGTACCCGCACGAGCTGTCCGGCGGGCTGCGGCAGCGTGCTCTCATCGCCTCCGCGCTGGCGGCAGGCCCCGGCATCCTCGTCGCGGATGAGCCGACGACCGCGCTCGATGCGACCGTGCAGGCGCGGATCCTCGGTCTGCTGAGGGAGATCGCGGATGCGGGGACCGCTGTCGTCTTCATCAGCCACGATTTCGCGGCCGTGCGCCGGCTCGCCGACCGCGTCCTCGTGATGAGGGGCGGCGTCGTCGTCGAATCCGGACCTGTGGCATCCGTGCTCGAGGATCCACAGCACGGGTACACACGACAGCTGATCGCAGCGACCCTCCACGAGCCGCGCGAGGAGGCCGAGGGCACTGCGGATCCTCTGCTCGTCGTGACCGAGGTGACCAAGCGGTTCGGCGAGACGGCCGCCGTCCAGGATGCGTCGTTCTCGGTCGCCGAGGGTCGGACGCTGGGCGTGGTGGGGGAGTCGGGGTCGGGGAAGACGACCCTGGCGCGGATGATCGTGGGGGTCGAGCACCCTGACGAGGGCGCGCTGCGATGGAGGGGCGAGCATCGGGTCCAGCTGGTGCACCAGAATCCGCTTGGAGCGTTCGACCCGCGGTGGACGATCGGGCGGTCGCTCAGGGAGGCGCTCGCCGCGGGCGGTGTGCCGCGCCTCCGGCGAGCGGAGAGGGTCGCGGAGCTCCTTGCGGAGGTCGACCTTGATCCGGCGCTCGCGAGTCGTCGGCCTCACGCGCTCTCCGGTGGGCAGCGTCAGCGTGCGGCGATCGCGCGGGCGCTCGCCGCCGACCCCGAGGTGCTCGTGCTCGACGAGCCCGTCTCGGCCCTCGACCCCTCGGTGCGGGAACGGGTGCTGCAGCTCCTTCGACGTCTGCAGCGTGAGCGGCACTTGACGATGGTGTTCGTGTCGCACGACCTCGGAGTCGTCGGGGCGGTCGCCGATGAGGTGATCGTGATGCAGGACGGCGTGATCGTCGAGCAGGGATCGGTCGCCGACGTGTTCGCCGCGCCTCAGCATCCGTTCACGCGCGAACTGCTGGAGGCGGGCGGGACGCTCAGTCCCTGACGTGGATGCCGATTCCCGCCGCGAGCACGGGAGCGAGCTGCTGCACCTGGAAGCCGCTCAGGGTCGTGCCGCGCAGGCTGTTGGCGTCGAGGAACGCACCGGCATCGAGCCCGCGGAGGTCGACGTCGGTGGCGCGGAGCCCTCGGGGGTCGACCTCGTCGGAGTGGGAGTCGGTGAACCGGATGCGGGTGAGCACGGCCTGAGGCATGTCGAGAGTGCGGATGCCGCAGTTCGAGATCTCGACGTCGACCGCGCGCGCTCCGCCCAGGTTCAGGTAGTCGATGCGCACGTCCGAGAGGTCGAGCTCATCGATGCGGGCGCCGCTCAGATCGAGCGTCCCGATGCGGCCGCCGTGGATGCGCACCCGGCGCATGCTCGCATCCCGCATCCGCAGCGACGCGATGCGCACATCCGTCATCGCCACGTCGATCAGGGTCGCGCCGGACAGGTCGACCGCGTCGGCATCCGCCGTGATCGTGCACTGCTCGAGTGAAGAATGCGCCAGATCCGTCGTACCGGTGAGGTCGAGCTCCGCCGCGATGAGGTCGACGGCCCGTGCGGCTCGGGCGGACTCGAGCACCGGCGGGAGATTGGGGGCGGAGACGCGGGGAGCTGCGGGGGAGTCGGTGCTGCGAGCCATGTGTTCGAGGGTAGGGGGTGGGGGTGACACCACCCGCACCGCGCGTACAATGGAGGCACGAGCGTCGATCCGATATCACCGGGGAGCTCTCGGAAGAACGCTTCGACAGGCTCAATGCAAACGGCAGGTCGAGGTCACTAGAACCGAGCGGGGCAGGCCCGTCACAGCCGCAGTGAGAGTGGCTCCGCCGTGAGGCGCAGCACGCGAGGTGGTACCGCGGTCCGCGAGGATCGTCCTCGCAGACGCATCCGCCACGACTCCTGCGAGACGACATGACCTACCCGCGCCCTTCGACAAGCTCAGGGACCCACTCCGCCTTCGGCCCCGCCGCCGACCAGGCCGCCTCCGTCGCACCGAGCCCGCGATTTCCCGAGATCGAGCGCGAGGTGCTCGACTTCTGGGAGTCCGATCAGACCTTCCGCGCCTCCATCGAGCAGCGCGAGGGCGCCGACGAGTGGGTCTTCTACGACGGCCCGCCGTTCGCGAACGGCCTGCCTCACTATGGTCACCTGCTGACCGGGTATGCGAAGGACGTGTTCCCGCGCTTCCAGACCATGATCGGCAAGAAGGTCGACCGCGTGTTCGGTTGGGACACGCACGGTCTGCCCGCGGAGCTCGAGGCGATGAAGCAGCTCGGGATCACGGAGAAGAGCGAGATCGAGTCGATGGGGATCGACGTCTTCAACGAGAAGGCGCGCTCGTCCGTCCTGAAGTACACGCACGAGTGGCAGGACTACGTCACGCGCCAGGCTCGCTGGGTCGACTTCGACCGCGGCTACAAGACGCTCGACCTCGGGTACATGGAGAGCGTGCTCTGGGCGTTCAAGACGCTGTACGACAAGGGCCTCGCCTACGAGGGCTACCGCGTGCTCCCGTACTGCTGGCGTGACGAGACGCCGCTGTCCGCGCACGAGCTGCGCATGGACGACGACGTCTACCAGAACCGTCAGGACCCGTCGGTCACGGTGACCTTCCCGCTCACGGGAGCCAAGGCGGAGGCACTGGGTCTCACCGCCGTCCGCGCCCTCGCGTGGACGACCACGCCCTGGACCCTCCCGACCAACCTCGCGCTCGCCGTGGGACCGGACATCGAGTACGTCGTGCTCCCGGCAGGACCCGGGGGAGCAGCCGACGTGCACGCGGTAGCAGGCACCACGGATGCCGCGATCGAGGCCTCCGCGCATCGGTACCTGATCGCGCGCGAGCTGCTCGCCGGCTACGCCAAGGACCTCGGCTACGAGACCGCCGAGGACGCGCTCGCCGCGGTCGACCAGACCGTCCGCGGGTCAGAGCTGCAGGACGTCACGTACGACCGCCTGTTCGACTACTACGCGGATGCCGAGACCTACGGCACCGAGAACGCCTGGCGCATCCTCGTCGACGACTACGTCACGACGAGCGACGGCACCGGCATCGTCCACCAGGCTCCCGCCTACGGTGAGGACGACCAGCGCGTCGCCGGTGCGGCGGGCATCCCGACCATCCTGTCGCTCGACGACGGCGGCAAGTTCCTGCCGAACGTCACGGACGTCGCCGGGCAGCTGTGGATGGATGCGAACACCCCGCTGATCCGTCTGCTGCGCGGTGAGGGCCGTCTGCTCCGCGAGCAGAGCTACGTGCACTCCTACCCGCACTGCTGGCGCTGCCGGAACCCCCTGATCTACAAGGCCGTGTCGAGCTGGTTCATCCGGGTCACCGACATCAAGGACGACCTGCTCGCCAACAACGAGCAGATCACCTGGGTGCCCGAGAACGTCAAGCACGGCCAGTTCGGCAAGTGGCTCGAGGGCGCACGCGACTGGTCGATCAGCCGCAACCGCTACTGGGGCTCGCCGATCCCGATCTGGAAGAGCGACGACCCCGAGTACCCGCGTGTCGACGCCTACGGCTCGCTCGAGGAGCTGGAGCGCGACTTCGGCGTGCTACCGCGCAATCCCGAGGGTGAGATCGACCTGCACCGGCCCTACATCGACGACCTCACCCGTCCGAACCCCGACGACCCCACCGGCAAGAGCACGATGCGTCGCATCGAGGACGTCTTCGACGTGTGGTTCGACTCGGGTTCGATGCCCTATGCCCAGGTGCACTACCCGTTCGAGAACCAGGAGTGGTTCGACACGCACGCGCCGGCCGACTTCATCGTCGAGTACATCGGGCAGACCCGCGGCTGGTTCTACGTCATGCACGTGCTGTCGACCGCGCTGTTCGACCGCCCCGCCTTCACCGGCGTGAGCTGCCACGGCATCGTGCTCGGCAGCGACGGCTACAAGATGTCGAAGTCGCTGCGGAACTACCCGGATGTGTCCGAGGTGCTCGACCGCGACGGCTCCGACGCCATGCGCTGGTTCCTCATGTCGAGCTCCGTCCTGCGCGGCGGCAACCTCGCCGTGACCGAAGAGGGCATCCGTGCCGGTGTGCGGGAGTTCCTGCTCCCGCTGTGGAGCTCCTGGTACTTCTTCGCGACGTACGCCAACGCTTCGGGCGACGGCGGATACGAGGCGACATGGCGGACGGACTCCACCGACGTCCTCGACCGCTACATCCTCGCGCGCCTCGGCGACCTCGTGCGCGAGGTGAAGGCCGATCTCGAAGGGCTCGACTCCACCACGGCATCCGGGCGTCTCCGGGACTTCGCCGAGGTCCTGACCAACTGGTACATCCGTCGTTCGCGCGACCGGTTCTGGGAGGGGACGTCGACCGACGCGTTCGACACGCTGTACACGGTGCTCGAGACGCTGACGCGCGTCGCCGCCCCGCTCGTGCCGCTCATCAGCGAGCGCGTCTGGCAGGGCCTCACCGGCGGGCGCAGCGTGCACCTGCAGGACTGGCCGGATGCCGACGCGTTCCCCGCGGCGGACGACATCCGTGACGCGATGGACGCCGTGCGCGAGCTCTCGAGCGTCGGCAACGCGCTGCGCAAGAAGGAGAAGCTGCGTGTGCGCCTGCCTCTCTCGCGCCTCACGGTCGTTTCGCCGCTGGCCGGCACGCTCGGTCAGTTCGAGGAGATCCTCCGCGACGAGCTCAACGTCAAGACCGTCGAGCTCGTGGCGCAGACCGACACGACCGCTGCCGACTACGGCATCAGCCACCGGCTGAGCGTGAACGCGCGTGCAGCCGGTCCGCGCCTCGGCAAGAACGTGCAGACCGTGATCAAGGCCGCGAAGGCCGGGGACTGGTCCGAGACGGACGGCGTCGTGACGGCAGGCGGCATCGCTCTCGAGGCCTCGGAGTACGAGCTCGCGCTCGAGACGAGCGGTCGTCCGGAGGGCGAGGCGCTCGCGATCGTGCCGTCGGGTGGCTTCGTGCTCCTCGACACGCAGACCACGCCGGAGCTCGAGGCCGAGGGTCTCGCGCGTGACGCCATCCGCGTCGTGCAGGAGGCTCGCAAGAACGCCGACCTCGACGTCAGCGACCGGATCGTGCTCGCGCTGAACGTCACGCCGGATGACGCGGCCGCGCTGCAGACGCACGCGGAGCTGATCGCCGGCGAGACGCTGGCCGTCGGTTTCGCGGTGCACGCCACGGAGGACATGACCGCGCTCGTGGAGAACGTCACGAGCCCGGGCGACGGGGTCTTCCGCAGCGGTGCGAGTGCGCTCGGTGCCGACAAGCGTCCGATCATCGTCACGATCGACGCCACGGATGCAGTCAAGATCGGAGCCTCCTCATGAGCGCACGCGACAAGGCGGATGCCGTCTACGAGACCCTTCTGAGCCGCGCGGGCGAGCGCTGGGTGCAGCCCCGGAAGGAGCGCACCGCGCGCGTCCTCGCGTTCCTCGACGATCCGCAGAAGACCTACCGGGTCGTGCACATCACGGGCACGAATGGCAAGACGTCGACCGCGCGGATGATCGAGAGCCTGCTGCGGGCTCACGGTCTGCGCACGGGACTCTTCACCAGCCCGCACCTCGAGCGGTTCACCGAGCGGATCATGATCGACGGTGAGCCGATCGAGGACTCGGCGGTCGTGGAGGCATGGAACGAGATCGAGCCCTTCATCGAGATCGTCGACGCCGAGCTGCAGGCCGCAGGGGAGGAGCCGCTCACCTTCTTCGAGCTGCTCACCGTGCTCGCCTTCGTCGCCGTGGCGGACGCCCCGGTCGACGTCCTCGTGCTCGAGGTCGGCATGGGCGGCGAGTGGGACTCGACGAACACCGCCGACGGCGACGTGGCCGTGTTCGCCCCGATCGACATCGATCACGCCGATCGTCTCGGCGACACGATCGCCAAGATCGCCGGCGTCAAGGCCGGGATCATCAAGGACGGTGCGGCTGTCGTCTCGGCCCAGCAGCCCGCCGAGGCCGCGGAGGTGCTCCGTCGCGTCGCATCCGAGAAGAACGCGACGATCGCGTTCGAGGGCGAGGACTTCGGACTGACCGAGCAGAAGCTCGCGGTCGGCGGACAGCTCCTCACGATCCGCGGGCTCGCCGGTCAGTACGTCGAGGAGTACCTGCCGCAGTACGGCGCGCACCAGGGGCACAACGCTGCCCTCGCGGTAGCCGCGGTCGAATCGCTCATCGGCGGGGGTGATCAGCGAATCGCCGACGACATCATCTCGGAGGGTCTGCAGGGCGCCACGTCGCCCGGCCGCCTCCAGCTGCTCGGCATCTCGCCGACCGTGATCGTCGACGGCGCGCACAACCCGCACGGTGCGCGCGCGCTCGTGCAGGCCATGGACGACAGCTTCGACTTCGACGAGTGGGGCCTCGTGCTCGGCATCCTCGCCGATAAGGATGCCGCAGGGATCGTGGCCGAGCTCGCACCCGCGACCGCTCACGTGTTCGCGACGATCCCGGAGTCCGACCGCGCGAGCGATGCCGACGTGATCGCCGACCTCGTCGAGGCCACGGGGCGCCGGGCAACCGTGCACTCGACCCTCGCGGAGGCCGCCGATGCGGCGCGCGAATGGGCGGCGTCCTCGGATCGTCGTGCCGTCATCATCGCGGGATCCGTGGTGCTCGCCGGCGAGGCGATCACGCTCTCCGAGGAGGAGGACTGGAAGTCAGGGTGGCGCGCGTGAGCGCCGACGCGGCATCCGCTCGTCCGCCGCGACCTCCGCGCGCCCCGCGGACCCTCGTGCAGAAGCTCGCGCCGATCGTGCTCGGTTTCGAGTCGATCGTGGTGTTCCTCGCAGGGCTCACGGTCTTCGGCCTCAAGACGCTGCCAGAGGGTGTCCCGCAGTGGTGGGGGATCGTCGGCGGGGGAGTCGTGGGTCTCGCGTGCATCGTGATCGCCGGAATGATCACCAAGCCCTGGGCCATCCCCGCAGGGTGGGTCATCCAGGGGATCATCGCGGTCTCCGCGATCCTCGTTCCCGCGATCCTGCTCGTCGTCGTGATTTTCGGCGGCATGTGGGGGTATGCGACGATCATGGGGGCTCGACTGGACGCACGACGTCCGGATGCGCCCGCGACCGAGACTCAGACAGAGAGTGAATGACATGGCCACTGAAGAAACCCTCGTCCTCGTCAAGCCCGATGGTGTCGCCCGCGGCCTCACCGGAGCGATCCTGGCGCGCATCGAGTCGAAGGGCTACGCGCTCGTCGACATCCGCCTCGTCGAGCCCGACCGCGACCTCCTCGCCGCGCACTACGCCGAGCACGAGGGAAAGCCGTTCTACGAGCCGCTCCTCGAGTTCATGCTCTCGGGCCCGTCCGTCGCGATCCGTCTCGCCGGAAACCGCGTGATCGAGGGCTTCCGCTCGCTCGCCGGCACGACCGACCCGACCACCGCCGCACCGGGCACGATCCGCGGCGACTTCGGCCGCGACTGGGGCCTCAAGGTCCAGCAGAACCTCGTGCACGGGTCGGACAGCCCCGAGTCGGCCGCCCGTGAGCTCGGCATCTGGTTCGACTGAACGCAGAACACACGACGAAGCCCGCCGCACGATGATCGTGCGGCGGGCTTCGTCGTATGGCGCCGGGCTCAGAAGAGGAGCTTGGCCATCTCGCCGAGGAAGTCGAGACCCTGCAGCTGCGCCAGGAAGATGATGAGCGCGAAGGCGACGATCGTCGCCAG
>JAZBLS010000038.1:0-21343 GCA_037033365.1 Actinomycetota bacterium | reverse complement strand
GACGCGCGCTCCGACCGCATCCGGAGCTGCTCGGCCACTGCCCGAACGGCGCGCTCGATCGCGGCCGCCTCGCGGTCGCGATCGACCGATGGGATGAGGGTGCCCGCATCGGGCTCCGTAGCCGCAGCACCCAGGTGCACGACCGGCCCCACCGCCCGACCCCCGCTCACGCCGCGGCCGCGCAGCACGGCACCCGCACTCACGCCCGGCGCCTGCGGCGACGGCACAACAGGAGCGACGGGATCCACAGGAGGCGTGTCCGCAGGCGCAGCCTCGACACCCTCCCCGAACCCGTCGTCGAAGAGCCGGACGAGTCGGTCGACCGCGTCGACCGCGCCCTCCCCGCTGCCGGTGAGCTCGATGTCGTCGCCTCGCCGCGCACCCAGGGTCAGCAGGCGCGAGAGACTCGCGGCGGACGCCTCGGGCCCGTCGGGCAGGCGTCTCAGCCGCACCGCCGCGCCCGCCGCGGCCTCGGCGATCAGCGCGGCGGGACGGGCGTGGATGCCGAGTTCGTTGCGCACGCGCACGACCCGGGTGATCTCCGCTGCATCGGCGGCGACGTCCGTCGGCGCAGGACCGTCGTCCGGCTCTCCCAGCTGCTCCGTCTTCGCGAGCAGAGCTGCGCTCGCCTCGGCGGCGACCTGGTCGAGAACACCGCCCGCGGCGGCCGAGACCACCGCGGCGAGGAGGCCCTCCACGAACGGCGCGGGCGCCAGGTGCACCGGCACATCGCTCATCCGGAGCTCGGTCGCCAGCTCCGCGCTCAGGACTGCGGACCCGAGGTCCATGAGCACAAGCACACCGTCGCAGTCCTGGGCCAGCTCGTCGATCGCCGCGGCGACGGCCACGGCATCCGTGCCGAGGATCGGGGTGCCGTCGGCATCCGTCCCCGCCCCGGCCGCGACCAGGACGCGCACGCCGTCCCCGCGCACCATCTGCAGGGCGAGCTCGAGCGCCGCCTCCCCCAGCCGAGCACTGTGGGAGACGGCGACGATCCCGATCATCCGGCGCTGTCCGCGACCGCGGCGGCGAGCGCCTCGAAAAGCAGCGTCGTCGAAGCGGCTCCCGGATCCAGGTGCCCTGCGCTCCGCTCACCCAGGTAGCTCGCGCGCCCCTTGCGGGCCACGAGGTCGAGCGTCGCATCGCGGCCCTCCGCCGCCGCGCGTGCTGCCTCGGCGGTCGAGGCAGCGAGATCGTCGCCTCGTGCGATCGCCTGATCGAGCGCGTCCAGCGCCGGGGCCAGAGCGTCGATCAGCGTCTTGTCGCCCGCCTCTGCCTTGCCCCTGGCCACGACGCCGTCGAGTCCCGCGCGCAACGTGGTCGCGAGCGCCGCGGCATCCAGTTCCGACACGGACCCCGCGGTCATCCCCATCCGCAGGAACAGCGTGCCGTACAGCGGACCGCTGGCCCCGCCGACCGAGCTGACCAGCGTCATGCCGACGGACTTCAGCAGCTCGTCGATCGTGGCGGGCGTTCCGTCGTCGATCTTCGCGACGACCGCGTCCATGCCTCTCGCCATGTTGGCTCCGTGATCGGCGTCGCCGATCGCCGAGTCGAGCTCCGTGAGCCAGTCCCGCTTATCCGTGACGGCGTCGCGGAAGCGGTGGATCCAGTCGGCGAGCACCGCGGTGTCGACGGCCGCCATCACACGCCCCACCGCAGTCCGGGTGTGTTCACGGGGGCGTCCCACAACCGCAGCAACTCGTCGTCGGCCTTCAGAACCGTGAGCGAGCATCCCGCCATGTCGAGCGAGGTGATGTAGTTCCCGACGAGATTGCGCGCGACCTGCACGCCCGCCTTCTCCAGCAGCGGCACGACCTCCCCGTACATGAGGTACAGCTCGATCAGCGGCGAGGCGCCCATGCCATTGAGCATCACGATCGCCGGACCCGAGGCATCCAGGTCGGCGAGGATCGGCTCCACGAGCTGACGAGCGATCTCGGATGCCGGGGCGAGCGGCTCGCGATGGCGACCCGGCTCTCCGTGGATGCCGATGCCGATCTCCATCTGGTCGTCGGGCAGGTCGAACGTGGGCTTCCCGGCCGCGGGAACCGTGCAGCTCGTGAGAGCCATGCCCATCGACCGGCCCTGGCCGTTGATCCGCGTCGCGAGCTCGACGACGGCCGCGAGATCCCGGCCCTCCTCGGCTGCCGCGCCCACGAGCTTCTCGAGCAGTACAGTGAGCCCGACGCCGCGCCGACCCGCCGTGTACAGCGAGTCCTGCACGGCCACGTCGTCGTCGACCACGACGGTGCCGACCTCGATGCCCTCCATCGAGGCGAGCTCGGCCGCCATCTCGAAGTTGAGGACGTCGCCGGTGTAGTTCTTGACGATGTGCAGCACTCCGGCACCTCGGTCGACGGCCTTGGTCGCCGCCTGGACGCGATCCGGCGTCGGCGAGGTGAAGACCTGACCGGCCACCGCGGCGTCGAGCATCCCGCGGCCGACGTACCCGCCGTGCAGCGGCTCGTGGCCGGATCCCCCGCCGGAGACCACCGCGACCTTGCCCTCGTCCTTGGGCGTCGCTCGCGTGATCACGTGCGTCTCGAGATCGACGGACAGTTCCGGATGCGCGAGGGCGACCCCTCGGAGCGACTCGACCAGCACATCGTCGGGGTTGTTGATGAGCTTCTTCACGTGCGATCTCCCTTGATCTCGGTGGTGCGGGGCTCCTGTGCCGGAGCCGTCCGTCACTGTCGAATATGCCCCACCGGAGTCGCACGGGCAACGGCTTCTTCCACGCGCCGCGACGCCTCGGAGTCAGCGCGATTGCAGGCCGTCGAGACTCACCCGCAGGATGTCCTCGCCGAGCTCCTCCGGGTCGACCGCGCCACCCGGCCGGTACCACTCGACGACCGAGTTGATCATGCCGAAGATCAGGCGCGTGGCGACCGCCGCGTCGACGTCGTCGCGGATGAGTCCCTCGCGCTGGGCCTCGGCGACGATCGCCGTGACGCGCTGATCGAACGCCCGGCGTCGGGTGAGCGCGGCCGTCTCGACATCGCCGTTGCCGCGGACCCGCAGCAGCAGGGTCACCGAGGGCAGCTTCGCGGTCAGCACACCCACCGCACCCCGGATGATCGCCCGCAGGCGATCGGCGGCCAGCGGATGCCGTGCCGTGGCGTCGTCGACGACGGCCTCGAGCGCGTCGAGGGCATCGGTCAGGGCGAGCTCGAGGATCTCCGACTTCGACGCGAAGTGGTGGTACAGCGCGGACTTCGTGAGCCCCAGCTTCGCGCTGAGGTCGGCCACGCTGGTCGCGTCGTAGCCGTGCTCATTGAAGACCTGCACGGCGACGGCGAGCACCTGCTCGCGGTCGTACCCGGGCCGACCGCGCTTCGCGGCGGGCATCTCGACTCTGGTCTGCGCCATGCGATCCAGTCTGGCACCACGGTCGGGTTGCCATTCCGTGAGCGATCTGGGATCGTATTCCTGACCGATCGGTCTGTAAATGAATCCGAAGTCCTGGAGCGTGTCGAAGTGAGCATCCGCATCGACGAGAGCGAGGACCGCGTCGTCGCGACTCTCGACCGTCCCGAGAAGCGGAACGCGATCGATCAGCGCATGATCGACGAGCTCCACGAGCTGTGCGAGCTCCTCGAGGCAGCACCCCGGACCCTCATCATCACGGGGACCGACGGCGTCTTCGCGGCGGGCGCCGACATCCGTCAGCTCCGCGAGCGCACAGCGGCCGACGCGCTCGCGGGCATCAACGCGCGAGCCTTCGTCCGCCTGCACGAGCTTCCGATGCCGGTGATCGCGGCGGTCGACGGGTACACCCTCGGCGGAGGGGCCGAACTCGCCTACGCGGCCGACATCCGCATCGCCACGCCGACGCTGCGGATCGGCAACCCCGAGACGGGGCTCGGGATCATCGCGGCCGCGGGCGCGACGTGGCGACTCCGCGACATCGTCGGCGAGGCCAGAGCGAGCGAGCTGCTGCTCACCGGCCGGATCCTGGATGCCGACGAGGCGCTGCGCTGGGGGCTCATCTCCGCCGTGCATCCGGCGCACGAGCTGCTGGACGAGGCGCATGCCATCGCCGACCGCATCGCCCGGAACGACGTGCTCGCCACGCAACACACGAAGCGCGCGCTCCGAGCTCCGCGCGCCGAGCACCCGGAGATCGACCTGCGCCTGCAGGCCGAGCTCTTCGACTCCGCGGAGAAGCACCGCCGGATGACGGACTTCCTCGAGCGGAGAGCGCGATGACCGGCGAGATGCGCGCACCCGAGACCGTCGGGGTCGTGGGCGGCGGACGCATGGGCGCCGGCATCGCGCACGCGTTCCTGCTCGCCGGGTCTCGAGTGCGCCTGGTGGAGCGCGACGACCCGAGCGCGGATGCCGCGAGGATGCGGACCCGCGACAGCATCCGCCGCTCCGGCGAGCGCGACCGAGGACTCGACATCGATGAGGTCGGCTCCCGCCTGACCGTGGGTACCGAGATCGACCCGCTCGCGGACTGCGAACTCGTGATCGAGGCCGTCCCGGAGGACCGCGCTCTCAAGGAGGCCGCCCTGAGCAGGGTCGAGGCCGTCCTCGATGCGGATTCGGTCCTCGCCAGCAACACGTCGTCGATCTCGATCGACGACGTCGCGGCCTCGCGTGCGCATCCGTCGCGGTTCCTGGGCCTGCACTTCTTCAACCCCGTGCCGTCATCGACGCTCGTCGAGATCGTCCGGGGCTCCGCGACCGATGAGGCGGTCGTCGAGCGGTGCCGGACCTGGGTCGACGCGCTGGGCAAGACGGCCGTCGTGGTGCGGGACTCCCCCGGGTTCGCCTCGTCACGTCTCGGTGTGGCCCTGGGGCTGGAGGCGATCCGGATGCTCGAGGAGGGCGTCGCGTCAGCCGATGACATCGATGCCGCGATGGTGCTCGGCTACCGGCATCCGATCGGCCCGCTGCGCACCACGGATCTCGTGGGACTCGACGTGCGGCTGGGCATCGCCGAGGAGCTCGAGCGGGCCTTGGGCGCACGCTTCGCCCCACCGGCCCTGCTGCGCCGGATGGTCGCCGACGGGCGGCTCGGACGCAAGAGCGGCTCCGGCTTCTACGAATGGAACGAGGAGACATGACCGAGTACCTTCCGAGCTACGTCCAGGGTGGGTGGTGGACGCCGGCGGACGCCGACGCTGCGGCGCCCGGCTCCGGCGCCGAGGTGCGGGACGCCTCGACCGGCGAGCTCATCACGGTCGTGTCGACCACGGGACTCGACCTCGCGGCGGCCCTCGACCACGCGCGGACCACCGGCCATCGATCGCTGGCCGCGCTGACCTTCCATCAGCGCGCGGTGCTGCTGAAGCAGTTCGCACTCGCGCTCACCGCCCGCAAGGACGAGCTCTACGCCCTCTCGTCTCGCACGGGGGCGACGAAGGCCGACTCGTGGGTCGACATCGACGGCGGGATCGGCGTCCTGTTCTCCTACTCCGGCAAGGGGCGCCGCGAGCTGCCGAACAGCACCGTGCATGTGGACGGCCCCGTCGAGATCCTGTCGGCGGACGGCTCGTTCCTGGGGCGACACGTCTACACGACGCTCCCGGGGGTGGCGGTGCAGATCAACGCGTTCAACTTCCCGGTCTGGGGGTCGCTGGAGAAGTTCGCACCGGCGTTCCTCGCGGGCATGCCCACGCTCGTGAAGCCCGCGACGCCGACGGGGTACCTCGCGGAGGCCATGGTGCGGATCCTCGTCGAGTCCGGACTGCTGCCCGAGGGCTCGCTGCAGCTGGTGAGCGGCAGCGTCCCCGACCTGTTCGACCACCTCCGGCTGGGCGACCTCGTGGGCTTCACGGGGAGCGCCTCGACCGCCGAGAAACTCAAGGCCCACCCCGCAGTCCAGGTCGAAGGAGTCCGGTTCACGACCGAGACCGACTCGATCAACGCCTCGGTGCTCGGCACCGACGCCGTCCCCGGCACTCCCGAGTTCGACGCGTACGTGCGGCAGCTCGTGACGGAGATGACGACGAAGGCCGGCCAGAAGTGCACGGCGATCCGGCGCGCGATCGTGCCGGTGGGAACCGCAGATGCCGTGGTCGAGGCCGTGCGCGCACGCCTCGTCGAAAAGACCGTGCTGGGCGACCCGCGCGCCGAGGGCGTGACGATGGGCCCCCTGGCCTCGCTCGCCCAGCGCGACGAGGTGCGGCGGCGGATCGACGCGCTGACGGGTGCCGGAGGACGGCTCGTCATCGGCGGAACGGAGCCGCCCGAGGTGCGCCTCGCAGACGGTTCGACCGGCAGGTCGGACCACGGGGCCTTCGTCGCTCCGATCCTCGTGCGCTTCGAGGATGCGAGCGTCGATGCGGCGCACGAGGTCGAGGCGTTCGGGCCTGTGGCCTCCCTGCTCACGTATGAGACGACCGCCGAGGCGGCGGATCTGGTGGCGCGCGGCGGCGGATCGCTCGTGACGAGCATCGCGACGCACGACCCCGCGCAGGCCGTCGAGCTCGCGACGCGGATCGCTCCGTTCAACGGCCGGATGCTGCTGCTCGACCGCGACGACGCCCGCTCGTCGACAGGACACGGCTCGCCGCTGCCGAACCTCGTGCACGGGGGGCCGGGGCGAGCAGGCGGTGGCGAGGAGCTCGGCGGGATCCGCGCCGTGCTTCACCACATGCAGCGCACCGCGGTGCAGGGGTCGCCGGAGATGCTCACGGCGCTGACCGGCGTGTGGCACACGGGCTCCGCGGCGCGCAGCGACGGGCCGCATCCGTTCCGCAAGTCGATCGCGGAGCTCCGCATCGGGGATCAGGTCGCCTCGGCCTCCCGGGCCGTGACGCTCGACGACATCGAGACCTTCGCCCGGTTCACCGGTGACACGTTCTACGCGCACATGAACGAGGAGGCCGCAGCGGCCAATCCGTTCTTCCCGGGCCGGGTCGCGCACGGCTACCTGCTCGTCTCCTGGGCGGCCGGCCTGTTCGTCGACCCGGAGCCGGGTCCGGTCCTCGCGAACTACGGCCTGGAGAACCTGCGATTCGTGACCCCGGTGTCGCCCGGCGATGAGATCCGGGTGGTTCTGACGGCTAAGCAGATCACCCCCCGCGAGACCGACGAGTACGGCGAGGTGCGCTGGGACGCGGTGATCCGCAACCAGCGGGACGACCTCGTCGCGACCTACGACGTGCTCACACTCGTCGCGAAGGAACCGGCAGCCGCTCCCGTGCCCACGCCGTAAAGGGTCATCCCCTCAGCGCGAGCCACGTCATCCCCGCAGCGCGAGCACGAACGGCAGGACGCCCGTCGCGCCCGCGCGGCGAAGCGCCCTCGCAGCGACGGTGAGCGTCCAGCGGCTGTCGGCCATGTCGTCGACGAGCAGCACCGGCCCCGGCGGGAGCTCGAGCCCGTCGGCGGAGAACCTGTCCCACAGACCGGCCAGACGGAACACGCTGTTTCCGCCCGGCTGCCCCGCGGGGCCGCCGTTCACGGGCTCGAGCGCCCCGAGATATGGCAGACGACCGACCTCGGCGAGCCCTCGGGCGAGCGAGTCGACCAGCTGCGGACGACTCCGCGACGGCATCGCGATCACCGCGACGGGGCGCTCCTCCCAGCCCCACCCGGCGAGCACCCGGACGCAGGCCGCCAGCATCTGCGGGGTGACGGGAGCGTCTGGGGAGCCCTCGGCGAACAGGGTGCGGAGCGTGCCGCCCCACCCGAGATCGGTGAGGCGGGCGAGCGCCCTGCCCTCCCCCGCCTGCTCGGACTCGGCGATGCGCCCCTTGACGGGCACATCCAGCCGATCGGCGCCCGTGGGCCAGGCCTTGCGCGGCTCGATCGGGACGCCGACCCGATCCAGCGACTCCGCGGCCTGCGTCGTCGCATCCTTCGCGATCTCGGTCGGGAACCAGGCTCCCGCGCAGTTGTCGCAGCGCCCGCACGGGGCGGCGGTCGCGTCGTCCAACGACCGCTGCAGGAACTCCATCCGGCATCCGTCGGTCTGCTCGTAGTCGATCATGTGCTGCTGCTCGGCCCGCCGCTCTGCGGCGATGCGCTCATAGCGCTCGGCGTCGTAGGTCCACGGGGCACCGGTCGCGACCCAGCCGCCCTGCACGCGGCGCACGGCGCCGTCGACGTCGAGGACCTTCAGGAGCAGCTCGAGAGGAGTGCGACGGATGTCGACGATCGCCTCGAGCGCCGGCGTCGAGAGCGGTCGGTCGCCCAGCGCCGCGATCACGCGTTCGGCCCTCTCGCGGTCGGGCATCGATGCGGTCGCGAAGTAGTGCCAGATATCGCGATCCTCGACTCCGGGCAGCAGCAGGACGTCGGCGCTCTCGCTCGCGCGACCGGCACGACCCACCTGCTGGTAGTACGCCACGGGCGAGGAGGGCGCGCCCAGGTGCAGCACGAAACCGAGGTCGGGCTTGTCGAACCCCATACCCAGCGCACTCGTCGCCACGAGCGCCTTGACCTCGTTGCGCTTGAGCATGCCCTCGGATTCGGCGCGCTCGTCGGTGTCGGTCTGCCCGGTGTAGGCCCGGACGTCGTGACCGTGCTCGCGCAGCAGCCGCGCGGTGTCGTTGGCCGCCGAGACGGTGAGCGCGTAGATGATGCCGGACCCTGGGAGGTCGTCGAGGTGGCTCAGCAACCACGCGAGCCGGCTGGCCGAGTCGCGCAGACGCAGCACCCCGAGACGCAGCGAGGTGCGGGCCAGCGGACCCCGGATCGTCAGGACCTCGGGCGTCGTCTGGTCGGCTCCCGCGGCACCGAGCTGCTCGGCGACATCCGCCACGACCCGGCTGTTCGCGGTGGCCGTGGTCGCGAGCACGGGCACCTCGGACGGCATCTGACCGATCAGGTCGCGCAGGCGGCGGTAGTCGGGACGGAAGTCATGCCCCCAGTCGCTGATGCAGTGCGCCTCGTCGACCACGAGCATCCCGATGCGCCGCACGAGCGCGGGAAGCTGCTCCTCGCGGAACGTCGGATTGTTGAGCCGCTCGGGCGAGACCAGCAGCACGTCGACCTCGTCGCGGTCGAGCTTCTCGAGCACGTCGGACCACTCGTGCGCGTTCGTGGAGTTGATCGCCACGGCGCGGACGCCCGCTCGCTCAGCCGCAGAGATCTGGTCGCGCATGAGCGCGAGAAGCGGCGAGACGAGCACCGTGGGCCCCGCCCCGGTGCGCCGCCGCAGCAGTGTCGCGACGAAGTACACCGCCGATTTGCCCCACCCGGTGCGCTGCACCACGAGCGCGCGACGTCGGTCTCTGACGAGCGCTTCGATCGCCTCGTACTGCCCGTCGTGGAAGTCGGCGTCCGGACGCCCGACGAGGTCGCGCAGCGCGGACAGGGCGGAGTCGCGGATGTCGGGCGAGGGCGTGGTCGTCATGCGTCCACTCTGCCCCAGGCCGCCGACAACCCCGCCCGATCTGTCCACAGGCGGGCTCGACCCCCGCGCATGTCGCGTCGTCTAGCGTGGAACCGTGATCACTCGTGAACTGGCCGTGGCCCTGCGGGATGCGGGGCTCGTGTGGTATCCGGCCGAGGGCGATCGATTCCAGCTCGATCTGCCCGACGAGGTCGAGCTCGAAGCCGAGGCCGACGTCTTCACTGTCAGTGAGATGACGATCGAGGCACGGCAGACGCCCAGCGGCACCGACCTCGCCTTCAACGGCACGACGGAGTGGGCGCTCGACGCGGTCACCCTCGCCGACGCCGTGTGGCTCCCCCGCGAGGACCAGCTGCGCGATCTGCTGCGAGCGACCTTCCGCCGCCTCTCCCGCCTCCCCGACGCCTTCGAGGTGGAGGTCGAGATCGCGGGCGAGACGCTGCGCTTCGAGCATCCGGATCCGGCCGAGGCCTACGGGCGCGCGCTCCTCGAGCTCGTCTCGCGCTCGCACTGAGCGCGGGACGCCGGGGTCCTTGCATGCCTCGCACGCGCGTGTCAGAATTACCTAACGATCGGTCAGTAAACACGGACCACTCTCGAGGAGTCGATGATGACCACCCCTGCGGACCTCGCCGAGGATCAGCGCGTCTTCGACGAGCTGATCGCGAACGAGCAGCGGATCGAGCCCAGGGACTGGATGCCCGAGGCCTACCGGAAGACCCTCATCCGACAGATCTCGCAGCACGCGCACTCCGAGATCATCGGCATGCAGCCGGAGGGGAACTGGATCACCCGCGCACCGAGCCTCGCGCGCAAGGCGATCCTCATGGCGAAGGTGCAGGACGAGGCCGGTCACGGGCTCTACCTCTACTCGGCCGCGCAGACCCTCGGCATCACGCGCGACGAGATGACCGAGCAGCTCATCAGCGGGCGCGCGAAGTACTCCTCGATCTTCAACTACCCCACCCCGACCTGGGCCGACATGGGCGCGATCGGATGGCTCGTCGACGGCGCCGCGATCTGCAACCAGGTGCCGCTCTGCCGTGCGTCCTACGGACCATACGGGCGCGCGATGGTGCGCATCTGCAAGGAGGAGTCCTTCCACCAGCGGCAGGGCTTCGAGATCCTGCTCACGCTCATGCGGGGAACGCCCGAGCAGCGGCAGATGGCGCAGGACGCTGTCGACCGCTGGTACTGGCCGAGCCTGGCGATGTTCGGGCCGCCGGATGATCAGTCCCCCAACTCGGCCCAGTCGATGGCATGGAAGATCAAGAGGTTCTCGAACGACGAGCTCCGCCAGCGCTTCGTCGGGATGCTCGTGCCGCAGGCCGAGATCCTCGGTGTGTCGCTGCCGGACCCGGATCTGCGGTGGAACGAGGAGGCCAGGCGGTACGACATCGGCCCGATCGACTGGGACGGGTTCTTCGAGGTGCTCCGCGGGAACGGGCCGTGCAACGCCGAGCGCCTCGAGCGTCGTCGCGCGGCGCACGAGGAGGGCACCTGGGTGCGGGAGGCCGCGGCGGAGTACGCACGGCGGCAGGCGATGACGCACGAGGAGGCGGCATGATGGCGACCCCCGGCGCCGACCCGTCGACGGGCTCGGGGACCGCACGGGACGTGTGGCCCCTGTGGGAGGTCTTCGTCCGCGCGAACCGCGGCCTGAGCCACGTGCACGTCGGCTCGCTGCACGCCCCGGATGCCGAGATGGCGATCCGCAACGCCCGGGACCTCTACACGCGACGCGGCGAGGGCGTGTCGATCTGGGCCGTCCCCGCCGAGGCGATCACCACGAGCGACCCCGACGCGAAGGACGCGTACTTCGAGAGCCCCGCCGGCAAGAACTACCGGCATACCGTGTACTACACGGCATCCGAGGGGGTGCCGCACCTGTGACCGCATCGGACACCTCGCGGAACGACCCACACGGCCGCGTCACGGTGGACGAGCTGCGGCTCGACGCCGAGCTCGCAGGCGCGGATGCCGTCGCCCCTTCGGAGGACATCGCGGAGTACGCGCTCTGGCTCGGCGACGACGCCCTCATCCTGTCGCAGCAGCTCGGCGCGTGGATCTCCCGGGCGCCGGAGCTCGAGGAGGATGTCGCCCTCGCGAACATCGCCCTCGACCTGCTCGGCCACGCCCGCTCGCTGCTGCGGTACGCGGGGTCGTTCGACGGCCGATCCGAGGACGAACTCGCCTACTTCCGCGACGAGCCGGAGTTCCGCAGCGCCTGGATCGTCGAGCAGCCCAACGGCGACTTCGCCCAGACCATCGCGCGCCAGTTCGTCGTCTCGAGCTACATGGTCGAGCTCTACTCGGCGCTGCGCGCGAGCACGGACCCGACCTTCGCCGCCGTCGCCGAGAAGGCCCGCAAGGAGGTCGACTACCACCGCGATCACGCCGTCCAATGGGTGCTGCGGCTCGCGGGCGGGACCGACGAGTCCCGGCGACGGATGGTCCGCGCGCTGAACGACGTCTGGCCGTATGTCGGGGAGCTGTTCCGCGACGAGCCGCTCGTCGAGCGGCTCGGAGACGCGGCCGTCCGCCCCTCGACGCTGCGCGAGGGCTTCGATCGGGTCGTCGACGTCGTCTTCGCGGAGGCCGAGGTGACCGTGCCCGAGGTGCGGGCCTCCTCCGGCGGCGGTCGACGCGGTGCTCACGCCACTCCGCTCGGCCACATCCTCGCCGAGATGCAGGTGCTCGCCCGACGGCATCCGGGGGCGTCGTGGTGACCGTCGAGCGCGCGAGCGCGCAGAACCTCGGCGCAGAGGCCACGGCGTGGCGGGTCGCGGCATCCGTGCTCGATCCCGAGCTCCCCGTGCTCACGATCGAGGATCTCGGCATCCTGCGCTCCGTGCGGCTCGACGAGGACGTGGTCCGGGTCGACATCACCCCGACGTACAGCGGATGCCCCGCGATGGAGGCGATCCGGGACGACGTGACCCTCGCACTCCTCGCCGCCGGATTCGCCCGCGTCGAGGTGCGGCTCGTGCTCGCACCCGCCTGGACGACCGACTGGATGTCGGATGCCGGCCGGCGCACGTTGACCGAGTACGGGATCGCTCCGCCGACCGGCCGAGCCGCTGCACGTTCCGGTCCGCTCCCCCTCGCCCTCCGGGTGCGCTGCCCCCGGTGCGGCTCGCTCGACACGCACGAGGTCTCGCGCTTCGGTTCGACGTCGTGCAAGGCGCTGTTCGAGTGCCGCGCGTGCCTGGAGCCGTTCGATCACTTCAAGGTGCACTGATGTCGCTGTTCTCGCTGCCGCGCACCGCGGTCGCCTCGGCATCCGCTCCGCCCTCTCCCGGCGACGCTCGCCGACGCGCGCGCTTTCACGCCCTCGCGGTCGAGTCGGTCCGGCCGCTGACGAACGATGCGGTCGAGGTGACGTTCACGGTTCCTGCCGCGCTGGCGGGCGAGTACGACCACCTGCCTGGTCAGTACGTGGCGCTCCGGACAACGCTCGATGGTACCGAGGTCCGCCGGTCCTACTCGCTGTGCCGGGCGCCCGAGCGTCTCGGCCCCGAAGAACTCACGGCCGGATCGACCACGCTCAGCATCGCGGTGAAGCGCGACGAGGGCGGACTGTTCTCCACCTGGGCGCAGACCGGGCTGCTCCCCGGGGTCGAGATCGACGTGATGAGCCCGCAGGGCACCTTCACCTCGGGGCTCGCCGCACTCGACGGGCGGCACGTCGTCGGTATCGCCGCGGGTTCCGGCATCACTCCCCTGATGGCGCTCGCGCACACCGTCCTCACGCGCTCGGACTCCTCGCGCTTCACCCTCCTCTACACGAACCGCTCCAGCCAGGACGTGATGTTCCTCGAGGACCTCGCCGACCTCAAGGACCGCTTCCCGACCCGGCTGACGTTGCATCATGTGCTGTCGCGCGAGCAGCGCACCGCACCCGTGCTCTCCGGGCGCATCGACGAGCAGAAGCTGCGCACGATCCTCGCATTGCTCATCGATCCGGCAGGCGTCGACGAATGGTTCCTGTGCGGTCCGCTCGCGCTCGTCGACCTGTGCCGAGAGGTGCTCGCCGATGTGGGCGTCGCCCGCGAGCGCATCCGCTTCGAGTTGTTCACGACGGGCGACGAGCCCGCCCGCGAGGCCCGCGCCGTCGAGGTGCGCGCCGGTGAGAGGACCGTGCGCATCGAGGTCACGCTGGACGGCGTCTCGTCGACCGTGGAGAGCCCGGTCGACGCCCACGAGTCGGTGTTGAACGCGGCGCTCCGCGTGCGCCCCGATGCGCCGTTCGCGTGCGCGGGCGGTGTCTGCGGCACCTGCCGTGCACGCGTCATCGACGGCAGCGTCACGATGACCGAGAACTACGCGCTCGAACCCGAGGAGATCGAGCGCGGGTACGTCCTCACCTGTCAATCGCACCCGACGAGCGACCGCGTCGTCGTCGACTACGACGTCTGAGGAGCAGCAGATGATCGACCTCACCATCGCCGATGATGTCGCCACGGTCGTGTTGAACGCCCCGGCGAAGCTCAACGCGCTCGACGCGGATGCTCTCCGTCGCCTCGGCGACGCGTACGACGAGGCCGAGGCCGCCGGGGTGCGCGCCCTCGTGCTGAGGGGCGAGGGCAGGGCGTTCTGCGCCGGAAGGGACATCGCGGGCGTCGACCCGCGCGAGGACGACGTCGACGGCCTCCTGGGTGGCCTCGTCGCTCCCCTCCTGCAACGGATGTCGCGGTTCCCCGCGCCGACGTTCGCGGTCGCGCACGGGGCGTGCCTGGGCATCGGACTCGGTCTGCTGATCGCCACGGACGTGGTGTACGTCGCAGAGTCCGCGAAGATCGGCTCCCCGTTCGCCGCGCTGGGAGCGACGCTCGACTCGGGAGGCCACGCCCTGTTCGTCGAGCGACTCGGCGCGCACCGCGCGCTGGATCTCATCTACACGGGCCGCCTCATGAGCGGCGGCGAGGCCGTGGCCGCCGGACTGTTCTCGCGCGTCTTCCCCGACGACGAGGTGCACCAGGCGACGACGGATGCCGCGGCGACCGTCGCCCGCGGAGCGACCGCCGCGTTCGTCGAGAGCAAGCGGCTGGTCGCGCGGATCAGGGACGAGCGGCTGGCTCTGTGGGACGTGGTCGGTCTGGAGACCCGGGCGCAGACGGCGCTGTCGCTCACCGACGACTACCGCGAGGGCTTCGCGGCCTTCCAGGAGAAGCGGCGTCCGGAGTTCCGGGGGCACTGACGGCCGTGGTTCATAGCGGGCGGCGCTCCGCCGGCACAAGAGCCTGCCGGATGTCGGATGCCGGTGTAAGACTGCCCGGATGAAGATCGCCGACATCGTCGCCACGACCGAGGAGGTCACGGCCACCGGATCGCGCCTGGCGAAGGTCGACGCCCTCGCTCGGCTCCTGCGTCAGGCCGGGGACGACGACGTGCCCGCCCTGGTGGGACTCCTGCTGGCGACGCCGCGACAGGGTCGACTCGGCGTCGGCTGGCGGGGCATCGCGGCGATCGAGGTCGTCCACCCCGTCGAGCCGACCCTGTCGCTCGCCGAGGTCGACGACGCCTTCACGGCGCTCACGACCGTCGCGGGCTCCGGCTCTGCCGGCCGACGGTCCGAGACCCTCCACGGTCTCGCGGCGCGGGCGACCGCCGCCGAATGGGACTTCCTCTCCCGCGCCATGCTCGGCGAGCTCCGCACCGGAGCGCTCGCGGGCGTCCTGCTCGACGCCGTCGCGAAGGCATCCGAGCGTCCGATCGGGTCCGTGCGACGGGCGGCGATGCTCTCCGGGGATCTCGGCGAGACGGCGGTGGTGGCGCTGACGGGCACCGCAGACGACCTCGACGAGGTCGGGCTGAGGGTCGGCAGACCCGTCTTTCCGATGCTCGCGTCCACAGCTGCGACGCCCACCGCGGCGCTCGAGATCACGGGCGAGGCGTCCGTGGAGTACAAGCTCGACGGAGCGAGGATCCAGGTCCATCGGCGCGGCGACGAGGTCGGCGTGTACACGCGGAGCCTCGCCGACATCACGCACCGCGTGCCGGAGATCGTCGAGATCGTGCGCAGCCTTCCTGCAGACGACCTCATCCTCGACGGCGAGACGCTCTCCCTCGACGAGGACGGCGGGCCGCGCCCGTTCCAGGAGACCATGTCGCGCTTCGGTGCCGACGTCTCGCGCGACATCGCGCTGCGTCCGTGGTTCTTCGACGTGCTCCACGTCGACGGACGCGACCTGATCGACGAGCCCCTGTCGACGCGGCTGGCCGAGCTCGAGCGCGTCGCCGGCGTCTGGCGGATGCCGGGCATCGTCACCGGCGATGCGAGCGCTGCGGAGGACCTGTCGCGAGAAGCCCTCGCGGCCGGACACGAGGGCGTGCTGGTCAAGGCCATCGACTCGCCCTACACCGCGGGGCGGCGCGGAAAGTCCTGGGTCAAGGTCAAACCGGTGCTCACCTATGACCTCGTCGTGCTCGGTGCCGAGTGGGGCTCCGGACGCCGGTCGGGGATGCTCTCGAACCTGCACCTGGGCGCGCTCGACCCCGAGGGCGAGTTCGGGGAGCCAGGGGGCCTCGTCATGGTCGGCAAGACCTTCAAGGGGCTCACCGACGAACTGCTGCGCTGGCAGACCGCGACGTTCCCCGACTATGAGGTGCGGCGCACGGCATCCACCGTCTTCCTCCGCCCCGAACTGGTCGTCGAGATCGCGATCGACGGCGTGCAGAAGTCGCCGCGGTATCCGGGCGGGGTCGCCCTGCGCTTCGCCCGCGTGAAGGGGTACCGCCCCGACAAGACCGTCGCGGACGCCGACACGATCCAGACTCTGCGGGGTCTCCTCAGGGGGTGACGGCGCGGGTGTCCTCGTTCAGGCCGTGGGCGGAAGACCCAGGTCCTCCTCGCGCACCGTGCCCTGGAACGACCACGGGAAGTTGATCCAGAGATCCGTGTCCTTCCACGCGAAGTCCGGCTGGATGATGGTCGACGGCTTCGTGTAGATCGTGACCGATCGCACGTCGGCGCCCTTGTCGGTGAGCAGTTTCACGGCCAGGTCGAGCGTGCGCCCCGAGTCGGCCACGTCATCGACGAGCAGCACGCGGCGACCATCGAGATAGGCCATGTCGAGCTCCGGCGGCAGCACCTCGGGTGCGTCGAGGACCGTTCCGATCCCGGTGTAGAACTCGACGTTGATCGCGCCGCAGTTCTTGGCACCCAGCCCGTAGGCGATCGCGCCCGCCGGGAGCAGGCCACCGCGGGCGATCGCGACGACCACCTCGGGCTCGAACCCGCTCGCGAGGATGCTGCGGGCCAGATCCCGCGTCGCCGCTCCGAAGCCGTCCCAGGTGAGCGTCTCGCGCTCGATCGATGCATCCGTCATCGTCCCATTCTTCCCCACGGTCCCGCGGCTCGGCGCCGCGATGCCGGTCTCAGTCGAGTCGGGTCACCTCGACCTCGACGAAGAGCTCGGAGCTGCTGGATCCGGCGTAGACCCCGCGCAGCGGCGCGACGTCGGTGTAGTCGCGCCCGTGCCCCACGTAGACGTGCGACTCTCCGATCGCGACGAGGTTCGTCGGGTCGTACCCCCGCCACTGCCCCGAGTACCACTCGACCCAGGCGTGGGATTCGCCGACGACCGGCTGCCCCATCGGCGCGGTCGGGTCCGGGTGCAGATATCCGGAGACGTATCGCGCCGGGATGCCGGCGGCCCTGAGCACGCCGAGCGCGACATGCGCGATGTCCTGGCAGACGCCGGAACGCGCCGGCCAGGCGTCTCGCGCGGTCGACCCGACCCCCGTCACGCCGCTGCGGTACTCCATGGCCTCGCCGACCGTGCGGCAGATCTCGTAGGCGGTCTCGTCGACCCCGCCTCCCTCCGCTTCGATGCGCAGTGCCAGCTCGCGCATCTCCTCGTCGGGAGCGGTCGCGGGCGTCTGGATGACACACTCCGCCAGCGAGAGCGAGAGCGGTATGCGCGCCGCCAGCTCGTCCCAGTCGATCCCGGGCACCCCGTCCGGAACGGGCCTGACGTCCACGACGCTCGTCGCGGTGACGGAGAGCAGCTGGTGGGGCGTGAGCACCTCGAAGGTCGATACGCGGGTGTCCCAGTAGTCCGCGTAGGAGTGCTGGGTCGCCGTGGGTGAGATGTCGAGGGTCGCCTGGAGCACGAACTGGCCGTCGCGGGAGTGCGGGAGCATCCGTGCCTCGTTGTACGACGCGGTCGCCGGCTGCTCGTAGCGGAAGCCCGTGCGGTGCACGATCCGCAGGCGGCTCACAGCGCCTCTCCGATCCACACCGGCATGGCGATCGACGGGAAGTACCGTTCCCTGATCGCATCACTCGCCAACGACATCCCCACCTGGACCTCCTCCATGCTCTCCGACAGCCGGTGCACGGTGTCGTCGATCGGCCGGTACTCGAGCTCGGATCGCAGCCTGCCCAGCACGCGGTGCGCGCGGTCCGGCACGCCGAAGGCGCCGGCGGGGTCGACGCCCCGCAGGCACTCCTCCGCCTGCAGGATGCTCGAGAGCACCGACCGGGGGAAGAGGCGGTCGACCAGGAGGAACTCCACCGCCGAGCTCGCCGTGGGGATCGCCCGATGACTCCGCAGATGGGCCTCGTACGCGCCGCAGCTGCGCAGCAGCGTGGTCCAGCTCGGTCCTCCCGCATCCGTGAGCGACCTCGTGGCGAGCAGGCGCGCCGTCATGTCGGCACGTTCGATCGAGCGGCCGAGCACGAAGAAGTGCCATGCCTCGTCGCGGCTCGTCGAGGAGTCCACGACACCGAACGCCAGCGCCGAGCGGTCGCGCACCCAGCGGAAGAACGGGTGGGTCTTGTCGGAGGCGATGTGCCGCGGCATCCGGGCATTCGACTCGTTGAGAGTCTCCCAGAGATCCGTCGAGATGATCTCGCGCGCTCGGCGCGCGTTCTCCCTCGCCGAGGCGATCGAGTGCGCGATCGAGGCCGAGTGCGCACGGTCGAGCGCGAGCAGTCGCACGACGTCGACTCGGCTCAGCACCGAATCCTCGTCGGCCGTCGTGCCCATCACCGACAGGAGCGCCCGGCAGGCGGTGTCCTCGTCGACCCACGGGTCCTCCAGAAGCAGCTGCAGATGCACGTCGAGGATGCGGGCCGTGCCGTCGGCACGCTCGATGTAGCGTCCGATCCAGAACAGCGCCTCGGCGATGCGGCTCAGCACGGCACACCGCCCTGCTGCTGCTGTTGCTGTTGCTGCTGGTGGTGGCGGAGTTCGAGGTCCTCGTCCTGCGGCGACGACAGGAACGGCGGATGCGGGTCCTCGCGCGCCGGCGACACGACCGCGATCGCCCCGGTCGCGAGCGACACCTCGTCGGCAGCCGGGTCCGGCGCGCCGGCGACGGTCGTGGTCGGCCCCGTGAACAGCGACGGGTCGAGCACCCAGGTGTCCTTCGACCCGCCGCCCTGGCTGGAGTTCACGACGAGCTGCCCCTCGGGGAGCGCCACCCGCGTGAGGCCACCCGGGAGGACCCAGATGTCCTCGCCGTCGTTCACCGCGAACGGCCTCAGGTCGACGTGCCTCGGTCGGAATCCGTCTTCCACGAGCGTCGGGATCGTCGACAGCTGCACGACGGGTTGCGCGATCCACCCGCGGGGGTCCGCGAGCAGGGTCTTGCGCAGCTCCTCCAGCGTCTGGCGTGAAGCCGCCGGCCCGACCACGAGCCCCTTGCCGCCGGATCCGTCGACCGGCTTCACGACGAGCTCGTCGAGCCGATCGAGCACCTCCTCCAGCGCATCCGGCTCCTCCAGCCGCCAGGTGTCGACGTTCGGGAGGATCGGATCCTCTCCGAGGTAGTACCTGATCAGCTCGGGCACGTACGTGTAGACGAGCTTGTCGTCGGCCACACCGTTGCCGACCGCGTTCGCGAGCGTGACGGTGCCGAGCCGGGCGGCCAGCATCAGGCCCGGGGCACCGAGGACCGAATCCGGGCGGAACTGCTGGGGATCCAGGAACTCGTCGTCGACGCGACGGTAGATCACGTCGACCCGCGTCGGTCCGGCCGTGGTGTGCATCCAGACGCGGCCACCCGAGCAGAAGAGATCGCGTCCCTCGACCAGCTCGACCCCCATCATGCGGGCGAGCAGCGTGTGCTCGTAGTAGGCCGAATTGTGGACACCGGGGGTCAGCACGACGACGGTCGGATCGTCGACGCCGTCGGGGGCGGCCGCCCGAAGAGCCTGCAGCAGCCGGCTCGGATAATCGACGACCGGCCTCACCCGCAGACTCGTGAAGAGCTCGGGCAGCGTCTGCGCCATCACCCGGCGGTTGGCGAGCACGTAGCTGACGCCGCTCGGGACCCGGACGTTGTCCTCGAGCACGCGCCAGGCTCCGGCCTCGTCGCGGATCACGTCGATGCCCGCCACGTGGATGCGCACCCCGTTCGCGCCGACGATGCCCGCGGCCTGGCGGTGGAAGTGCGACGACGAGCTGATCAGCGAGGCGGGGATGACGCCGTCGCGCACGGCGAGCTGCGGGCCGTAGACGTCGGCGAGGAACGCCTCGAGCGCGCGCACCCGCTGCTTCACGCCCGATTCGACCGACAACCAGTCGTCTGCGGCGACCACGCGGGGAACCACGTCGAGCGGGAACGGGCGCTCCTCCCCCGCGAAGTCGAACGTGACGCCCTGCGCGAGGTACGAGCTGGCGAGCGCGTCGGTCCGGGCGCGCAGCTCCGCGTCGTCCATGCCGGCCAGCGCCGGGTACATGTCGCGGTAGGGCAGGCGCACGTCGCCGCTCCCCGCTCCGGCATCCGCGGGGAACATCTCGTCCCACGGAACGGCCCCGCTCCGCTGCGGTGATCGACGTGAGGTGTATCCGGTGAACATCGACTCCATGAGCGCATGTTTCCCCTCCCCCGTTTCGGCGGTGTTACACGCAGGAGACAGCACGGCGTCGGCGTCGTCCGCGATAGGATCCATGAGTCCGGCGCTCCGACGCCGGTGCCTGAAAAAGAGGCACGAAGCTCCCCACGACGACGCGGGGGCGAGACACATACGGAATACGCACGTTCTCCGTCCCTGTCTCGAAAGGCTTTCGCATGCCCACCGTCTCCGCGCACGTCGCCCTCACTCTCGCCCAGCACGTCGACTCCGTGTTCGGGGTCATGGGCAACGGCAACGCCTACTTCCTCGATGCCCTCGAGACCCAGACGGATGCCGTCTTCACCGCCGTCCGCCACGAGCAGGGCGCGGTGGTCGCCGCCGACGCGCACTTCCGCGCGTCCGGTCGCATCGCCGCCGGGACCTCGACGTACGGCGCGGGCTTCACCAACACGATCACCGCGCTCGCGGAGGCCGTGCAGGCGCACGTGCCGCTCGTCCTCGTCGTCGGGGACGAGCCGACCTCGGGTCCGCGGCCGTGGGACGTCGATCAGATCGCCCTGGCCTCGGCCGTCGGCGCACGCACGTATACGGTCGGCCGAACGGATGCCGCGGCCACCACCGTGATCGCGGTCGAGCACGCCCTGACGTATCGCGTGCCCGTGGTGCTCGCAATCCCCTATGACGTCGCGGCACTCGACGCCGGCCCCGTGCCCGAGGCGCCGTCCCCCCGCATCCCGGCGCCGCTCGCACCCCGGGGAGACTTCGCCGAGGGCATGCTCGACGAGATCGCGGCGGCTCTCGACGGAGCCGTCCGCCCGTTCCTGCTCGCCGGTCGCGGGGCGTGGCTGGCCGGGGCGGGGTCGGCGCTCGGTGAACTGGCCGCCCGCACGGGGGCGCTGACCGCGTCATCCGCCCTGGGCCGGGGACTGTTCCCCGAGTCGCGGTTCGACCTCGGTGTCACGGGCGGTTTCGGAGCCGATGGGGCCATGGAGCTCGTCCACACGGCCGACGTCGCCGTCGTGTTCGGCGCCTCGCTCAACCAGTTCACGATGCGCTTCGGAGAGCTGTTCGCACCGGGCACCCGGGTCTTCCAGATCGACACCGCGCCGGCCGCGACCCACCCGCACGTGGGCGGGTTCGTCCGCGCGGATGCGCGCGTCGCGGCGGCGGCCCTCGTCTCGCGGCTGAGCGGCGCCACCACCACCGCCCCACGCACC
>JAZBLS010000037.1:0-21487 GCA_037033365.1 Actinomycetota bacterium | reverse complement strand
GCACACCGGCACGGCGCCGCGATGCGTCGCGCCCAGTGGACCGCCGCAGTGCGCGCAGCGCGCGGGGGCGCGGCATTCGGCGCACACGAGTGACGGAGCGAAGCCCGGGCGCGACACCTGCACGAGCACGGGCCCCTCGGCCGCCGCGGTGCGCGCCGAGAGGAAGGCCGACGACGGCATCCGCTGCGCCGTGGGCGCGTCCATCTCCTGCGGCGTACTGAGGACGACCCGCGGCAGCACCCGACGGGTCGCGCGCACGTCCTGAAGCCAGCCGTGGGCGACGAGCCGCTCGACGTCCGTCGTCCTCGTGTGCCCGACGTACAGCAGAGACGAGCCCTCCTGCTCCTGGCGGAGCAGCGCCGCGTCGCGCGCGTTGATGTAGGGCGCGAGAGGCTCGCCCAGCAGCGAGTCGCCGTCGTCCCAGAGCACGACGAGTCCCGCACGAGCGGGCGCGTACACCGCCGACCGGTTGCCGACGACGATGCACGGGGCGTCCTCGAGCGAGCGCAGGAACGCCCGATAGCGATCGGGGTTCGACTGGCGTGAGTCGTACCGTACGACCGCCTCATCAGGCGCCACGAGCGCCAGGGCAGCCAGCAGCCGGTCAAGGTCGCGATGGTCCGGGACGACGAGGATGCTCGACCTGCCGGTGGAGAGCATGTGCGTCGCGGATGCCGCGAGCAGCGCCGCCCACCCGGGAACACCGCCATGCAGCTGCGGAATCGCTTCGACCGCTGCCCTGCCGGACTCGTCGAGCACGGTCGTGAGGCCGTCGTAGCGCGCGAGCAGCTCCTCGGCGGAGCGAGACTCGTCCTCTCCGGGCACCGGCGACGGGGAATCGTCCTTCCATGCCTTCTCCACCCGCACCTGGCGCTTGGGGATCACGAGGCGCAGTACGTCGGACGCCGACCCCGCTGCGCGATCCGCCGCGCGGCGGGCGAGTCGGTAGAGCCTGTCCGGGAGCACGGGGACGAGCGAGACCACGCTCTCGACCTCCGACAGCGGGCGGTCGGCGTCGTCCTCCGTGTCGGTCTCGATCACGTAGCCGTCGACGACCCGCCCTGCCGTCCGCAGAGGAACGCGAACGCGCACGCCGAGCAGCACCTCGCCGAGCTCGTCAGGCAGTGCGTAGTCGAAGAGCCGGTCGAGCTGCGGAAGCGGCGACTCCAGGAGCACGCGCGCGATTCGTCGGCTCGCGCTGGTCATCACGACCGCGCCCGTCAGAGACCGGCGGCGCGCCGCAGCTCTTCGGCGCGGTCGGTGCGCTCCCACGTGAAGTCGGGGAGCTCGCGTCCGAAGTGGCCGTAGGCCGCTGTCTGCGCGTAGATCGGGCGCAGCAGGTCGAGCTGCTCGATGATCGCCTGCGGACGCAGGTCGAAGACCTCGGTGATCGCGCGGGTGATGACCTCGTCGGAGACCTTGCCGGTGCCGAACGTCTCGACGTACAGGCCGACCGGCCGAGCGACGCCGATCGCGTAGGCAACCTGGACCTCGAGGCGGTCGGCGAGGCCTGCCGCGACCGCGTTCTTCGCGACCCAGCGGGTCGCGTACGCACCCGAACGATCGACCTTCGACGGGTCCTTGCCGCTGAACGCGCCTCCGCCGTGACGCGCCGCGCCGCCGTAGGTGTCGATGATGATCTTGCGACCCGTGAGGCCGGCGTCGCCCTTCGGTCCGCCCGTGACGAAGGGACCCGCCGGGTTGATGTAGTACGTGAGTCCGTCGAGATCGAGGCCCGTGGTCGCGAGGATCGGGTCGATCACGTGCTCGCGGACCTGAGCCTGGAGCTCGTCCTGCGAGATGTCGGGATTGTGCTGCGTCGACACGACCACCGCGTCGACCGTCTTGGGCGTGAAGCCCTCGTAGCCCAGGGTGACCTGGGTCTTGCCGTCGGGGCGGAGGAACGGCAGCGCCCCTGAACGACGCACCTCGGTGAGCCGCTCGGCGATGCGGTGCGCGGTGTACGCGGCCATCGGCATGAGCTGCGGGGTCTCGTTCGTGGCGAACCCGAACATGATCCCCTGGTCGCCGGCGCCGAGACCGTCGAGCGGGTCGACCGACGAGCCGTCGCGGTGTTCCTGCGCGTTGTCGACGCCGTGTGCGATGTCGGTGGACTGCTCGCCCACCGAGACGCTGACGCCGCACGAGTCGCCGTCGAAGCCGGTGTCGCTGGAGGTGTAACCGATGCCGTTGACGACCTGACGGACGATCGTGGGGATGTCGACGTAGGCCTCGGTGCGGATCTCGCCCGCGACATGCACGAGACCGGTGGTGACGAGGGTCTCGACCGCGACGCGGGAGTCCCTGTCCCGGGAGATGAGCCCGTCGAGGATGCTGTCCGAGATCTGGTCGCAGATCTTGTCCGGGTGTCCTTCGGTGACGGACTCGGACGTGAACAGACGCAGCGCGCTCATCGGTGCTCCAGAACGGGATCGGATGGATGGGAGGGGGTGATCCCCATTCTGGACCGTGCCGCCGACATCAGCGGGCGGCACGGTCATCCAGTGTCACTCGGCGTGACGGAGGCGGAGCTTGTCCTCGTTGATCTCGTGCAGGGCGATCGTGAGCGGCTTGTCCTCGACGGACGAGTCGACGAGCGGGCCCACGTTGTCGAACAGGTTGCCCTCGTGCAGGTCGGAGTAGTAGTCGTTGATCTGGCGTGCACGCTTGGCGGCGTAGATCACGAGCTCGTACTTGGAGTCGACGCGGTCGAGCAGGTTGTCGATGGGGGGATCGATGATGCCGTTGGTGTGGTGTCCGGCCATGGTGGGACCTCCTGATCAGGCGACGGGATCGTCGCGAAGCGGTGCAGCAGGCGCGACAACCCTTCGACAGGCTCAGGGACCGGATGGAAAAGGTCCCGCTATCGAGGGTCAGCGCGCAGAGCTTGAAGACAATTCTACGACCTCGGCGGCGGCCGTGGCGACGTCCTCGTTCACGATGAGGTGATCGAACTCGTTCTGGGCCGCCAGTTCGACCTTCGCCGTGCGCAGTCTGCGAGCCCTTTCCTCGGCGCCCTCCGTGCCGCGACCGACGAGTCTCTGCACGAGTTCGTCCCACGTCGGCGGCAGCAGGAAGATCAGCGTGGCGGCAGGTTCCGCGCGGCGGACTTGACGCGCGCCCTGCAGATCGATCTCGAGCAGTACGGTCTTGCCCGCGGCCAGAGCCGCGTCGATCGGCGCCCGCGGCGTGCCGTAGCGCGACCGGTTGTGCACCACGGCGTACTCGAGGAGCTCGTCCTCGGCGATCAGCCGGTCGAACTCGGCGTCGTCGACGAAGTAGTAGTGCACGCCGTCGACCTCGCCCGGTCGCGGCGCCCGGGTGGTGGCCGAGACCGAGAGGTGGATCTCAGGATTGTGCTCGCGGATGTGCGCCGCGACCGTGCCCTTGCCGACGGCGGTGGGGCCGGCGAGCACGAGCAGGCGACTGCGGGCGCCACGCGGCTCCAGCACCGGGAATCGTGAATCGAGCCATTCCGACAGCGCCGCGCGCTGACGCACACCGAGGCCGCCCAGTCGTTTGACGGGCGAGATGTGGAGCTCCTCGAGAATGCGGTCGCGCTTGCCGGCGCCGATCGCCGGCAGCGCGAGGAGGAAGTCGGTGATCCGCATCGACCCCTCGACCGAGTCGGCGTCCGCCGTCGCCCGCTCGAGCACGGTCTGCGGCGTCACCACGCGCATCGTGAGATCCCGCTTGAGGGATGCGCGCGCACGGCGGCGCTCCACGGCCTTCCGGGCGGCGGCTGCGCGGTCGACCTCGGGTACCGGACGGGCATCAGCCACGGTGGGCCTCCCTGTACTCTGCGACGCGCGCGTCGATGGTGTCGGCGAGTCCCGAGGGACCCGCCGACAGGATGCTGCGGCTCTCGCTCGCGATGACGGCCTCGCTCACGGAGCCGAAACGTGCTCCGAGGTCGGCCGGCGTCGCACCCTGCGCGCCGAAACCGGGGGCGAGGATCGGTGCGACCGGCCCGGATGCGGCGATCCCGGCATCCGCCCAGTCCACCGTGGCGCCGACGACGAAGCCGAAGCTGCCCCACTCCCCCGTCGGCGCGTGCTCGGCGTTGCGCGCCGACACGACCGACATGACGTCGGCGGAGACCGTGCGTCCAGTGGCAGAGACGGCGCGCTGCAGCACAGTCGCCTCCGGGTTGCTCGTCGCCGCGAGGACGAAGAGTCCCTTGTCGTGCTGGTCGGCGAGGGCGAAGGCGCCGTCGAGCGCTCCCACGCCGAGATAGGGGTTGACCGTCAGGGCGTCGGCCTCGAGCGGCGAACCGGGCGTCAACCAGGCTGCGGCGTAGGCGTCCATGGTCGAGCCGATGTCGCCGCGCTTCGCGTCGGCGATCACCAGCAGGTCCGCTGCGCGCGCGGCCGCGAGGACGTCCTCGAGAGCCGCGAAACCCGCCGATCCGTAGCGCTCGAAGAACGAGACCTGCGGCTTCACGATGCCGACCCGGCCGGCTGCCGCCTCGACGGTGCGGAGTCCGAACTCGCGGGCGCCTGCGGCATCCGCCGAGAGGCCCCAGGCGGCCAGGAGGCTCTCGTGGGGGTCGATCCCCACGCAGAGGGGTCCGCGCGCACCCAGAGCGGCGCGGACCCGTTCTCCGAAGCGTTCGCTCACACCGCGACCTTCCGGTCGAGCGCGTACTCCTGCAGGCTCTTGACCTGGAAGCCCTCGTGGGCCGCGTCCATGCCGCTCACGGCCGCGCCGAGCACCGCCATGGTGGTGAAGAGGGCCTTGTCGGCCGCCACGGCGGCCGCGCGGATCTCGTAGCCGTCGGCACGTGCCGCCCCACCAGACGGGGTGTTCACGACGATGTCGATCGCGCCCTCGTTGATGAGGTCGACGATGTTCTCCGCGCCCGACTCCTGCGTGTCGCTGTACTTCTCGACCACCGTGACCGCGATGCCGTTGCGCGAGAGGATCTCGGCCGTGCCCTCGGTCGCCACGATGGTGAAGCCGAGCTGCTGCAGACGGTGAGCCGGGAGGATCACCGCGCGCTTGTCGGAGTCGGCGACCGAGATGAAGACGGTGCCCGAGGTCGGCATACCGCCATATGCGGCCGCCTGGCTCTTCGCGAACGCGGTCGGGAAGTCGCGGTCGATGCCCATGACCTCGCCGGTCGAACGCATCTCCGGGCCGAGCACCGAGTCGACCGTCTTGCCGTCGGCGGTGCGGAACCGCTTGAACGGCAGCACGGCCTCCTTGACCGAGACCGGGGCGTCGAGCGGGACGCGCGAGCCGTCCTGCTCGGGGAGCATGCCCTCGGCACGGAGCTCGGCGATCGTGGACCCCGCCATGATGCGGCTCGCGGCCTTCGCCATCGGGATGCCGAGAGCCTTCGACACGAACGGCACGGTGCGGCTGGCGCGCGGGTTCGCCTCGATCACGTAGAGCACGCCGGCGCTGATCGCGAACTGCACGTTCAGGAGTCCGCGGACGCCCACGCCCTCGGCGATCGCGAGCGTCGCCTCGCGCACCCGGTCGATGTCGGTGCGACCGAGCGAGACGGGCGGCAGGGTGCAGCTGGAGTCGCCGGAGTGGATGCCGGCCTCCTCGAGATGCTCCATGACGCCGCCGATGAACAGGTCGGTGCCGTCGTAGAGCGCGTCGACATCGAGCTCGATCGCGTCGTCGAGGAAGCGGTCGACCAGGAGCGGCTTGCCCTCCTCGATGACGACCTCGCCGGCGGTGCGCACGAAGTAGTCGCGCAGGGAGTCCGAGCTGTAGACGATCTCCATGCCGCGGCCGCCGAGCACGAAGCTCGGGCGCACCAGCACGGGGTAGCCGATCTCCTCGGCGATCGCGACGGCGCCGTCGGCGTCGATCGCGGTGCCGTGGCGCGGTGCCAGCAGGCCCGCGGAGTCGAGCAGCTGCGAGAAGAGCTCGCGCTCCTCGGCGATGTCGATCGCGGCGGGGCTCGTGCCGAGCACGGTGTACCCGGCCGCCTCGATGCCCTTCGCGAGACCCAGCGGCGTCTGGCCGCCGAGCTGGCAGACCACACCGAGGATCGTGCCGCTCGCGGCCTCCGCGTCCAGCACCTCCAGGACGTCCTCGAGCGTCAGCGGCTCGAAGTACAGACGGTCGGACGTGTCGTAGTCGGTCGACACGGTCTCCGGATTGCAGTTGACCATGACGGTCTCGAAACCGGCATCCGACAGCGCGAACGACGCGTGCACGCACGAGTAGTCGAACTCGACGCCCTGACCGATGCGGTTCGGGCCGGAGCCGATGATGACGACCTTGGTCCGGTCGGACGGCGCCACCTCGGTCTCGGAGTCGTAGCTCGAGTAGTGGTACGGCGTGAGCGCCGGGAACTCGCCGGCGCAGGTGTCGACCGTCTTGTAGACCGGGCGGATGCCGAAGCCGTGGCGCACGCCGCGGATCTCGGTCTCCTTCTCGCCGCGGAGCTCCGCGATCTGCGCGTCCGAGAAGCCGTGCTCCTTGGCGTAGCGCAGGGTCGCGGCGTCGAGCTCGGGAGCCGTCCGCACGATCTCGGCGACCTCGTTGATGAGGACGATCTGGTCGAGGAACCACGGGTCGATCGCGGTCGAGTCGAACGCCTGCTCGACGGTCGCGCCCTTGCGCAGCGCCTGCTGAAGCGTGACGATGCGTCCGTCGGTCGGCGTCTTCGCGATCTCGAGGAGCTCGTCGACCGAACGGTCCTCCGTGCCCCAGTGGAAGCTCGAGCCGCGCTTCTCGAGGGAGCGCAGCGCCTTCTGCAGGGCGGTGGCGTAGTTGCGGCCGATCGCCATGGCCTCGCCCACCGACTTCATGGTCGTGGTGAGCGTGGCGTCGGCGGCGGGGAACTTCTCGAACGCGAAGCGCGGGACCTTCACCACGACGTAGTCGAGCGTGGGCTCGAAGCTCGCCGGGGTCACGCCCGTGATGTCGTTCGGGATCTCGTCGAGGCGGTAGCCGAGCGCGAGCTTCGCCGCGAGCTTCGCGATCGGGAATCCGGTCGCCTTCGAGGCCAGCGCGCTCGAGCGCGACACGCGCGGGTTCATCTCGATCACGATGATGCGGCCGTTGGACGGGTCGATCGCGAACTGGATGTTGCAGCCGCCGGTGTCGACGCCCACGGCGCGGATGATGTCGATGCCGATGTCGCGGAGCTTCTGGTACTCGCGGTCGGTCAGGGTGAGCGCCGGCGCGACCGTGATCGAGTCGCCCGTGTGCACGCCGACCGGGTCGACGTTCTCGATCGAGCAGACGACGACCGTGTTGTCGGCCGTGTCGCGCATGAGCTCGAGCTCGTACTCCTTCCAGCCGAGGATCGACTCCTCCAGGAGCACCTCGGTCGTCGGGGAGTCGCGGAGGCCCGCGCCGCCGATGCGACGGAGGTCCTCCTCGTCGTACGCGAACCCGGAGCCGAGGCCGCCCATCGTGAACGAGGGGCGGAGGACGAGCGGGTAGCCGAGCTGCTCGGCACCGGCGAGCAGGTCGTCCATGGTGTGCGCGATGACGCTCTTCGCGACATCGGCACCCGACTCGAGCACGAGCTCCTTGAAGATCTGGCGGTCCTCGCCCTTGCGGATGGCGTCGACCTTCGCACCGATCAGCTCGACGCCGTACTTCTCGAGGATGCCGCGGTCGTGCAGCGCCATGGCGGCGTTGAGCGCCGTCTGGCCCCCGAGGGTCGGCAGGATCGCGTCGGGCTTCTCCTTCGCGATGATCGTCTCGATGACCTCGGGTGTGATCGGCTCGATGTACGTCGCGTCGGCGAAGTCGGGGTCGGTCATGATCGTCGCGGGGTTGGAGTTGACCAGGATGACCCGGACGCCCTCCTCGCGGAGGACACGGCACGCCTGGGTGCCGGAGTAGTCGAACTCACAGGCCTGGCCGATGACGATCGGGCCGGAGCCGATGACGAGAACGGAGTTGATGTCGTCGCGCTTTGGCATTACTTGGCGTCCTTCTGGGAGGCGACGACCAGGTCGCGGAACCGGTCGAAGAGGTAGTTGGCGTCGTGGGGGCCTGCGGCGGCCTCCGGGTGGTACTGCACCGAGAACGCGGGGATGTCGAGGGCCCGGAGACCCTCCACCACGTTGTCATTGAGGCCGATGTGGCTGACCTCGACCTTGCCGTAGCCGTGCGGGCTGTCGAACGAGCCCTCGAGCGGCGCGTCCACCGCGAAACCGTGGTTGTGCGCGGTGATCTCCACGCGGCCGGTGGTCTTGTCGAGCACGGGCTGGTTGATGCCGCGGTGCCCGAACGGCAGCTTGTAGGTGCCGAGGCCCAGGGCGCGGCCGAGCAGCTGGTTGCCGAAGCAGATCCCGAAGAACGGCAGGCCGTCGTCGAGGACGGCACGCAGGAGCTCGACGTGGTCGCCGGATGCCGCGGGGTCGCCGGGGCCGTTGGAGTAGAAGACCGCGACGGGATCGATCGCGCGGATGTCGTCGATGGTCACGTTCTGCGGGAGGACGTGCACCTCGAACCCGCGCGCGGCGAGGTTGTCGATGGTCGCCTGCTTGACACCGAGGTCGAGCACCGCGAGGTTCCCGACCTTCTCCCCCATCGCGGTGGTGATCGTCGCGACGTCGACCGACACCTGCGCCGAGAGGTTCTGACCGGCCATCTGCGGGGCCTCGCGGACGATCCGGAGCTGCTCCTCGGCGTCGAGGCGCGCGGCCTCGCCCGAGAAGATCCCGCCCCGCATGGATCCGGCGGAGCGGATGTGGCGGGTGATCGCCCGGGTGTCGATGCCGCTGATGCCCACGATGCCGTCCTGCACCAGGACCTCGTCGAGCGAGGCGTTCGCGCGCCAGTTGGACACGACGCGCGAGGGGTCGCGCACGATGTAGCCGGCGACCCAGATGCGGCGGGACTCGGTGTCCTCGTCGTTCATGCCGGTGTTGCCGATGTGCGGGGCGGTCTGCAGCACGATCTGGCCCGCGTAGGACGGATCGGTGAGCGTCTCCTGGTATCCGGACATCCCGGTCGAGAAGACGACCTCGCCGAGCGTGGTCCCCTCCGCGCCGTAGGCGCGGCCGGTGTGACGCGTGCCGTCTTCGAGGACGAGCACAGCGGGCTCGGGGATCTGGGGCGAAGGGCGTGTCGAGGTGGTCATGACGTTGCTCCTGTGTCGGGGGCGGCGGTGTCGTCCGAGGCGCCGGAGGCGGGGACGAGGCGCTGCAGTTCTGAGATGAAGTTCTTCGGGTCGCCGTCGGTGAGGCGGAGATACGAGTCGACGATCGTGTCGTCGTCGGCGTTCCAGGCCACGCGGACCAGACCGCCGGGCTCGACGACCCGGTCGATCGTGACCGTGGCGCGGTCGACGCTCGCGAGGCGGGCCGAGGAGAGGAACACCGTCGGTGCTCCGTCCAGGCAGAGGGCGAGTCCGCGATCCGTGACCGCGACCTCGCCGCGGGCGCGGTACGCCAGCGGCGGCATGGTCAGGCGCTCGAGCGGCTGATCGTGCTTGGTCGTGGAGACGTAGAGGACCTCGTGGCGGTCGAGGACCTCCGCGTGCTCGGGCACCCCGAGCGGAGCCGCGAGACCCGAGTCGCGTCGGAGTCGTCGTCGCCAGGCGAACAGCATGGCGGCGAGGACCAGCACGGCGAGAGCGATCATGACGCCGATCGCGAGGTCACGAGGGATCATGCGCCCAGCTCCTCGACGAGGGCTCCTGCGTCGACCGTGAGCCTTCCACCGTGCACCGTGTACTCGACGCGACCGGGCAGGTCGCGACCGAGGTACGGCGAGTTCACGCTGCGTCCGTGCAGATCGGCCTCGGTGAACACGCCGGCGACCGATGCGTCGTAGAGGGCGATCTGCGCCGGGGCGCCGACCTCGAGCGGCGTGCCGTGACCCGACAGCCGGCCGATGCGCGCGGGCGCGGCGCTCATCACGCGCGCGACGTCCTCCCAGCCGATCAGCCCGGTCTGGACCATCGACTGGTGGACGACCCGCAGGGCGCTCTCGAGGCCGACCATGCCGTTCGCGGCGGCCTGCCACTCGCAGGCCTTGTGCTCGCTCGGGTGCGGGGCGTGGTCGGTCGCGACGATGTCGATCGTCCCGTCCGCCAGGCCCTCGCGGACCGCGAGCACGTCCTCCTCGCGGCGGAGCGGCGGGTTCACCTTGTAGCGGGCGTCGTAGCCGCGGACGAGCTCATCGGTCAGCAGCAGGTGGTGCGGGGTGACCTCAGCGGTGACCGCGATCCCACGCTTCTTCGCCCACCGGATGATGTCGACGGAACCGGCCGTCGACAGGTGGCAGACGTGCAGGCGAGACCCGACGTGCTCGGCGAGGAGCACGTCGCGGGCGATGATCGACTCCTCGGCGACAGCGGGCCAGCCGGCGAGGCCGAGCTCTGCGGAGACCGTCCCCTCGTTCATCTGGGCGCCCTCGGTGAGGCGCGGATCCTGCGCGTGCTGGGCGATCACGCCGTCGAACGACTTCACGTACTCGAGCGCGCGGCGCATGATGAGCGGATCGAACACGCAGAAGCCGTCATCGCTGAACACCCGCACCTGTGCGCGTGAGGTCGCCATGGCGCCGAGCTCGGCGAGCCGCTCGCCCTTCTGCCCCACCGTCACGGCGCCGATGGGCTGGACCGTGGCGTAGCCGGCGGCCTCACCCAGGGCGAGCTCCTGCTCGACCACGCCGGCGGTGTCGGCGACGGGAGACGTGTTGGGCATCGCGAAGACGGCGGTGAATCCGCCGGCTGCCGCGGCCCTGGTGCCGGTGAGGATCGTCTCCGAGGCCTCGTAGCCCGGCTCCCTGAGGTGCGTGTGCAGATCGACGAGGCCGGGGAGGGCGACGAGCCCCGCGGCATCGATCACGCGGGCGCCGGCGCGGGACAGACCGGAGCCGATCTCCGCGATCACCCCGTTCTCCACGATGATGTCGGCGCTCTCGGCACCGAGAAGCTGTGCGCCGGTGATGACGAGGGTCTCGCTCACTGGTCTCCCCCTCGTTCGTCGTCTCGTTCGCCCGTCAACAGCAGGTACAGCACCGCCATGCGGATGGACACCCCGTTCGCCACCTGTTCCAGCACGGTCGAGCGCGGGGAATCGGCGGCTTCGGAGGAGATCTCCAACCCGCGGTTCATGGGTCCGGGGTGCATCACAATGCTACCGTCCGGAAGACCGGCCACTCGCCGTGCGTCGAGACCCCAGCGCCTGGAATACTCCCGCTCAGTGGGGAAATACGCGGCGTTCATCCGCTCGAGCTGGATGCGCAGCATCATGACGGCATCCGGTCCGTCCGCCAGAGCCTGGTCGAGGTCGTAGACCACGCGGGCAGGCCACAGTGAGACGTTCTGCGGCACGAGGGTCGGAGGCGAGACGAGGGTGACCTCGGCGCCGAGCGTCGCGAGCAGCCAGACGTTCGACCGCGCGACGCGCGAGTGCAGCACGTCGCCCACGATCACGACGCGGACTCCGCTGAGGTCGCGGCCCCTGCTGTCGGGGCCGAAGCGGCGCTTGCGGATCGTGAACGCGTCGAGGAGCGCCTGGGTCGGATGCTCGTGCGTGCCGTCTCCGGCGTTGACGACGCCGGCCGAGATCCAGCCGCTCGTCGCGAGCGTCTGCGGAGCGCCGGATGCCGGGTGACGGATGACGACGGCATCTGCCCCCATCGCCTGGAGCGTCTGGGCCGTGTCCTTCAGGCTCTCGCCCTTCGAGACGCTGGAGCCCTTGGCGGCGAAGTTGATGACGTCGGCGGACAGCCGCTTGGCGGCCGCCTCGAAGGAGATCCGGGTGCGGGTCGAGTCCTCGAAGAAGAGGTTCACGACGGTCTTGCCGCGGAGCGTGGGGAGCTTCTTGACCTCGCGGGACTGCGTGTCGGACATGTCCTCGGCGACGTCGAGGATCCGCAGAGCGGTCGCGCGGTCGAGCGTGCGGGTGTCGAGCAGATGCCTCATGCTTCGATCGTCACCTCCTCGGTGCCGTCGTCCTCCGTGAGACGGACGTTGACACGCTCCTGCCGCGACGAGGGGATGTTCTTGCCCACGAAGTCCGGGCGGATCGGCAGCTCGCGGTGCCCGCGGTCGACGAGGATCGCGAGGCGCACGACGGCGGGGCGGCCGATCGACTGCAGTGCGTCGAGCGCTGCCCGGATGCTGCGGCCCGAGAAGAGGACGTCGTCGACGAGGACGACCGTCCTGCCGTCGATCCCGCCGGCCGGGATGTCGGTCGGCTGCGGGGCGCGCGTCGGATGCTTGGCGAGATCGTCGCGGAACAGCGTGACGTCGAGCGCCCCCACCGGGACGGACGTCTGCGCGATCTCGCCGATCAGTGCGGCGAGGCGGTGGGCGAGAGTGACGCCGCGGGTCGGAATGCCCAGCAGGACGAGGTTCTCAGCCCCTCGGTTCGACTCGAGGATCTCGTGTGCGATGCGGGTCAGAGCCCGCGAGACATCGGCTTCGTGCAGGACGGTGCGTGCACTCATCAGCCGCTCCCTTCTCCGCCTCACAGGACGGTGTTAAAGGTTGCTTGTTGCGACCAGTCTATCGGGTGGTCAGCGCCACCCGAGCACGTCTCGCACAACCGCCTGCGACGCCGGCGATCCGTCGTTCGGGATGCCGAGGAGCGACTCGTACGACAGCATCGCCGTCTCCGAGCCCGCCGCCGCCGTGATCCGCTCGATCGCCGAGCGGACCCGAGGAGCTGCGGCGCGGGCGTACTGCGAATCGCCGCGCAGCGAGGCGTGCGGGAAGACGACGAGCTCCGCGACGCCAGAGCCGACACGCCGGGACGCGGCGACGACCAGGGTGGGCGGCAGCACGTGCTGGAGCGCCTTGGGGAGCGGGATCGGCAGCTCGTCGGTCAAGAGGCTCTGCCACCACCCGCGGTTCGACCGCTTCTCGTCACCGATCTCGAGGGCGGTGGCGGTCCACTCCGACTGCTCGGCGTGCAGATGCTCGGCGAAGCCGTCCTGCCTGACCTCGAATCCCTCGTCGTGGAGGAACTCGACCGCGATGCGCACGAGACGCTCGCGATCCGACCGCACGATCCACCGCGCGCCGCGCAGCGACCCCTTGTACGAGCCCCGTGAGGTGCGGGCATCGCGCCCCGAGCCCTGCGGATGCCGATCGCGCGACACCTCAGACGGCCTCGCTCAGCACCGCATCGGTGACCTCGTCGATCTTGGTGGAGCGGATCGGATGGCCGCTCGTCGACAGGCAGCGACCGGTCTTGAGGTCCCACTTCCAGTCGTGCATGCTGCAGGTCAGGATGCCGTCCCCGTCGACCGTGCCCGTGCGCGTGAGGTCGGCACGCAGGTGCGGACAGCGACGCTGCACGACCCAGTCGCCGATCTCGGCATCCTCAGTCTGGTCCGTCTGCTCCTGGTACCAGTTCTCCACGTACTCGATCCGGTCGACCGAGAGGCACTTGAGGAACGTGGTGAGGAACTCGTTGAACTTGCCGCTGCGGCCGACGCTGAACTGCATCGAGAGGAAGATCGAGTTCGACCAGTCGATCTCGTGATCGCGGATGTTCGTCGAGACGAGGTCGGCGGGGATCGTGTACCAGTAGATGCACTCTTCCCCCGCGTACTCGCGCACCTTGGCGCGGGGGAAGTCGACGACCATGTCGAGGTCGCCGATGCGGAAGCGCACGCAGCCGCCGACACCGAGGCGAATCGTGCGGGATTTCTTCAGCAGCGGCTCCCACCACGCCTTCAGCGCCTCGAGGATCTCCTGCGCCGGGAGCACGGGTGCGCGCCGGGCCTCCTCGTCGCGGATCTCCTGCTGGCGTGCGGCGCGCTGCTCCTCGAGGTACTCCCACTTCTCGTCGAAGATGTGGGCGAGCTCCTTCTCGGTGTACAGCGACTGCTCGGTGAAGACGGCACCGCCCTCGACCGTGACGACCGTGCCCGGCACGAAGAGGTGCCCGTCGTACTGCGGCGAGAGCTCCTTCATGTGCGCGAGGAACTGCTTCTGGTCGGTGAAGATCGACTCGCCGTTGCGGCCCACGCCGTTGAAGTCGAACAGGTCGTCGCGCAGGAACATCGGCGGACCCGCCATCGGGAAGACGTGCGGAGCGTCGACCTTGTCGATGTAGTACATGGCGCGCTTGTTCTGCGCCTCCCGCTTGAGGCGGGCGAAGTTCTGCTTCGCATCGAGCGGCAGGTCGTAGACCATGGGCCACCAGATGGCGCCCGAGACCTGCGTGAAGTACGCGTCGGGCTTGCCGAAATGCAGCAGCGTCTCGAGATCGAGCGGGTGCGAGTCGTTCTGGTTGAGGACCGAGCCCGTGCCGTCGTCCACGCTGAGCGAGGAGTCGCCGATCGGCCCGTCGCTCGGGGCGCGGAGCGGCGTGATCATGATCTTCAGATCGCCGCGCTGGATGATCTCCCCCGCGGGCGCGTAGGTGATGTTCGTGTAGCCGAGAGCCCGGATGTCCTGCTCCAGGTCGTCGATCGGGTACTCCGGCAGGAGGACCTCGATGTCCTTGCGGATGTACCGCTCCAGCAGCGCCGGGTCGAAGTGGTCGCGGTGGCGGTGCGAGATGTAGAGGAAGTCCGCCTCCCGCCCGAAACGCCCCCAGTCGAGGGCGCGGTTGTCGGGGAACGGGAACCACGATCCGAAGAACGACGGACCGAGGACGGGGTCGCAGATGATGTTCCCGCCGACCGTCTCGATGAACATCCCGGCGTGGCCGAGTCCCGTGATCCGCATGCATTCCTCCTGAGAAGTGGACCGTCCGATTCTACCGGCGGGCGCCTGTGCGGCCGCGGTGACCGGCCGGGAGAAATCAACGCTCCTCGAAGAGCCCTCTGATGTCCTCCGCGGTCAGCGACTGCGCGAACAGCGCCTCGTCGTCCATCACGGCGCTGAAGAGCCGCGCCTTGCGGCGCTGCAGGTCGAGCACCTTCTCCTCGATCGTCCCCGTCGAGATCATGCGATAGACGAACACCTGGTTCGTCTGTCCGATCCGGTGCGTCCGGTCGATCGCCTGAGCCTCGGCGGCGGGATTCCACCACGGGTCGAGGAGGAACACGTAGTCGGCCTCCGTGAGCGTGAGCCCGAACCCGCCGGCCTTGAGGCTGATCAGGAACACGGGCTGGTCGCCCTCCTTGAAGGAGTCGATCACGTCCTGACGGTGTCTGGTCGAGCCGTCGAGATGCGCGTAGGGCACCCCGGCCCCTCTCAGCCGCTCGGCGGCCAGGTCGAGGAACGAGGTGAACTGGCTGAAGACCAGCGCGCGGTGACCCTCGGCCTGCAGCTCCGCCACCCGGTCGAGCAGCGTGTCGAGCTTGCTCGAGCCGATCTCCGCATCGTCTTCGTCGATCAGGCCGGGAGCGAGACTGAGCATCCGCAGCAGCGTGAGCGAGCGGAACACGATGAAGCGGTTGCGGTCGAGATCGTCGAGCAGGCCGAGGACCTTCTGCCGCTCGCGCTGGAGCACGACGTCGTACAGCGCCCGGTGCGCAGGGCTCAGCTCGACCTCGAGGATCTGCTCCTGCTTGGCCGGCAGGTCTGCGGCGACGAGCTCCTTGGTGCGGCGGAGCATGAGCGGTCGGATGCGACGGCGGAGCTGAGCGAGCCTCCGGGCGCGGTACTCGCCGCCCTCCTCGTTCTCGGGGACCTTCCCCTTCTCGATCGGCTGGATGTACCGGTCGCGGAACTTCCGCGCCGACGGGAAGAGGCCGGGGGCGGCGAGCTTCAGCAGCGACCACAGCTCCGACAGGCTGTTCTCCATCGGCGTGCCGGTCACGGCGTAGGTGACGTCGGCGTGGAACGTCGAGATCGCGCGATGCAGCTTGGTCTTCGGGTTCTTCACGAACTGCGCCTCGTCGAGGATGAGCCCGGCCCATTCGACGCCGCGGAACTCCTCCTCGTCGAGGCGGGCCACGGTGTACGAGCTCACGACGAGATCGGCCTGCGCCGCGGCCCCCTCGAGCATCGACGAGCGGCGGCCGCTCGTGCTCTCCACCACGACCACGCGGAGATCCGGCGCGAAGCGGGCGGCCTCGGTCCGCCACGTGCTCAGCACCGAGGTGGGGGCGAGGACCAGGAACGGGCGCTTCTCCCCCGCCTCCCTCGTGTGCAGGATGAAGGTCAGCAGCTGCAGGGTCTTGCCGAGACCCATGTCGTCGGCGAGGATCCCGCCGAGGCGGTGCTTCCAGAGGAACGCCAGCCAGTCGAAACCCGTCCGCTGATAGGGGCGCAGCTCGGCGCGGAGGCCCGCAGGGAGGTCGGTCGCGGGGACCCCTGTCGCCTGACGGAGCCCCTCGGCGGTGGCGCGCCAGCTCACGGCGGGCTGCGCCTCGTCCGCGAGGTCCTCGAACTCCTCCCAGAGGTCGGTCTGGTAGCGGCTGATGCGCGGGCCGGTCTCCCACTCGTCGAGCTCACCCGCCTCCTCGATGAGGTCGCGCAGGCGGTCGAGAGCGGGGTGGCTCAACGCGAAGTAGCCGCCGTCCGAGAGCAGCAGCTTCTTGCGGCCTCGACTCAGGGCGGTGAAGAGCGGACCGAACGGGATCCGACGACCGTCGATCGTCACGAGGATGCCGAGGTCGAACCAGTCGGAGTCCGGCGTCTCGACCGTGGTGACGGTCACTTCGGGGATGCCCGTGAGCTCGCGATACTCCTTGCGTGCGCCCTCCGTGACCACCGTGACGCCCGCCGCCTCGAACGCGGGAACCGCCTCCGCGACGAACGCCGCAGCGTCGATCTCGTGGAGGGAGCCGCTCGGGCGGAAGCTCGTCGACCGGTGCTGCTGCCAGACCTCCTCGATCGTGGAGCGGATCGCCGACTCCGCGGCGGCGTCGCGCACGGCCTCAGTGGTCCACGCGAACGGCGCGGTCCCGAACGTCCCGTACGACCATCGGAAGGCGTAGTCGACGACGTCTCCCCGCTGGAAGGAGATCGTCAGAACGGCCTCGGGAGCGGGGATCTCGGGAAGGGCGACGGAACCGGAGGTCCGTACCGCTGCGCGTCGGGCGAGCAGCGGGTACGCGTCCGCGAGGAAGGCCTTCTCGTCGGTGGCCGGGATGCTGATCGGCTGCCCCGCCGTGAGCAGCGCATGCGTCTGCTCGCTCAGCGGCGCCTCGGCGAGCAGGACCTCGACCCTGTTGCCGATCAGCGTGGCCGAGTAGACGCCGGTGCGCCCGATTGGATGGACCTCGTGAGCCGCCAGAGTGCGGCCGTCGACGGACACGTCGGCCGCGACGGAGAGCGCGCCGTCGTCGAGGCGCGAGATCCGTGCCGCGACCTCGGCCCCGTCGGCCAGCCGGACGGTCGTGTTCTTCTGACTCGGGACGACGGGGATGCCGAGGTCCGCTCCGCTGCGCAGGTGCCCCCACATCAGCGCGGACTCGATCTGATCCACGACGAGCCACTCCCCGGCGTTCCCGGACAGCAGCGAGTCCCGGGAGATGCTGAGCAGGTCGCCGAACCAGCGGTTCTGCACGCGGCCGAACTGCGTCACGTCGCGTCGCACCGCGTCCCAGCCGGCGTTGCCCTGGATCCAGGCGCCCGTCTGCGTGCTCCGCATGAGGGGGCGGATCGCGAGGAGCAGCTCGCCGGAAGGGCGTGCGAGGTCCCGTGCGGTCGCCGGACGCACCGGACGCGGCGCCCAGTGGTTCGTCCCCCGCGCCTCCCGGTGCCGGAGCTCCACACCGAGGGCGAGGGACTGCGGATGCCGGGTGATCGCCGGATCCACGAGGGTGCGCCACGAGGGCGCGGCCGATGGCGGCGCGGGCTCGGCCGTCGTCTCCGGGGCCGAACGATTCTCGGTCTCAGCGGCCTGGCGCGAGTACTCGTGCACGTTGGAGGCGAGCAGGGTCGCCACGACGTGCTTGCAGCCGGAGCGCACGGGGCACGAGCACGACGTCGTCCGCACCCGACGCTTGCCGTTCGACGACATGAAGACGATCTCGGTCACGTACTGGGCGCCCTGGCTTCCCGTGACGTGCCCCTCGAGCTCGAGGAGGTCCTCGTGCCAGACCACGTCGCGGACGTTGCCCTCGCGGAAGTACGCGAGGCCTCGCTTGTAGCCGCCGGCATCCGTGATCTGGAGCAGATCGCGGAGATCGACGTGCGGAGCGGACATGCTCATATCCTCCCGCCGACGTCCGACAGCGCGGACGCCCGCGTCACGAGACCGGTCAGGCGGATCGGGCGACCCTCGCGAGAACTCCGTGCACGAACGCGCCGGAGTCGTCGGTCGAGAACTCCTTCGCGAGCTCCACGGCCTCGTCGATCGCGACGGCCGTAGGGACCTCGTCGTTGAAGAGGATCTCCCAGACGCCGATCCGCAGCAGTGCGCGGTCGACCGCCGGCATCCGCTCGAGCTTCCAATCGCGACTGTGCGTCGTGATCTGCTCGTCGATCTCGTCGCGGTGGTCGATCAGACCGTCCACGATCTCTCGCGCGTAGAGCCAGGAGGCCTCACGGGCCGGCTCGCTCGCGGCCCGCTTCGCCTCCGCGGCGAGGGTGACGCCGACCTCGTCTCCGCGGACGTCTGCGGAGAAGAGGATGTCCAGTGCGCGCTTGCGCGCCTTCGTGCGTGCGCTCACGCCTTACTTCTCGCGGCCGAGGTAGTCGCCGGTGCGGGTGTCGACCTTGACCTTGGTGCCGGCCTCGACGAACAGGGGCACCTGGATCTCGTAGCCGGTCTCGAGCGTGGCGGGCTTGGTGCCGGCCGACGAGCGGTCGCCCTGCAGGCCGGGCTCGGTGTACGTGATCTCGAGGATCACGGATGCCGGGAGGTCGATGTACAGCGGGTTGCCGTTGTTGAGAGCGATCGTGACCTGCTGGTTCTCGAGCAGGAAGTTCTTCGCGTCACCGACCGTGGGGGCGCCGACCGTGATCTGGTCGAAGTCGGTCTGGTCCATGAACACGTAGCCGTCACCGTCGGTGTACAGGTACGTGAAGTCGCGGCGGTCGACGTTCTCGATCTCGATCTTCGCGCCCGCGTTGTAGGTGCGGTCGACGACCTTGCCCGAGACGACGTTCTTGAGCTTCGTGCGGACGAACGCGCCGCCCTTGCCGGGCTTGACGTGCTGGAACTCGATGACGCTCCAGAGCTGCCCGTCGATGCTGAGGACGACGCCGTTCTTGATGTCTGCGGTAGATGCCATGTGCGGGGAGTTCCGTTTCGTTGTGACGTTCGTGGGCCGCTCGGCCGATGCCACCCTGCGCGGGTGACCGATGCCACCCGCTTCCGGGGAGCTGATGCCACCCACCGTGGGTCGCTGAGCCTGTCGAAGCGCGCCGAGTGTCGATTCTACGGGATGAGCGCTGCGAGCTGCCGCACCGCGCTCGCATAGCCCTGCACGCCCTCGCCGATCACGCGCACCGCGGCGACGTCGTGCAGGTACGAGTGGTGGCGGAACTCCTCGCGGGCGTAGACGTCCGAGATGTGCACCTCCGCGAACGGAAGGGCGACGCCCGTGAGCGCGTCGCGGAGCGCGACCGACGTGTGCGTGAGGCCGCCGGGGTTGATCACGATCGCGGCGCAGTCCGCGCGGGCGGCATGGATCGCGTCGATCAGGACACCCTCGTGGTTGCTCTGCAGCGAGCGGACCTCGAACCCCGCTTCGGCTGCCGCCTCGACCACGATCCGCTCGACGTCGTCAAGGGTCGCGGTGCCGTACACCTCGGGTTCCCGGGTGCCCAGGAGGTTGAGGTTCGGCCCGTTCACCAGCAGGATCCTGCGGGTCACTCCCCGACCTCCTGGTACGCGGCGAACAGCAGGGACTCGTCGGGTGCCTGCAGCACCGTGGGCTTGGCGATGTCGTCGAGCAGGATGAAGCGCAGCATGCCGCCGCGGCTCTTCTTGTCGCGCTGCATCGTCGCGAGCAGCTGCGGCCACGCACCCGCCCGGTAGGACACGGGCAGCCCGAGCGACTCGAGGATCGTCCGGTGGCGCTCGGCCGCCGCGTCGGAGAGTCGACCCGCGAGACGCGAGAGCTCGGCCGCGTACAGCATGCCGACCGAGATCGCCGCGCCGTGCCGCCAGCGGTAGCGCTCCGCGTGCTCGATCGCGTGTCCGAGCGTGTGGCCGTAGTTGAGGATCTCCCGCTGACCGGCCTCCCGGAAGTCGTCCGAGACGACCTCCGCCTTCATGCCGATCGCGAGCTCGACCGCCCGGCGGAACTCCGGGGTCGTGGTGTCGACCGCGCGGGCGGGGTCGGCCTCGATGATGTCGAGGATCTCCGGCGCCCAGATGAAACCGGCCTTCACGACCTCGGCGAATCCGGCCGTGGCCTCGTTCGGGCTGAGACTCGCGAGCTCGTCGAGGTCTCCCACGACGGCCTTCGGCGCCCAGAACGCTCCGACGAGGTTCTTGCCCTCTGCCGTGTTGATGCCCGTCTTGCCGCCGACCGACGCGTCGACCAGACCGAGGACCGTGGTGGGGACCTGCACGAGCTGCACGCCACGGAGCCACGTGGCCGCGACGAAGCCGGCCAGGTCGGTGACGGCGCCGCCGCCGTAGCCGATGACCGCGTCGGTCCTGGTGAAGTCCGCCTGGCCCATGACCTGCCAGCAGAACGCGGCGACCTCGACGCGCTTGCCCTGCTCGGCATCCGGCACCTCGGCGAGGAGCACCTCGCGCGGGCCGTTCTCGACGTCCGCCAGGAGCCGGTCCCGGAGCTCGGCCGCGCGCGCGGCCAGCGTCGGCGGGTGCACGACGAGGATCTTCCGCACGGTCGGCTCGAGGGCCGCCGAGACGCGGTCGAGGATGCCCCGACCGATCGAGATGTCGTAGGGGGTCTCCCCCGTCACGCTGATGGTCGTCGTGCTCATCCGTGCTCTCTCCTCCATGTGACGATGTCGTCCGCGATCCGCTGCATCGGGCGGCGCGACGTGTCGAAGGTCGCCGTCGCCACCTCCTCGTACAGGTGTCGGCGCTCCTCGAAGATGCGTGTCCAGCGCGCCACGGGGTCGTCCCCTGCCAGCAGCGGTCGACTGCCTCCCGCGATGCGGGCCACGACGGCCTCCGGAGTCACCGTCAGATACACGACGGCCTGCTCCCGCAGCAACTCGCGGGTGCCCTCATCGGTCACGGCTCCCCCGCCGAGCGAGATGACCCCGCCCTCCTCGATCGCCGCGACCACGGCCGCACGCTCGAGGTCACGGAAATGGGGCTCGCCGTGCGCGGCGAAGATCTCCGGGATGGGGCCGTGCTCGGCGACCACCCGCTTGTCGGTGTCGACGAAGCGCAGACCGAGCTTGCGCGCTACCCGACGACCGACGCTGGTCTTGCCGGCCGCCATCGGGCCGACCAGCACCAGCGTGAGGTCCTCAGCCCCGCTCGTCATGCGCGATGAGCGCCGCCTCGGACGCGGGCGTGGTCCGCAGCTCGGCCGGGATGCCGGCGAGGTAGCCCTCGAGGTTGCGACGGGTCTCTCGGACGCTGTCGCCACCGAACTTCTCCAGTACCGCGCGGGCGAGCTCGACCGCGACCATGGCCTCGGCGACGACGCCCGCGGCGGGCACGGCGCACACGTCGGAGCGCTGGTGGTGCGCGGTGGCGTCCTCGCTCGTCGCGACGTCGACGGTGCGGAGCGAGTGCGGGACGGTCGCGATCGG
>JAZBLS010000036.1:0-21550 GCA_037033365.1 Actinomycetota bacterium | reverse complement strand
CTTCTTGTTCTTGGGCATGGGTGTGTCCTTCTGAGTTCTCGCACGAGAACAGCGCTGCGCACACGCGCACGCACCCACCGCCTGATCCAATGTGATCGGGCTCGGGGTTCCGGACTGACTGCGGCCGGGGCCATTCATGTGATGGTTGATTTACGTCGATCGACGCTCACCATCGGCCCCTGGACTCACACTTCTTACACAAAAACGTCCGCGCTGTGCGCGGGTGTCCGAAGCCGACGCTATCCAGTGTACCGGTCGCACCTGGGAGAGTCCTCCGTCCCCGGCGACGGACTGCTCGCCATACGATTGCGGAGTGAACACCGCATCCCCCACCGGTCTCCAGGTGCACCTCCAGCTCGCCGACGTCTCAGCCCAGATCGCGCAGGTCGGCGCCTCGCTCCGCTCTCTGCGCGTCGGAGGGGTCGACCTCATCTCCCCGTACCCGTTGGACTCCCCCACCCCGTCGTGCTCGGGCGTCGTGCTCGCGCCGTGGCCGAATCGCGTGCGCGACGGTCGATGGGACGACGAGGGAACGGAGCGACAGCTCGCGATCACCGAGCCGAAGCTCGGGAACGCCAGTCATGGACTGCTGCGGTTCACGGCCTACGAGGTGGAGCAGACGGATGCCGCCACCACCCTCCGCGCGACCATCGTGCCGCAGACCGGGTACCCGTACCTGATCGACACCAGCGTCACCTACGTGATGCGGACGGACGGCATCGACGTCACCCACTCCCTCACGAACCACTCCGGGAGCGCTGCCCCCGTCGCGCTGGGAACCCACCCGTTCCTGACGATCGGCGACGTCGACCCGCACGAGCTGGTGCTGCGCGTTCCGGCCGAGACCGCGTTCGAGACGGACGAGCGGATGCTCCCCACCGGAACGCGTCCGGCCGACGCGGCGCTGCGCGACGGCATCCGCCTCGGCGACGCCTCGCTCGACACGGGCTTCACCGACCTCGCGCGCGACGCCGACGGTCTCGTCCGGCACTCCCTCACGGCGCCGGACGGGCGCCGCCTGACGCTGTGGCAGGGCGCCGGATTCGACTTCGTGCAGGTCTTCACGACCGACAAGTATCCCGGGCTCGACCTCGCCCTCGCGATCGAGCCCATGACGGCTCCGGCCGATGCGCTCAACAGCGGCCTCGGCATCCGCCGACTCGCCCCCGGCGAGACCTGGACTCTCGAGTGGGGCATCACGCTCGACTGACGCAGGCGGCAACCGAGGTCGCCGGCCCAGGCACCCCCGCAGGGCACCTGAGCCGGCGGCGGGCGACTACTCCCCGCGGTCGCGCAGCTCGCGGCGCGTGAGCTGCGGAGCGTGCGGCAGGCCCGAGCCGGATGCCGGTGCGCCGGCCAGTGCGGGCGTCGGACCGTCCGTCGGGTGCGGGCCGTCGACCACGGGCGCATCGCCATCGCCCGAGCCGGAACCCGCCTTTCGCGCGCGGCGCCGCTCCTTGGCACCCTCGACGAGGTTGTAGAGCGTGGGCAGCACGATGAGCGTCAGCACGGTCGAGGAGATGAGTCCGCCGATCACGACGATCGCGAGCGGCTGCGAGATGAATCCGCCGTGCCCGGTGATGCCGAGCGCCATCGGGGTGAGGGCGAAGATCGTCGCGAGCGCGGTCATCAGGATCGGTCGCAGACGCTTCTCGCCACCCGCCATGACGGCATCCGCGGTCGACAGACCCTTCTCCCGATACTGATTCACCAGGTCGATCAGCACGATCGCGTTGGTCACCACGATGCCGATGAGCATCAGCACCCCGATCAGCGAGGCGACGCCGAGCGGCACGCCCGTGACGATCTGCAGCAGAATCGCACCGGTCGCCGCAAAAGGCACCGAGATGAGCAGCAGCAGCGGCTGGCGGAGCGACTTGAACGTCGCCACCATGACCACGTAGACGATCAGGATCGCGGCGAGCATCGCGAGTCCGAGCTGCGAGAACGAGTCGGCCTGCTGCGTCGCGACGCCGCCGACCTCCGCCGACGCACCGTCCGGCAGGTCGACGGCCGCGAGTGCGTCGTTCACCGACTGCGTGGCGGTGGCGAGGTTGTCGGATGCCGGGGGCACGGTGATCGTCGCGGTGCGACGGCCCTGCTCGGTGGTGATCGACGTCGGCCCGTTGCGCTCCTCGACGGTCGCGATGTCCTGCAGCTGGACCGGACCGAGGGCGGTCGGGATCGTCAGCTCGCGCAGCGCCTGCGCGGTGGCGGGCGGTTCCGACGTCGCGAGGTACACGGTCAGCGCGGTGTCGTCGATCTCGACGGTGCCGACCTGCTGCGGACGCATCGTGTTCGAGACGAGCCCACCGACCGCCACCTCGGAGAGTCCGCGCTCGGCCGCGGCCGCCCTGTCCACGACGACCGCGAGGTACGGCAGGGCCGCAGCGAGGTTGTCGGAGACCTGGCCGATGCCGTCACGCCCGTCGAGCTCGTCGACCACGGCGTCCGTGGCGGTCTGCAGGTCCTCGGAGTTCGACGCGGAGACCGTGATCTCGATGTCGCTCGAGCCGAGGCCGGCCGATGCCGCGACCGACACCTCGCCGACGTCGCTGAGCCCGTCGATTGCGTCCTGCACGTCGGCGCGCAGCTTCTCCTGGTCGGCGTCACCGTCGGTGAGCACCGAGTACGTGACACCGGCCCCGCCGGAGAACGCGTCGCGCAGGGCGGAGCCGCTCGACCCGATCGACGCCTGCACGTGGGTGATGCCATCGATGTCGAGCAGAGCGTCCTCGACCGCGATCGCTGCCTCGGACTTGGTCTCGAGGCTCGCGGTCGGGCCGAGGTCCTGCGTGACCGTCATGGTGTTCTGGCCGGAGTCGCTGAGGAAGTTGATCTTCATGAGCGGTGCGGCCGCGAGGGTCGCCCCGAGGACGACGACCGCGATGATCACGGTCACGCCCGAGTGCTTCAGCGTCCACCCGAGGATCGGACGGTACGCCTGCTGCAGACGCGTGGGCGGAGCATCCGGGTGCTCCGGGTCGATCGGCGTGCCGTCCTCATCGAGCAGCGGCTTGCCAGGACGGAGGAACCAGTAGGCCAGCACCGGGACGATCGTGAGCGACACGAGCAGCGAGGCGACCATCGCGATCGTCACCGTCATCGCGAACGGCCGGAAGAGCTCCCCGACCATGTCGCCGACGAAGACGATCGGCAGGAACACCGCGACCGTGGTGATGGTCGACGAGGTGACCGCCATCGCGACCTCGCGCACGGCGAGACGGATCGCGTCGCCCTTGTCGGCGTCTCCGACGTAGTGCCTCTTGATGTTCTCGATCACGACGATCGAGTCGTCGACCACGCGGCCGATCGCGATCGTGAGGGCTCCGAGCGTGAGGATGTTCAGCGAGTAGCCGAACGCCTGCAGTCCGATGAACGTGATCAGCACGCTCGTCGGGATCGAGATGGCCGTGACGAGCGTCGAGCGGACAGACAGCAGGAAGACGAGGATGACGAGCACCGCGAAGACGAGCCCGAGCAGCCCCTCGGTCGCGAGCGTCTCGATCGACTGCACGATGAACGGCGCCTGATCGAAGATGATCGTGAACTCGGCATCCGGGAACGCCTCGCCGATCTCGTCGAGCGCCGCGATGACGCCCTGGGAGACCTCGACCGTGTTGGCGGCGGGGAGCTTCGTGATCGAGATCGACAGCGCATCCTCGCCGTCGACGCGGGAGATCGACGACACCGGGTCGCTCTCCTGCACGACCGTGGCGACCTCGCCGATGGTCGCGCTCGTGCCGACCAGCGGCAGCGACGCGATCTCGTCGACCGAGGTGATCTTCGCGCCCGTCTGCACCGTGAGCGTCTGACCGTTCTCCGTGATGTCCCCGCCGGGGAAGAGCGTGCCGTTCTGCTGCAGGGCGTCGCTGATGGCCTGAGGGCTCTCACCGAGCGCCGCGAGCGCCGCGACATCGGGGGTGATCGTGATGCGCTGACCGACGCCGCCGATGATCTGCGCGGCGTTGACGCCGTCGACGTCCTCGAGGTCGGGGATGGCGACGTTCTGGAGTTCGGCCTGCGCGTTCTCGGCGTCGTCGAACCCGGTCACCGCGACCTGGATCACCGGGAAGTCGTCGATCGAGACCGCGAGCACCTGCGGGCTCAGATCCTCGGGCAGCTGGGCCGAGATGCGGTTGATCGCCTGCTGGATCTTCTGCTCGGCGGTTGCGAGGTTCGTGCCGTACGCGAAGGTCGCCTGCACGATCGAGGCGTTCGTGGTGCTGGTCGCCGTCGTCCCTTCGAGGCCGGGGACGCCCTGGATCGCCGATTCGATCGGCGTCGACACGTCGTTCTCGACGACCTCCGGCGAGGCGCCGGGGTAGGTCGTCATGACCATGAGGTTCGGCAGCTCGAGCGAGGGGATGAGCTCCTGCTTGAGGTTCGTCAGGGCGAGTCCGCCGAACACGGCGGCGACGATCGTGATCAGCGCGATCAGCGCCCGGTTCTTCAGACTCAGGACGGCGAGGTTCGACACGGCGGCTACTCTCTCGATCGGGATGCTGCGGCGGTGGATGCGGAGACGGACGCCTGACCGGGGGTGAGGATCCCGATGAGGGCGTCGCGGATGAGCTCTTCATCGAGCGGCTCGTCGTGGATCTGAGAATGCCAGAGTACGCCGTCGAGGAAGACGGAGGCCGCCCGGGAGCGGTCCTCCCCATGAACGGGTGCGAGGAAGCTCACGATCTGGTCCGACCAGTGCCGCGCGAACTCGCGCACGCGGGGATCGTGCACGGCGGCGGTGACCACCGCCCGGTCGGCCTGGATCGCCCGCGCATCGTCGAGGCTCTTGCGCACCAGGCGCGCGATTCCGGCGGGAGTCGCACCCTCGGCCATGACTGCGGCCCTGGTCTGCTCGACGCGCACCTCGATCTCGGCCTCGAGGGCGCCGAGGGCGGCGGCGCGCAGGTCGTCGAGCGTCGAGAAGTACTGGGTCGTCGCCCCGAGCGGCACGCCCGCGCGGGCGGCGACCTTGCGGTGCGAGACGGCGTCGACGCCGACCTCGATGATGAGTTCGGCGGCGGCGGTCACGATCTCGCGACGGCGGGCTTCGGGGTCACGGCGGCGACGTGGCATCCGGTCCCCCTCCGTCTCGGCTCGAAACGTGTACGCGCGTACATGTACTTTTGTACATTCTGACGCGGGTTCCTGGAAATCCGCCCGAACGCGGGGTCAGGACGAGGCGCCGAGGGCGAGCCCGAGACCCGCGGCGACGAGGCCGAGTGCCATCATCCCGACGGCATCGAACACGGATGCTCCGCGCTCGCCGTCGCGCCAGAGAGCCACGGCGTCGAGCATGGCCGTGCTGAAGGTCGTGTAGCCGCCGAGCAGCCCGGCGCCGAGGAGGAACGCCGCACCCGGCAGCGCCGTGGTCACGACGCCGAGCGCGAAGGATCCGGTGATGTTGACGACGAGGATGCCCCAGGGGAAGCGCCGCCGGGCGACCCGCGCGACGGCCTGGTCCACCACATAGCGCAGCACGGCCCCGAGCCCTCCGGCGAGCGCCGCACCGACGAACAGGAGCGGACTCACGGCGATGCCTCGTCGGTCGTGAACCGTTGCCGAGGACGTCCGAGCCACAGCCCCAGAGCTGCGGCCGCGAGCCCGAGCACGAGACTGCCCACCGCATATCCGGCCGCGAGGAGCGGTGCCTCGGCCCAGAGCGCCACCGAGCCGACCATGAGCGCGCTGTAGGTCGTGAAGCCGCCGAGCACGCCCGTGCCGAGGAACACGCGGACGTCCGTGGCGACGGGGAGCCGCGCCGTGAGGATGCCGATCAGCAGCGCGCCGAGCACGTTCGCCGCGAGCGTCGCGACGGGGATGCCCGCGGGGTCGGGAATCGCGAGCGCCAGGCCGAGCCGCGCAGCCGTGCCGATCGTGCCCCCGAGGAACACGAGGAGCAGGCGGCGCAGGGTCACCCGGCCACTCTAGCCGCGGGCCTGACCGGTCGAGTCGCCGATGTCAACCCGTTGGGTGGGAGCGGCCGGACGACAAGACTGTCGACATGAAGCCCCTGTGGAAGCTCGACAGCACCCTCCCCCTCGGCTCTCCCTTCGACCCCGGCGCGCGGCATGACGTGATCGTCGTGGGCGCCGGTCTCACCGGCCTCAGCACGGCCGTGATGCTCACGCGCGCAGGCCTCGACGTCGCCGTGATCGAGGCGGGAGCGGTCGCCGAGCTGGCGACAGGCGGCAACACCGGCAAGCTCACGCTCCTGCAGGGGCAGCGGCTGGCCGAGATCCGTCGTCACCACTCGGCCTCGCTCGTGCGCGCGTACGTCGAGGCGAATCGCGACGGCATGGACTGGCTGACCGGATTCGCCGACCACGCCGGCGTCGACTACGAGCGCCGTGTCGACCACACGTACGCGCAGGCCGCGGAGGGCCTGGATGCCGTCCGCGCGCAGCACGACGCAGCGAGCGAGGCCGGGCTCCCCACCAGGATGCTCTCGGCCACCGATCTCGCCGGGACCGCCTTCCCGCTCGCCGGAGCCGTGGCCCTGGACGACCAGGTCACGATCGACCCCGTGCGGGTGGCTCGCGCCCTGGCCGAGGAGCTCCTCTCCTCCGGCGGAACCCTGCACACCGGCATCCGGGTAACGGGCTCGCATGCGCTGCCCGAGCCCCGCGTCGAGACGACCGCCGGCCCGATGTTCGCGAAGGACATCGTGATCGCGACCGGCTACCCGATCCTCGACCGGGGGCTGTACTTCGCCAAGATGAGCAACTTCCGCTCCTACTGCGTCTCGTTCCGCACCGACGGTCCCGTGCCGGAGTCGACGTTCATGTCGGTCGACAGCCCGTCGCGCTCGATCCGCCCGGTGTCGCCGGCAGACGGCCCGGCCGGCACTGCGCAGCTGATCGTCGGGGGCAACAGCCACCCGGTCGGGCGGTCCGACGGCGAGGCCGCCGCGGTCGACGACATCGTCGCCTGGACGCGCCGATACTTCCCGGATGCCGAGGAGACGCACCGCTGGTCGGCGCAGGACTACCGCTCGCACAACGAGATCCCGTTCGTGGGCGCGATGCCCCGCGGTCTCGGGAGCATTCGCTTCGCGACCGGCTATGCCAAGTGGGGCCTGTCGAACGCCCCCGCCGCCGCACTGCGACTGACGGCCGCGATCCTCGGCGAGCGCATGAAGGAGCGCCCGAGCTGGATGGTGAAGCTCGGTACGAGGCTCACGGTTCCCGCCGACCTCGCGAAAGGCGCGTCGGAGGGAGCGAAGGTCGCGGCGGCCGCGACGTCCGGGTGGGTGGGCGCCGAGACGCGCCCCGTCCCCGTGCCTCGGCCGGCCGAGGGCAGGGGCGTCGTGGCGAACCGTGGTGGCCGACCTGTCGCGATCTCGACCGTCGACGGCGTGACCCGAGCGGTGAGCGCGGTGTGCCCGCATCTCGGCGGCGTCCTGGACTGGAACGACGCCGAGTGCACGTGGGACTGCCCGCTGCACGCCTCCCGCTTCGCGGCCGACGGCACCCGCATCGAGGGCCCGGCGCTCAGCGACCTGACGGAGATCCCGCGGTCACCGGTCGACTGAGGGCTGCAGCGGCTCGTCCCACCCCTGCTGCGGGGTGTCGCAGCTCTCCCGGAACACGTACTGGGAGGCGAGCTTGCGCTGATGGCTCGACCAGTCGATCGCGGGTCGGCGCTGATCGTGCGGGAGGTAGCCGAGGCGGTACACGGCCATGAGCTCGAGGTCGTCCGGCACGTGCAGCAGCTCGTTGATCTCCTCCCAGCGCCCAGGCACCTCCATCGGGAACGAGATGAACTGGATGCCCATGCCGAGCTCGACGGTCGTGAGCCAGACGTTCTCCATCGCGGCGCCCATGCTGAACACGGAATAGAACGACGACAGCTGCCCCGGCCGGTACTCGCTGCGGTCCAGCATCACGCCGAGGAGGAGCGGCGACCCGGCCACGAGCTTGTGGTTCTCCTCGCCGAGCGTCTTGGGCACCCCGAACGTGTTCATGAGCTTCTGGCCGCGCTTCGTGAACACCTGGCTCGTGAACGGGCGGAGGGCCGCCGGGAGCTTGTCGAACAGCATCCCGCTGCGCTTCTCCTCCATCTCGGCCTGGCTGAAGCGGAAGTACGGCTTGTAGCGCTCGAAGAACGTGCCGTTCGACATCGCCTCGGTCATGCTCTCCCCCGAGATGCGTGCGATCCGGTCGATCGTCTCGCGGTTCTCGATGACCACGAAGCGCCACGGCTGGCTGTTCAGCTGCGACGGCGCCCGGCCTGCCGCCTCGAGCAGGATCCGCTGGTGCTCCTCCGACACCGCGTCGGGAAGGAACGGCCCGTTGGTGGTCTTGCGGCGGCGGATGGCATCCAGGAGTTCCATGCATTCACTTCCGGTCGGAGGGGATGCGCGAGCAGACGAGGCCCGCGACGATGAAGGGGGCGGCGGCGAGCGCGACGAGCGGATGCCGACGCGTGTGCGTTCCGAGGTAGGGGATGGCCGCGAGCGGAGCTGCGGCCGGTACGAGGGCCAGAGCGGCACGGCGGCTCGCCCGCTTCGGCGATCCCCAGAGGAACGCGGATCCGGCGAGCGCGGTGGTCGCGCACGTCGCGATGTAGAGCGCGTGGTGGACCCACCGGAAGTTCCGCGTGTCGATCAGTCGGGCGGCCACCGCCGTGCCGAGGGCCGCGTTCGCGGCATACGCCACGGTCGCCGCCACGAAGAGCGGCGCTGCGTCCGTGCGTCTCCGGCGGCTGACCATGTCCTGACCCTACGCCCACGCGCGGCATCCGCTCCGGCTCTTGCGCGCGGGTGGGGCAGTTGACTATGGATGCTTCGACAGGCTCAGCAACCCACTGGGTCCCTGAGCCTGTCGAAGGGGCTGAGCCTGTCGAAGGGCCTGAGCCTGCCGAAGGGCTACAGGTTCGCCTCCGCGTAGACGCGGAGCGCGTCGCGGACGAACTCCGCTCCGTGCGTGCCCCCGGTGGACGTCGCGTAGTTCGCGCCGAAGCGCGGGTCTGCGACGTACATCTCGCCGAGTCCGATCACATACGCCTTGACATCGTCTCGAGGAGTGCCAGGGATCCCGGTCAGCCACTCGACGTGACGACGCGCCAGTGCCTGGGCGTCGTCGGATGCCGCGTCGATGCCGCTCTCGGCTGCCGCGATCCAGTCGCGACCGAGGTCGGCGACGCGCTGCTGCCAGTCGGCGCGCTCGGCATCCGTCATCCCGCGCCACCAGCTGTCGCCGTCGGCGTACGCCGCGGGGCCCCAGCGCTGCTCGACCTCGTCCTTGTACTGCGTGTGGTCGAAGCCGTCGAACATGTTCTCTGCCATGAGTTCTTCACCTCCTCTCAGTGCGTCGATGGTCTTGGCGACCGACGCGATCTGCCGCGTCAGCCGCTCCTGTTCCTCACGAAGGAGCGCGAGGTGCGTCTCCAGCGCCGCCGCCTCCACCCGCTGGGTCCCTGAGCCCGTCGAAGGGCCTGAGCCTGTCGAAGGGCCTGAGCCGCCCTGGGCCCCTGAGCCTGCCGAAGGGCCCAGCACCTCCCCGATCTGCGGCAGCCCGAGTCCCAGTTCCCTCAGCAGCAGAATGCGCTGCAGGCGCACGAGGGCCGTCTCGTCGTAGTGCCGGTATCCGTTGTGCCCGATGCGTGAGGGTGCCAGGAGGCCGATGTCGCCGTAGTGGCGCAGCGTCCTGCTGGTGGTGCCCGCGAGTCGTGCGATCTCCTGGATCGACCAGTCCCGCTCCGTCATCGCGACCTCCTCTCATGGGGCGATATCTCCACGGTAGAAGTTGACGCTACGTCAGTGTCAAGAACCCTCGCGTCGATCTCCCCTGCACGGCGGAGGCCCAAGGGACAGATGGATGCCCGAATCGCCGTTCTCGGCATCCGCGGGGAATCTGAGCATCCATCCGGCCCGACGACCGGTGCGCCTTTCACGAACCTCTTGACACATTCGAGATATATCGTGTTAATGTTCTCGAACACGATATATCGTGATCCGTCTCAACACAGGAGAAGCAGACATGACCGAGAAGTGGCTCATCGCCCCCGGCGACGAACGCGTCATCGACATCGAGAACGTCACCCGGCTGAAGATCGGTCTGGTCGGCGGTCAGGTCGACGTCATCGCGCACGACGAACCGGGCATCCGCATCGAGGTGCACGGCGTCACCACCAAGGACCTCCGGATCGAATCCCGCGACGGCGAGGTCGAGATCGACCACCCGCAGCTCGGCTGGGACAACTTCCTCGAGGTGTTCCGCAACTTCGGCTCCGGCGGCCCCAAGGCCGAGGTCAGCGTCGCGGTCCCCCGCTCGATCGCCCTCACCCTCGGTGTCGTCAGCGCCGGAGCGCTCGTCTCCGGCATCCGCAACGACGCACGCCTCAACACGGTGTCGGGCGACGTCATCGTCGACACCCTCATCGGCGACCTCACCGTGAACTCGGTGTCGGGCGACGTGCAGGTCCGCGGCCTCACCGGCTCGATCAGCGCGAACAGCGTCTCGGGCGATGTCGCGGTGACAGGCACCATCCGCAAGGCGACGATCGACACCGTCTCCGGCGCCACGCTCGTCGACTCCGCGGGCGATGTGAACACCATCACGGTGAACTCGGTCTCGGGCGGCACGACCGTGCGTCTCGACGAGTCACTGGCGGCGAACTACGTGCTGCGGTCGCTGAGCGGCCGCCTGCTGATCGACGGCGTGGAGCGCAGCTCTGCCGGACTCGGCAACTACACCGGCTCCACGGGCGAGCTCGCCGGACGCTTCGTCGACCTGCGTGTCAACTCCGTCTCGGGCGGCGTCACGGTCCTCCGCCGCGCTCCGCAGTCGATCGAGAACGACGCCGAGTGGGAGGAAGCATGACTCCCGCCGTCTTCTCCCACGGCGACCTCCGCCTGTACCTGCTGTCGCTGCTCGCGGAATCCCCGCAGCACGGCTACGGCATCATCCAGGCGCTGACCGACCGCACCGGGGGCACGTACACGCCCAGCGCCGGCACGATCTACCCGCGGCTCGCGAAGCTCGAGGAGGAGGGCCTGGTCACCAAGACCGTTGACGGCCGCACCACGATCTACGCGATCACGGATGCCGGACGCACCGAGCTCGCATCGCGCGAGGGTGACCTCGCGGGCATCGAGGCGGGACTCACCGACTCCGTGCGACTCATCGCCAACGAGGTCCGCCAGAGCGTGAAGGAGGCGATGAAGAGCCTCCGGGCCGACCTCGCCACCGCCGAGAAGGACGACCGCGCGGCATCCAAGTCCCGCCCCCGCTCCCCCATGGACGACGAGCGCATCGTCAGCCGCGAAGAGATGCACAGGGCGGATGCCGTGATCAACGCCTTCCGCGCGCGTGTCCGCACCGACCTCCGCACCCACATCGCGCAGGGCGGCACGCTGCCGGCATCCGTCGTCACCGACCTGGAGAACGGACTGGACGCCGCAGCCCGCGGCATCACCAGCGCGCTCTCGACTTTCGGGCGCTGAGCCCACGCCACCCGACGCCCCACCTGGCCGTCGACGCCCCACCGGGCCGACGCCGCTCAGGTGGGGCGTCGTCGCGCAGATGGGGCGTCGGCAACGGGGTGAGGGTTACTCGGTCCAGATCTCGGGCTGCGAGTCAGGCACGGGCTCTTCGAGCGGCACCACGAGGACGGACCGATGCTGGCGATGCGCAAGCCGCGCGGCGACCGAACCGGTGAAGAACTCGCGGATCGACTCCCCGATTCCGCGCTTGCGCGTTCCGACGACGATCAGCTGCGCGTCGAGCTTGTTGGCCAGCTGCTTGATCGCGAGCGCCGGGTCGCCGACGAGCTGGCGGGCCGTCCACGTGATCCCCGTTCCGTCGAGCGCGGCGGCAGCCTCGGCCTGCACCGCGTCGAATTCGGCGACGCCGGCATCGAAGTTGATGTCGATCGGCGCGGAGTGGACGTAGCCGTCCGGGTCCTCGTACGTCACGAACCGCGTGACGTCGACGTGCGCCACGACGAGCGGCACTCGCAGCAGCCGCGCGAACCGTGCGGCCTCGTCGATCACGTGCGCGGACTGACCCGGCTGCATGCCGACGATCACGGCTTTCTGCAGCGTCGCGTTCTGTGCCTGCTCTTCGGACGGTGTGGAGGTGCTGTCGGTCATGAAGATCGCTCCCTTCCCCAGCCCGGCGTCGGCCAGGACGGTCTACCCGCGTGCTATTCTGAATGCTACTCTTACCGGCCGCGAGCCGGTGTCGTGAATGCATCGGGCCCCTGAATGCCCGCCGCTTAACTCGTGAGGGGGTCTCGCGCATGGGCCGTGGCCGTCAAAAGGCGAAGCACACCAAGATCGCACGCGAACTGAAGTCCTTCAGTCCGTCTGTGAACTACTCCGCGCTGGAGCGTGAGCTCGGGCATCCGAGTGACTCCGAAGACGCGTACGTCGACAAGTGGGCCGACGAGTATGCCGACGAAGACGAGGACGAACTAGAAAAGGCCTGACCGCCGTTTCTGTTCGTCGTCTCCCCCGTGCGTGACACGAGGGTTTCGTCGTGTCCGGGCACAGATCGCCGCGTGAACTTCTGCGGCCATCCGCATGTTCTGCGGCCTTGAGTCGGCGTCCGGGGCCGCAAAACGTGTGTCGGGCCGCAGAATGTCACCAGCGACCGTGCCGGCGTTCCCACTCGTCTTCGATCGAGCTGCGGCGACCCGCGATCCACCCGGCGGGGATCGACGCGAGCAGCACGCCGACGAGCAGCAGCAGCGGCACCTGCCACCCACCCGTCGTGTCGTGCAGCACGCCGATCACGAACGGGAACACGGCGGCGACCGCGTAGCCGATGCTCTGCGCGAAGCCGCTGAGGGCCACGGCGCTCTCGGCGCTGCGGGTGCGGATGCTGAGCAGCACGAGGCTGAGCGGGAAGAGCGCCGGCGCCAGACCGAACAGGACGACCCAGAGCGGCAGGGCGAACGTCGGTGCGAGGAGGAGCCCCGTAAGGCCCGCCAGACCGAGGCCGATCGAGACGAAGAACACGGGACGAGTCGCCTGCAGCCGCACGATGAGCACCGGCACGATGAGCGAGCACGGCATGCCCATGAGGCCGAACAGCGACAGTAGGAGTCCGGCGTCCGTCGGGGTCACACCTCCCACCTCGATGAGGATCGCGGGCAGCCACGCGAACGAGACGTAGGCGAGAGTGGACGATGTCGCGAACACGAGCGCGATCGCCCAGGCGAGAGGGATGCTCCACAGGCGCCCGAAGATGCGCGCATTCGCGGGACGGGTGACGATCGGGCCGGTGGCGACGGAGGCGGCGCGCTCCTTCTCGAGGGCGTCGACCGACGGCTTCAGGATCGGCTTCTCGACCACACCGACGGCATGCGTCCGACGGGTGAGCAGCATCGTCACCCACGGGATCAGCGCGACCGCGGCGAACACGCCCCAGAGTCCGAGCGACATTCGCCACCCGAACGAGTCGGCGAGCGGCACGGCCACGAGCGGCGGCACGAATGTCGACACCGCCATCGTCGTCGAGTAGACCGTCATCATGAGGCCGAGGCGGTCGGGGAAGTACTTCTTCACGAGCGGAGGCAGCAGCACGTTGCCCGAGCCCACGCCCGCGAACACCACGGCCGTCGCCCCGAGCAGCGACGTGGCATCGACGGCGAAGCCGCGCAGGAGCAGCCCCGCCGCGATCAGGGCGATGGCGGCGACCGCGACCTTCTCGAGCCCGAACCGCCTCTCGAACAGCGGGGTCAGCAAACCGAACACCGCGAAGCAGACCGGCGGCGCGGCGCCGATCAGGCCCACGACCACGGACGACACCGGGAACTCCTCGGCCACGTGATCGATCACCGGCGACAGCGACGCCACGGCAGAACGCAGCGAGAACGCGACGAGCACGATCCCGAGCAGGGCGAGCGCGCGCCCCCGCCACAGCGGCATACCCACCGGCGTCCCGATCGCGCCGGACATCAAGAGGTCTGCGACCCCTCCACCCACGCCAGGTACTCGTCGGAGACGGTGCCGGTGACGTAACGGCCGTCGAAGCAGCTCATGTCGAGGTCGGACAGCACCGAGCCCTCGGTGATCGCGGCCTTGAGGTCGTCGACCTCCTGGTAGACCAGGTGGTCGCAGCCCAGCTCCTCGGCGATCTCGGGGATCGTGCGTCCGTGCGCGATCAGCTCGTGCCGGGAGGGCATGTTGATGCCGTAGACATGCGGATGCCGCACGGGCGGCGCCGCGGAGGCGAAGGTCACGGAGACCGCTCCGGCATCCCGCGCCATCTGGATGATCTGCTTCGAGGTGGTGCCGCGCACGATCGAGTCGTCGATCAGGAGGACGTTCTTGCCCTGGAACTCGGCCGACATCGCGTTGAGCTTCTGCCGGACGCTCTTCTTTCGCACCGCCTGGCCGGGCATGATGAACGTGCGGCCGACGTAGCGGTTCTTGTAGAAGCCCTCGCGGTACTCGATGCCCAGCTTGCGGGCCACCTCCATCGCGGCAGGCCGCGACGAGTCCGGGATGGGCATGACCACGTCGATCTTGTCCATCGGGACGTGCTTCGCGATCGTGTCGGCCAGGCGGTCGCCCATGCGCAGGCGCGACTCGTAGACCGAGATGCCGTTCATGATCGAGTCGGGACGCGCGAGGTAGACGTACTCGAACGCGCACGGCGCCAGCGTCGGGTCGCTCGCGCACTGCTTCGAGTACAGCTCGCCGTCGTTCGTGATGAACACAGCCTCACCGGGCTCGACCTCGCGGACGACCTCGTAGTCGGCGTTCTCGAGCACGAGCGATTCGCTCGCGACGACCCACTCGTCCTTGCCCTCGGCACCGGCGACGGTGGAGGGGCGGCGGCCGAGGATCAGCGGACGGATGCCGAAGGGGTCGCGGAACGCGAGCAGACCGTAGCCGGCGATCACGGCGATCACGGCGTACGCGCCCTCGATGCGCTCATGCGTGCGGGCTACGGCCTCGAAGATCCGCTCGGGGTCGAGGTCGACCGTCGAGGTGGTGGTCTGCAGCTCGCCCGCGAGCACGTTGAGCAGCAGCTCGGTGTCGCTCGAGGAGTTCAGGTGACGGCGGTCGCGCTTGGCCATCTCGGCCGTCAGCTCTCGCGTGTTCGTGAGGTTGCCGTTGTGGATGAGGATGATGCCGTACGGCGCGTTCACGTAGAACGGCTGCATCTCCTCTTCGCTCGACGCGGTGCCCTTGGTGGCGTAGCGGACGTGACCGAGGCCGACGTTGCCGAGCAGCGCGCGCATGTCGCGGGTGCGGAACGCCTCGCGCACCATGCCCTGCGCCTTGGCGTTGTGCATCACGCCGTTCGCCTCAGCCGTGGCGATGCCCGTCGCATCCTGGCCGCGATGCTGCAGCAGGAGGAGAGCGTCGTAGATGTCCTGATTGACCGGGGCCGACCCGACCATTCCGACGATGCCGCACATGTGTTGTTACTTCGCTCCGTCCGCGTACGCGCCCACCAGGCGCACCGCTCCGCCGTCGACGCCCTTGGCGCCCTGTTCGAACTCTCCGTCCGGCCGCGGGCCGAACCCGACCGTGCCGACCTGCCATGCGGGCATGCCCTCGGCGGCCAGGGCCGCGATCGCGGCATCCTTGCTCGCCGCCGAGATGACGGCGAGGAAGCCGATCCCGAGGTTCCAGGTCCCCTCCGCGGACTCGAGGGTGGAGCCCGCGATGTCGCTGAGCACCCGGAAGACCGGGCTCGGCGACCAGGTGCTGCGGTCGACCTCGACCCAGCTCCCCTGCGGGAGCACCCGGGCGAGGTTCGCCGCGATGCCGCCGCCGGTGACGTGGCTGAGGGCGTGGACGCCCTGGGTCCCTGAGCCGCCCTGGGTCCCTGAGCCTGTCGAAGGGCCGAGCTCGTCGATCAGGCGCAGGAGCGGCAGCGTGTACAGACGCGTGGGCTCGAGAAGGGCCTCACCCCACGTCGTGCCGAAGTCCGCGGCGTTGTCGGCGTAGGTGATGCCCGCCTTGGTGACGATGTGCCGCACCAGCGAGTAGCCGTTGGAGTGCAGCCCGCTCGACTCGATAGCGAGCACGATGTCGCCGTCCTGCACGCGGTCGGATCCGAGGATCGCGTCGGCCTCGACGACGCCGGTCGCCGCACCAGCCACGTCGTAGTCGCGGTGGCCGAGGAGGCCGGGGTGCTCTGCGGTCTCGCCGCCGACGAGCGCGGTGCCGGTGGCGGAGCACGCCTCGGCGATGCCGCGCACGATGTCGGCGATGCGCTGCGGGTAGACCTTGCCGCAGGCGATGTAGTCGGTCATGAAGAGCGGCTTCGCACCCACCACGACGATGTCGTCGACGACCATGCCGACCAGATCCTGGCCGATCGTGTCGTGCTTGTCGATGGCCTGCGCGATCGCGACCTTCGTGCCCACACCGTCGGTGCTGGTCGCGAGGAGCGGGCGACGGAAGTCGCGCAGCGCGCTGGCGTCGAACAGTCCGGCGAATCCGCCGACACCGCCGAGCACTTCGGGTCCGTGCGTCGCGCGCACGGACGACTTCATCAGCTCGACCGCGAGATCACCTGCAGCGGTGTCGACGCCGGCTTCGGAATAGGGGTTGGTGGGGGAGGCAGCCACATCTCAAGACTACCGCCAGCCAGCACACCGATCTCGCCAGGCGTCCTCACCCCGATCCATGGACAGATCGCCGTCGGCGCGCGAAACTGACAACCGATACGACTTCCGGAGGCCCCATGACCGCTCTCCCGCCGCCTTCCACCTCACGCACGTCAGACCCGGGGCCGTCGCGTCACCGCACGCGACGGCTCGCCTCGATCGCCGACTCGATCGGGCGGATGGGGCAGACGAGGCTCGGAGCGCTGCTGCTCCTGCTCGCGACGGTCCTGGCGATCGTGTGGGCGAACGTGGCGGCCGACTCGTACCACGGGTTCTGGGAGACGCACACGACGGTGAGTGTCGGCGACCTCGAGCTCGACTTCACCCTGCACGCCCTCGTCAACGACGCTCTGATGGCGATCTTCTTCTTCACGGTGGGACTCGAGGTGCGACGCGAGTTCGCGATCGGCGAGCTCACGAGCTGGTCCCGCGCTGTCGTCCCCGTCGTCGCGGCGATCGCCGGTCTCGCCCTGCCCGCCGTGCTCTTCGTCCTCATCGCGGGCCAGGCGGGCTACGGCGCGGCCTGGGGCGTCGTGATCTCGACGGACACGGCGTTCCTCGTCGGCGCGCTCGCACTGATCGGTCCGCGGGGGTCGGGGCGGCTCCGCGTCTTCCTCCTCGCGCTGGCGGTGGTCGACGACATCGGAGCACTGAGCATCATCGCGCTGGTCTACACCGACTCGTTCACGCCGATGCCGCTGCTCATCGCCGCCGCGGGCCTCGTCGGGATCTACCTGGTCCGCTACCTGAAGAGCGGACGCGGCCCCATCTACGCGACCCTGGCGATCGTCGTCTGGCTCGCGTTCGCCATGTCCGGCGTGCATCCGACCCTGGCCGGCGTCGCCATCGCCCTGTTGGTCCCCGTCTACCGCCCCGATCGCCGCGATGTGGAGCACGCCCTCGAACTCGCGCGCACCTTCCGCCAGTCCCCGAGCACCGAGTACGCCCGCGCGGCCGCCAACAGTCTGCGCGAGTCCATCTCGATCAACGAGAGACTGCAGACCGCGTACGCGCCGTACGTCGCGTATGTGATCCTCCCCCTGTTCGCCCTCGCCAATGCCGGCGTCACTCTGAACGGCGAGATCCTCGCGGCTGCCGTGCGCTCCCCGCTGACCTGGGGCATCGTCGTCGGTCTCGTGGTCGGCAAGCTGGTCGGAATCTGGGGGTCCACCGCGATCCTGCGAGTCCTCCATCTCGGCGAGTTCGGGCCGGGCCTCACCTCCGGTCGCATCGCCGGCGGTGCGGCGCTGGCCGGCATCGGTTTCACGATCTCGCTCTTCATCATCGACCTCGCGATCGACGACCCGAACGCGCAGAACGAGGCGCGCGTCGGGGTGCTCGCGGCATCCGTCATCGCCCTCGTGCTCGGCGTCATCCTCTTCCGGATATCCGACCGGAGGCACCCGGAGACCGACGCGGGACAGCGCCTCGTCCGACCGGTCGACCCGCGGCGGGATCACGTCTTCGGGCCTGTGGACGCGCCGTACACGATCGTGGAGTACGGCGACTTCCAGTGCGGGTTCTGCCTCAAGGCGACGGGATCGGTGCATGAGGTGCTCGACGAACTGGGCCCTGAGCTGCGCTACGTATGGCGCCACGCACCCCTCACGCAGCAGCATCCGAACGCCCTCGCAGCCGCCGAGGCCTCGGAAGCCGCGGCCAAGCAGGGGAAGTTCTTCGAGTTCGAGCGCGGCCTGTTCGCCGATCAGGACCGGCAGCTCCCCTCCGACATCATCAGGCTGGCGGGCTCGCTGGGACTCGATGTCGACAGATTCGAACGCGACCTGACCGCCCCGGACGTGACCGCGCGGGTGCGGGACGACATGCTCGACGCGGAGGCGACGAGCATCACCGCCGTCCCCACGCTCTTCATCAACGGGCGTCGGCACACCGGGCCGTACGACGCGCAGTCCCTGATCCGCGCGCTGCGGGCTAGCACCGCCGAGACCACGAGCGCCGGAGGGAACTGACATGACCGTGGATCACGAGCACGAGCAGGAGCACAGGGTCGAGACCGATCCGGTCATGTCGCCGACGCTGACCGACGAGCAATGGGAACGGCTCATGGCCGCGGGAACCCCGGAGGACGTCGCGGTGGGCGACTACGTGTTCCGCACGGGAGAGCCCGGTTACGACCTGATCGTGATCGAGTCCGGCGAGGTCGAGATCGTCCGCGACGCCCTGCGCTGGATCGGCGAGGCGGTCATCACCACGATGGGACCGCGCACGTTCGCCGGCGAGCTCGGACTGCTCAACGGGCAGGGCGCCTTCCTGTCGGCGAGAGTCACGAAGGCCGGGCGCGTGCACCGCGTGACGCGCGCGGGTCTGCGCTCGCTCATGAACGAGGACGATGAGCTGTGCGACCTGATCCTGCACGCGCTCTGGGCACGTCGCGAGTCTCTGCGCGTGGGGCCGGCTGCGATGACCCTCAAGTTCGTCGGCACCGGCTCCTCGAACGACTTCCTGGCCCTGCGGCGCTTCGCCGAGCGCCTCGACCTGGTGCACAAGGCCGTCGCCCTGCCGCCAGACGATCTCGGGTCTCTCGACTCGCATGACATCACGCTCGACGACCTCCCGGTGGCGTTCATACAGGGCGAGCCCCTCCTGCGCGCGACACCCGGGCTCGTGGCGGAGCAGCTCGGGCTGAGCTACCACGCGCAGGCCGACGAGATCGTCGACCTCGTCGTGGTGGGCGGCGGCCCCGCCGGCCTCGCTGCGGCGATCTACGGCGCGTCCGAGGGACTGAGCACCGTGCTCCTCGACGCCGTCGCGCCAGGCGGGCAGGCCGCCGCGACCTCGCGCATCGAGAACTTCCTCGGCTTCCCGTTCGGAGTGAGCGGCGGCGACCTGATCGGCCAGGCGATCCTGCAGGCGCTGAAGTTCGGCGTCCGGGTGTACGCGCCGTGCGAGGCGGTCGGGTTGACCAGGGTCGGCACCGATCTGCTCGACGTCGCCCTGTCCGACGGGCGCCTCGTGCGGGCTCGCAGCGTGATCGTCACCTCGGGTGCCGCGTATCGCCGCCTCGATCTGGATCGCTGGGAGGACTTCGAGCGCTCCGGCGTCTATTACGCGGCCACACCGCTCGAGCTGCGTCAGGTCCAGGGGAAGCCGGTGGTGGTGGTCGGCGGCGCGAACTCCGCCGGCCAGGCGGCACTGTACCTCGCCGCCCACGGCTCGCCCGTGCACCTCGTGGTGCGCGGCGGCGATCTGGGTTCCCGTATGTCGAGCTATCTGGCCGATCGGCTGGCCGACGACCCCCGCGTACGCGTGCACACCTCCTCGAACGTGATCGGCCTCGACGGCGACGGTGCGCTCGAATCGGTGCGGATCGACAGCGTCGGCGAGGTGGACGCCCGCGGGCTGTTCTGCTTCATCGGAGCGACGCCGGCGACGTCCTGGCTGCCGACGCTCGACCGCGACGCCGAGGGGTTCATCCGGACGGGGACCGATGTCGGCGTGCAGACCCTGGATCAGTGGCAGCGCCTCGGCCGTGAGCCGCTGCCGTTCGAGACGTCGGATCCGCGGGTGTTCGCCGCGGGGGACGTCCGCCGAGGATCCATGAAGCGTGTCGCCGCCGCCGTCGGCGAGGGATCGAGCGCAGTGGCGTCCGTCCACCGCGCCCTGGCGTACTGAGAAAGAGGGAGACATGAGTTCCGACATCGATCTGAATGCGGCACCGTCCGGAACCGGATGCGTCGAGTGCGAGCAGCAGGGCGGCTTCTGGGTGCACCTGCGGCGATGCGCGGCGTGCGGTCACATCGGATGCTGCGACACGTCGCCGGGGCAGCACGCCACGGGCCACTTCCACGAGACCGGACACCGGCTCATCCAGAGCTTCGAGCCCGGTGAGGACTGGTACTGGGACTACCCCGACGAGGTCGTCGTCGACGGCCCCGAGCTGACGGCGCCGACCAGCCACCCCGCGGATCAGCCCGTCCCCGGGCCGGCCGGCCGCGTGCCGGACGACTGGCAGAAGCTCATCCACACCTGAGCGACCGAGGGGCAGCCAGGGATTCGGCCGCGCATCGGCCGTCGACCCTGCCGCGAACACGCGAGCGTCTCCTACGATGGGGCCATGTCCGACAAGCCGCAGTGGCTGATCCGCGAAGACGCGAGCGTTCCGGTGCTCGTCGCGCTCGCGCTGCGGCAGTCGCTCGGCATCCGCGCCCCGGAGGACCTCCCGAGCCTGCGGGACCTGCCGGTGCGCGCGCCCGACGCGGTCGAGACGACTCCCGAGCTGGAGCGGCAGTGGCGGGAGTACTGGGACATGACGGTCGAGCCGCGCGCTCATCCCTCGGGCGTCCCGCTCGAGCTGGTCGACGGCTTCGACACGCTCGTCGCCCTTCCGGCATCCGGATCGGAGCAGCTCGCCGAGGCGATCTCTCCGCACGCGGCATCCGCTCTGCACTTCGCGCGGATCGCACACGACCGTTACCTGTCGTCGATCCGCGCATCGACGGGGCACCGCGCGACCGTCGGCACGGGAGGCGACGCCTACCGCGCCTACGCGAGCGCGATCGCGGAGTTCGAGCGGGAGGTGGGACGCCGCGCGCACTCGTTCGAGCTGAACGTGCAGGTGCTGCCGTTCTCGCAGCGCGGCATCTGGTGGATCGGTGCGCTGACCGTGGCCGTCACCGACGGGCTGCGGCGCGACGTCGTCTCGTTCGACGCGGCGATCCGGCCGGTGATCGCAGAGCTCGCCTAGCAGCCCTCGCGGGTCAGTCCTGCTCGATGATCGTCTCGTGCGTGACGCGCACGGTGCGGGCGCTGCGGCGCGAGAGCCGGTCGAAGATGAGTCCGACGACGCCGCCGAGGGCGATGCCGACCGGAACCGTCCAGAGCAGGAGGAAACCGAAGACCTGTCCAGGGGGGTAGACGACGTCGACGGCCTCCGACGGCTCGAAGCTGCCGATCATCGTCAGGATGCCGGCGGCGATGATGCCGAGCACGACGCCGATGCCCATGA